>NZ_LVDR01000011.1:95283-158240 GCF_007636515.1 Shewanella sp. MSW
CATGCTTACGAGCGAGAGCCAGGGATGGCGAACTGGCAGTTGTGCATGGATGCACTTGCTCCACGACTTTAAGCCGCTGGCACAGCGGCTATCATGGCTTTAAGCCAACTCTTCACCGACCGTGAACATTCAAGAAATTTCGCTAAATTGTAAGCTGGTGTAGCATGGCCTCATACACAACTTATAGAATTCATAACAATCTCTGAGTTCAGTGCCAAGGCCTGAACTGACCAGGGTAAGAAAGTCTTTTGCAGGTAAAAAGCAACCAAGCATAGGAATCACTTTGAAAATTAGGACAAGAGAACAGTTGGTCGATTTCGTAGACCAAGGGAATAAGGTCAAGTACATATTCTTCTGGGGACACCAGGAGAAAGGAGAACAAATTTCCAAGAGTTGTTTTAGTCAATGGTATGACGCAAAGTTTGAAGAAGAAGGCAACGTCTTCATTACTGCGGAGCATTACATGATGTATCACAAGGCAAAGCTATTTGGTGATGACATTGCATGTGAAAGAATCCTCCTTGCAACCAACCCTGGCGCAGCCAAAGCTATTGGTCGGGAAGTTGTCGGGTTCAACCAAGAAGTCTGGGATGAGAGACGCTTTGAAATAGTGCTTAATGCAAACTTAGCTAAGTTTGCTCAGCATACTGAACTAAAATCGTTTCTGCTTAATACTGGAAACCGTATCTTGGTCGAGGCTAGTCCTGTAGATAAAGTATGGGGGATAGGGCTCGCTCAAGATCATCCTGAATCTGAAATTCCCAGGAGATGGAACGGCTTAAACCTGTTAGGGTTTGCACTCATGGAAGTTCGCGATCGGCTCAGAAAAGATCTCTGACAATCAAAAGCCAAAAGAATAACAAGCTTCAAATAATGAATAAAAATTCATTTATTTTCTCTCCTCCTCTGGGTAGACTGAGCGCCCTCTTATCCAGAACATCATAATAAACATGCAATTAAGTCGTAGGCATTTTATTCAGGCCGGTTTAGCCGGTACCGCACTGGGGCTCAGTGGCTGCAGTAATTTCTCTCTATCTTCCCAGGAGCAAGCCCAAGCTACTGCCTCCAAGGGTCCCCTGGCGCTGAACTTCAATGAAAACCCGCTGGGGATGCCAAGCAGCGCCCGGGAAGCCATTATGCAACATATGGGCGAGGCGCACCTGTATCCCGACACTGCCCGTCAGGCCTTGCTCAAGCGCCTGGCAAGCTATCACGGTATCAGCCAAGAGCAGCTCATCTACGGCAATGGCTCTTCCGAAGTACTCAAGTTCGCCATAGATGCCATGGCCAGCGCTCACTGCCAGTTGGTGATGCCCAAGCCCACCTTTGACATAGTGGCCGACTATGCCAAGGCCCGGGGGCTCAAGGTAACAGAAGTGCCGCTGACCGCCGAGCTGCAAACCGATATCGCCGCCATGCAAGCCGCCGTGGCCGCGCACTCTGGCCCTTCCATTGTCTATCTGTGTAACCCCAACAACCCAACCGGCCTCTTGCTGCCCAAGGCGCCGGTTGCACAGTGGCTGGCCAAGGCCAGTCCCGAGCTGCAGTTTATTATTGATGAGGCCTACGGCGAGTATGCCGGTAGCGATTTCCAATCCGCGCTGCCTTTCATCCAAAATGGCCAGCAACACACAGTGCTGACCAAGACGTTCTCCAAGGCATGGGGAATGGCGGGACTAAGGGCCGGTTATGCCATTGCCGCTCCGGAAATGATAGCCGCCATGCAGGCCCAGGCGAGTTTTGACAACGCCAACCTGTTTGCCCTCTATGGGGCGGCAGCAGTGTTGGATGACAGCGCCTGGCTGGCGCAGACCCGCAGCAACAACTTAGAGGCCGGTGCCATTATCATTGCCACACTCAAACAACTGGGGCTCGACTATCTGCCGCTCAACGCCAGTTTTATTTTCCACCGCATCAAGGGCAATAATGAAGACTATCGCAAGCGGATGCAGCAGGCCGGCATTCTGGTGGGCCGCACCTTCCCAGGGCTTGAAGGCTGGAATCGCTTGACCTTGGGCACACCAATGCAGATGCAACAAGTTGCCAAAGAGATGCAACGTCTGCGTTTGGCAGGTTTGCTCTAATTTCTCTTTCAAGAGCTGTTTCAAGAGCTGTTTCAAGTGCTCTTTCAAGTGCCTTGACTTTTCGCTAGACTCGGACTTTCGCAGCCTTTTTCAGAAGGATTCTGATATGCAAGTCCAATCCATTCTGGGGGCGTTATTCGCCCTCGGTTTCTCCCTGTCGTTGCAAGCCGCCCCCGGCGAGCTGGTCATCAACAAAAATGCCAAGCCCAAATCTTCAAACCGCTATATCGAAGCCGTTCATAAAGAGATCCCGGTAGCGGGAGCCAGTGAGGCCCAGGTTCGCTATGCCATTCTCGAAGGAATGCTCAGCACCAAGGGCTTTGCCTGGGTATACGAGGGCGAAGGTGAGGGCTATATCCTGGCCCGTTTCGACTATCGCGGCGACACTAATGTGATGCGCATTGAATACGACGCCAACTATATTCAGCTTAAATACCACGCCGCCCTGGGGGATTTTGTCTGCAAGAAGCTGATTGATGATATCTGCTACAAGAATGGCCGCGGCTATTACAACTACATCAAGAATCTACGTCTCTCCATCGCCCAGGAGCTGAAAAAATCATGAAACGAATACTACTGCCGCTGCTGCTGAATCTGTTATGGCTAACCCCGGCTTCCGCCGAGACTGAATATCAATTGCAACGCTGGCAAAACCCTGTACCCACAGGTGGTTATGTGCAGGATATCCCCGCCATGTTGCAGCGGGCCGTTACCCGGGATAACTGGGAACTGGAAACTGCCGCTGATGGCACCTGGCTCGCCCGGCTCAATAACTACAAGGGATACACGGTCGAAGTAGAAGTCGCACGACAGGCACAGGAACTGCAGCTTAGCCTGATCTCCAGCCGCTGCGATTGCAAAATGGACCAGGCCAAAATCGACAGCTGGTTAATTCGCCTCAGGCGCAATATCGCCCTCGAAGTCACCAAAGCCGCCAGAGATGAGAGTTTGCGACAAAAGCTGAAGACCAAATATTAAGGGTATTCCCTTGATCGGCAAAGGTGTCGAAATCTTAAGTTAACAAAAACTTGCTAGTCTGTGCGCCGGAGCCTTTCATGCCACACAGCACAGGCTCCAAGGTGTGACAGTTGAAGCTTAATATCATTTACCGCTTTCACTCTGCCACACTTATGCTACCTTTCAGCGACGCTATAATAAGTAAAAATATGCAGCCTATCAGGAATAACGACTGCGAAATGGATCCTCGCCTCAGAATACGAGCCGACAGCAAGCTGCCGACTAAACCTAACAAGTGGGGATCTGTTTTATGTTCTTCAATAAATCGTCCAGACATGCGCTGGAACAATGTCAATTGCAGCTATCCAGGCAACTGGCAACAGTACAAGCCATAGAGCAGTCGCTTGCCTGTGTGGTGTTCACACCCGAAGGCACTGTGATAGAAGCCAATCGCCTGTTTGCCGAGTTGTTTGGCCTGGAACAGGAAAAGCTCAAAGGCATGCCTCACAAAAGCTTGTGTCAAACCGATTATGCCGCCTCAACCCAGTACCGCAGGTTTTGGGAGCAGCTCAGGCAGGGGAAAGCCGCTGCCGGGGTGTTTGAACGTCGCCATGCAGATGGCAGCAGCATCTATTTGCAGGCCACCTACTTCCCGGTGTTTGAGCAGGGTAAAGTCACCCGCGTCATGAAAATTGCCGCCGATGTCACCAACAGCCAAATGGAAACCGACACTCAAAAAGCAGTGGCCAACGCCCTGGATAACTCCCAGGCGATTATCGAGTTTGACCCCAAGGGCAATATCATTGAGGCCAATGCCAATTTTCTCGACGTCATGGGCTATACCAGGGCCGAACTGAAAGGACAACACCACAAGCTGTTTTGTGACGAGGCCTTCTACCGGGAACACCCCCATTTTTGGGAAGAGCTCAATAAGGGCCAGTTCAAGTCCGGGCTGTTTAAACGCTTCAATAAACTGGGGCAAACCGTCTGGCTTGAGGCCAGCTATAACCCGATACACAATGCCGCCGGTAAAGTAATCAAGGTGATTAAGTTTGCCAGTGATATCACCGCCAGGATAGAAAAGTCCCAGGCGATTAAGGAAGCGGCCGAAATAGCCCACAGCACGGCGCTGAATACAGGTGCCACAGTCGAGCAAGCCATAGACAGTCTCGACAGGGTAACTGCTACCTCAAACAACATAACCTATCAGGTACAGCAGGCCTCAGAGGCGATAGCTCAGCTCAATGAGCAGTCACGCCATATCCAGGCGATAGTCTCGACCATCAGCGCCATTGCCGAGCAGACCAATCTGTTGGCGCTCAATGCCGCAATTGAAGCTGCCCGCGCCGGTGAACAGGGCCGAGGCTTTGCCGTTGTCGCCGATGAAGTCAGGCAACTGGCGGCCCGCACCAGTGAGTCCACCAAGGAGATAGGCTCTGTCGTCAGTCAAAATGGTCAGCTTACAGACAAGGCCACCCGGGAAATGGCGGCGGTGGCCGAAGCGGCCAACCAAGGTAAAATCCAACTTCAGGATGTCGCGGACCTAATGAGCGCAATTCTCGATGGTGCCCGTAATGTGGTTGATACAGTCGCGTCCCTGTCCGATGAACATCAGGGACATTGATTCGAAGGCTCATCCCGCTCCTCTAAAAAGCCCCCCCCAGCCAAGGCCGGGGCTTTCGTCGGATCTTGAGTTTACCCAACGGTTCGTTTCGGCTATATCGCAACTGCGCCAGCGTCAGGCACAATGCGCGTGCAGATAAAAAGTTAACAGCGACAAAATAGCCGCTTGGACACGCCAAGCCTCAAGCAACTCAAATGAATAAGCCTCTTTTTTACTACTGACATAAAAAAGGGAAGCGCTGTGCTTCCCTATCATCCTTACCGGCTCAACTACGCAGTTGCCGGAAACACTCGGCAATAATCTCCAGCCCCTGCTGCAGATCCCTGTCACTGACGGTCAAAGGCACCAAGAGACGCAGCACATTGCCATAAGTGCCACAGGAAAGCAGGATAAGACCGCGCTCTCGCGCCAAGGTAAGGACTCGGGCGCAGTACTCCGGTTTTGGCACACCATCTTCAACCAGCTCCATGGCCACCATGGCGCCGAGGCCGCGAACATCGGCAATAAAGTCGTGCTCCTGTTGCAGCTTGCCAAGCGCTTCTTTAATGACAGCACCCACCTGCTTGGCCCGCGCCAGCAGCTGTTCCTTCTCGAAGGTTTCTATCACCGCCAGGGCGGCAGCGCAGGCAAGCGGATTGCCGCCATAGGTGCCTCCCAAACCGCCGGGACCTATGGCATCCATCATCTCGGCCCGACCGGTAATACCGGAGAGTGGGAAACCGCCGGCAATGGACTTGGCAAAAGTCGTGATATCGGCGGCAACGCCCATCTGCTCCATGGCAAAGAAGGTGCCGGTACGGCCGGCGCCCGTCTGCACCTCATCGGCAATCAGCACTATCCCTTCCTTGTCACACAGCTTGCGCAGCCGCGCCATAAACTCGGGGGATGCGGCATAGAAGCCGCCCTCGCCCTGCACCGGCTCAAGAATAATAGCGGCAATATCCGCCGGCTCGGCATCATTCTTGAAAATCTGCTCGATGGACTTCATCGCATCGTCGTCACTCACCCCATGCAGCGCGCAGGGATACTGGGCGCGAAACACGTTGGCCTGCATCAGCCCCATGCCCTTACTGTAGGGCGCCACTTTGCCGGTGAGCGCCAGCGTTGCCATGGTGCGGCCATGATAGCCTGAGGTAAAGGCGATGACGCCGCTGCGTTTGGTGTAGGCCCTGGCGACCTTGAGGGCATTTTCCACCGCCTCCGAGCCACTGGTAAACAGCGCCGACTTCTTGGCGAAATCCCCGGGAACCAGGGCGTTGAGTTTTTCGCAGACGGCCACATAACTCTCATAGCCCAGCACCATAAAACAGGTATGGGAGAAGTCTTCCAACTGGCGGGCAACCGCCTGCTTGACTCTGGGATGCAGGTGCCCGGTATTGAGCACGGCTATGCCACCGGCAAAGTCCAGATATTCGCGGCCCTCGACGTCCCATACCCGGGCATTTTCCGCCCGTTCCACAAACACAGGGTGTATCTGTCCCACACCCGGTGCCACTGCGGCCTGACGCCGCACCATCAGAGAGTCATTGCTTATCATCCTGCTATCCTCTGTTGTTGTCCCGGCATCGCCGGGACATGGGTTAATCAGACCGAGAGGCAGAGATACTTGATCTCCAGATATTCCTCTATGCCGTATTTAGAGCCTTCCCGTCCCAGCCCAGAGGCCTTGATGCCGCCAAAAGGCGCCACTTCGTTGGAGATAAGCCCGGTATTGATCCCCACCATGCCGTATTCCAGCGCCTCGGCGACTTTCCAGACTCTGGAGATATCCCTGGCGTAGAAATAGGCTGCCAAGCCAAACTCGGTATCGTTGGCCATGGCGATCACTTCATCGACACTGTCGAAGCGGAACAGCGGCGCCAGCGGGCCAAAGGTTTCCTCTTTGGCGACCCGCATGCTGCCATTCACCTCGGTCAAAATAGTGGGTTCGAAGAAGTTACCGCCCAGCGCCCGGCCGCCGGTCTTGACCCTGGCGCCTTTGGAGACGGCATCCTCAAGATGCTCCTGTACCTTTTTCACCGCATTCTTGTCGATAAGCGGCCCTGTGGTAATGCCGGATTCGGTGCCGACACCCACCTTGAGCTCGGCCACTTTGGCGGCCAGCTTTTCGCTAAAGGCATCGTAAACGGACGACTGCACATAGATGCGGTTGGCGCAGACGCAGGTCTGGCCGGCATTGCGATACTTGGAAATCATCGCCCCTTCCACCGCAGCATCCAGATCGGCATCGTCAAACACGATAAAAGGCGCGTTGCCGCCGAGTTCCAAAGACAGTTTCTTCAGGGTGGCGGCGCATTGCTGCATTAGATGAATGCCCACGCCGGTCGAGCCGGTGAAAGATAACTTACGCACCACGGCGCTTTCGCAAAGGGTATTGCCTATCGCCTTGGCATCACCGGTGATCACGCTGAAGACACCGGGAGGAATGCCTGCTTCAATCGCCAGGTAGGCCAGCGCCAGAGCGGTAAAAGGGGTCTGCGGCGCCGGTTTGACTATCATGGTGCAACCGGCCGCCAGTGCCGGTCCCGCCTTACGGGTTATCATCGCCGCCGGGAAGTTCCAGGGCGTAATGGCCGCAGTCACGCCCACGGGTTGCTTGATCACCAGCAGGCGCTTGTCCTGTTGATGGCCTGGGATAGTATCGCCGTAAACCCGCTTACCCTCTTCGGCAAACCACTCGATAAAGGAGGCGGCGTAAGCGACCTCACCACGGGCTTCTGCCAGAGGCTTACCCTGCTCAGTGGTCATCAGCAGCGCCAAGTCATCGGCGTGTTGATTGATAAGCTCGAACCAACGTTTGAGAATGCTGCTGCGCTCTTTGGCGGTCAACGCCCGCCAGGCCGGTAGAGCCCGCTCGGCGGCATCTATGGCTCTGCGGGTTTCAAATGCGCCCATCTCGGGCACACTGCCGATACGCTCGCCGGTGGCCGGGTTGAAAATATTGACCTTCTTGCCTGAGTCTGCGTCCAGCCACTGGCCTTCAATATAGGCTTGTTCACGCAGCAGCGCACTCTGGTTAAGTTTCATTGCGACTCCTTTAAATGGGCGCCAAGCGCCCTTGTACGGATAGGCATCAAATACCCAGTTTGTCCCTCAGGCTGTAATACCAGGCGCCGAGCGCAGAAAAGGGGACTCGCAGGGCATGTCCGCCGGGAAATGGATAATGGGGCAGGCTGGCAAAGGCATCGAAACGCTCCGCCTGTCCGGTCAGCACCTCGGCAATCAACTTGCCCGCCAGGTGGGTATAAGTCACCCCATGACCACTACAGCCCTGGGAGTAATAGATGTTGCTGCCAATCCTGCCGACCTGAGGCAAACGGGAGAGTGTCAGCAGAAAGTTGCCTGTCCAGGTATAGTCGATACGGACCCCTTTCAATTGGGGGAAGGTCTTGAGCAGCTTGGGCAGGATAATCGCTTTGATATTCTCCGGATCTCGGGCGCCGTAGACTACACCGCCACCATAGATCAGGCGTTTGTCGGCCGACAGGCGGAAATAATCCAGCAGATAGTTACAGTCCTCGACGCAGTAGTCCTGCGGCAACAGACTGTGGGCCAACTCATCACCCAAGGGTTCTGTCGTGATTACCTGGGTACCGCAAGGCATGGATTTAGCAGCAAGTTGGGGCAGCAGTTTGCCAAGATAGGCATTTCCAGCCACCACCACAAACCTGGCCTTAACCTGGCCATTGGCGGTATGTACTATAGGGTACTCCCCTTCGTCGATACGTACTACGGCCGAGTCCTCAAAAATTTTTCCACCGAGAGATTCCACCGCCCTCGCCTCACCCAGCGCCAGGTTCAGCGGATGGATATGGCCGCCACTCTTGTCCAGCAAGCCGCCGATATAACGGTCTGTATTGACCACCTGGCGAATGCCGGCATCATCCAACAACTGCAGCTGGTCTGTGTGGCCATATCGCTCCCAGAGGGCTTTTTGCTGCTGCAGATGCCCCATCTGTTTGCTATTGATGGCGGCAAATACCCCGCCGTTTTTGAGGTCACAATCTATCTGGTATTTTTCGATGCGTTCGCGGATGATGCGGCCGCCCTCGAAGGCCATTTCGCCAAAGAGCTTGGCCTGCGCCTTACCGACAGTGCTTTCTATCACGTCGAGATCGCGGCTGTAGCTGTTGACTATCTGGCCACCGTTGCGGCCAGAGGCGCCCCAGCCCACTCTGGCCGCTTCCAATACCACTACCTTGAAACCGGCCTCCAACAGGTGCAGCGCCGAGCTGAGTCCGGTATAACCTGCCCCAATCACACAGACATCGGTTTCCAGCACCTCGCTTAAGCTGTTGCGTTCACGAGTGTCATTGGCCGAATCGGCATAATAAGAGGAGGTGTGGGCAGTGGCAGTCATGGTTATTCCAGCCTTTATGTTTGTTATTTTTAACACTTGCATCATCCTACACAGTTAAATCGACTAAAACCAGTATAAAACGCATTATAAAACACAAATCGTTCAAAATTTAAAACACACAAAAGAGATAGCGGCGGTGGCTGTCACAGCCAACCGCCGAATTGTTATTCCTCTGTTTGTCTGCTGCGGCGTTCGGCGCGGCGCGCCAGATACCAAGACAGGAAAGCGATCAGGGATACCACCAGAATGATCAGTGTCGCCAGGGCGTTGATCTTGGGGGACACCCCGAGCCGCACCGAGGAGAACACCACCATAGGCAATGTAGTGGCGCCAGGTCCCGAGGCGAAGCTGGCAATCACCAGATCGTCCAGCGACAGGCTGAACGACAACAGCCAACCCGCCATCAGCGCCGGGGCTATCATGGGCACAGTTATCAGAAAGAAGGTCTTCAGCGGTGTCGCCCCCAGATCCATTGCCGCCTCTTCAATAGAGAGATCCAGCTCCCTGAGGCGCGATGACACCACCACGGCCACATAGGCGGCGCAGAAGGTGGAATGGGCAATCCAAACTGTCATCCTGCCCCGCTCAGCCGGCCAGCCGAGCAGATCCGACATATGCACAAACAGCAGCATCAGCGACAGACCCGTGATCACCTCGGGCATAACCAAGGGCGCCGTAATCATGTTCGACAGCGTCAGCTTGGCCCAGGAGCGACGAAAACGTGTCATCACAAAGGCCGCCATAGTGCCTATGATCACCGCCATGGTCGAGCTGTAGAAGGCGATTTGCAAACTGGTCCAGACCGCATCCAGTATCTGCTGATCGGCAAACAGCTCGGCATACCACTTGGCGGAAAAGCCGCCCCAGACAGTTACCAGTTTGGAGGCGTTGAAAGAGTAGAAAATCAGAATAAACATGGGGGCATACAGAAACACCAGCCCAATCCATAACATCAGGGTCGAGAAACTCAGCTTCTTCATATCTCTTTCTCCAGACTGCGGCTCTGATAGCGATGGAACAGGGTGATGGGCACAATCAGCAGCACCAGCATCACTATCGCCAGCGACGAAGCCACCGGCCAGTCACGGTTGTTGAAGAACTCCTGCCACAGCACCTTACCTATCATCAGCGAGTCCGGCCCGCCGAGCAGCTCGGGGATCACAAACTCCCCCACGGCCGGAATAAACACCAGCATGGAGCCGGCAATGACGCCGCTCTTAGACAGGGGCAGCGTCACTTTCCAGAAGGTATTGAGACTGCGGGAGCCGAGATCCGCCGCGGCTTCCAGCAGGCTGACATCCAGCTTCACCAAGGTGGCGTACAGCGGCAGTATCATAAAGGGCAGATACGCATAGATGATGCCGATATACACCGCCAGATTGGTATTGAGCATCTGCAGCGGCTCATCGACAATCCCAAGCCCCAGCAGCAGGTTATTGATAAGCCCTGTGTTACTCAAAATCCCCATCCAGGCGTAGACCCGAATAAGAAATGAGGTCCAGGACGGCAACATCACCAACAATAGCAGCACTGTCTGCAACCTGGCCGGCGCCCGGGCAATGGCATAGGCCATGGGATACCCCAGCAGCAGACAACCCAGGGTGGAAACCAGCGCCATCTTGAGCGAGTTGAGATAGGCCGAGTAGTACATGGAGTCGCTGAGCAGCAACAGATAGTTGCTCAGGTTGATAAATACCTGCAGCACTTCGTCGGCATACTGAAAACTTGGCTCATAGGGCGGAATGGCAATCGCCGCGGTGGAAAAGCTTATCTTCAGTACTATGGCGAACGGCAGCGCGAAAAACAGCAGCAACCACAGATAGGGAAAGCCTATGGTCAGGTGGCGGCCTTTGAATCCTAACTTGAGCTTCTTCATGATCTTAACACCACGCCACTGGTGTCCTCCCAGCTGATATAGACTTCATCATCCCAGGTGGGATGATCGGCGCGGCGTTCACGGTTGGTCATGCTGCACTGGACTATCTGACCATTGCCAAGGCGAATGTAATACACGGAGAAACCACCGAGATAGGCGATATCGTGGACTATGCCCTTGGCCCAGTTGTATTGCTCTTCGGGCTGCTCGCGGCTTATCAGGGTTTTTTCCGGCCTGACCGCCAACCAGACATGCTTGTCCTCGACACTGGTAGACACCCCATAACCCACGTAAAACGCCTGGTTCAGGCTCTCTGATTGAATGATCACATGGTCCACCTCATCGGCGGTGATCTCCCCCTCAAACAGATTCACTGTGCCGATAAACTCGGCAATCATCCGGCTGTTGGGGCTTTCATAGATATCCATAGGCGAGCCGGTCTGGGCTATCCAGCCATCGCTCATGATGGCAATCCGCTCGGCCATGGTCATGGCTTCTTCCTGATCATGGGTAACCATGACGCAGGTCACCCCTACCCGCTCGAGAATTTCCACCACCTCCAGCTGCATCTGGGTCCGCAGTTTTTTATCCAGCGCTCCCATAGGCTCGTCAAGCAACAGGAGTTTCGGCCGCTTGGCCAAAGAACGGGCCAACGCCACCCGCTGGCGCTGACCGCCGGAGAGTTGATGCGGCTTGCGGCGGGCATATTTTTCCATATGCACCAGCTTGAGCATCTCCTGCACCCGCTGCTCGATTTCAGCCTTGGGTAACTTGTCCTGCTTGAGACCGAAGGCGATATTCTGCGCCACCGTCATATGGGGAAACAGGGCGTAGGATTGGAACATCATATTGATGGGGCGTTCATAGGGCGGCAGATGGGTAATGTCCTGACCATCGAGAAAAATGCGTCCTTCGGTAGGCTTTTCAAAACCGGCCAACATTCTCAAAAGAGTCGACTTGCCTGAGCCTGAGCCGCCGAGCAAGGCAAAGATCTCGCCCTTGTTGATGGTCAGCGACACATCATCCACGGCGCGAACATCGTCAAAGAGCTTGCTGACCCGCTCGATTTTGAGCAGCACTTCATCCTGGGTTTTATTATTGGGTTTGACAGGAATGCCCGAGGTGATTGCCATAATACTTCTCCGCAAAATACCAAATGGGCGGCTCAGCGGCCGCCGCTGGTGGAACGAGTAAAGTTTGCCTGTACTACGCAATCAGGCAATGAAGGGGAATCTGGCCCCTGAGTTATTGTTATTGGCCGGATTTAACTTTGGTCCAAACCCGGGTCAGGGCCCGCTGGGCCTTGAGTGGACGAATTTCCCCCACATACAGGTTGTCCAGAGTTGCCTGTGGTGGATAGATGCCGGGATCGTTGCGGATAGACTCATCCACCAGTTTCTGCGCCGGAACATTGGGGTTGGCGTAGGAAACATAGTTGGAGATGGGGGCTATCACTTCCGGCCTGAGCAGGTAGTTGATAAAGGTCAGCGCATTGTCGACATTGCCGGCGTCGGCAGGGATGGCCAACATATCGAACCAGAGGTTAGCGCCTTCCTTGGGAATGGCATAGGCGATCTTGTTGCCGTTACCGGCCTCATCGGCGCGGGTAGCCGCCTGGAGGATATCGCCGGAGAAACCGAAGGCGACACAGATATCACCATTGGCCAGATCCGAGATATAGCGTGATGAGTGGAAATAGGTGATATAAGGCCGTATCTTGGCCAGCACTTCACCGGCCTTGTCAAAGTCGGACGCCTTGGTACTGTTGGGATCCAATCCCAGATAGATCAGCGCCTGCGGCACCATATCATCGGCCGAGTCCAGCATGGACATGCCGCAGGATGACAGCTTCTGGGCATACTTGGGGTTGAACATCAGTTCGAGCGAATCTGTGGGTGCATCCTCTCCCAGCAGCTCTTTTACCTTGGCGACGTTATAGCCTATACCGTTGGTGCCCCAGAGGTAAGGCACGGCATACTGGTTGCCCGGATCGGCCTTCTCCAGCTGTTTCATCAACTGGGGATCCAGATTCTGATAGTTGCTCAGCTTGCTTTTATCCAGAGGCTTAAAGGCCCCGGCCTTGATCTGCTTGGCAAGAAAGTTGTTCGAAGGCACGACAATGTCATAACCGGAGCGGCCGGAAAGCAGTTTGGCTTCAACCACTTCGTTGCTGTCAAATACGTCATAGATCACCCGGATCCCGGTTTCCTTCTGGAAGTTGGCCAGGGTATCTTCGGCGATATAGTCACTCCAGTTATACACCCGGACGACTTCTTCGGCCTGGGCCTGGGCCGTGGCAGCGGCCGCAAGGCCTCCCAACAGTGCCACAGACGTTACTTTGGTCAATAGCTTCATGCTCTCTCCTTTTACGGGTAGCAGCGGTTGTAACCCGCCTTCAATTGTTAACTTATTGTCATTGTTATTAGTGTCACCAATGCTACTCCCTAAAACCCGCATCGGCGCCTTGGCAGCAAGGTATATCATGCCCTTACCGCCAATGGCAGGCAATCTTAACCGTTCGATTTTTGTACATCCGCGTAGGTCATATCGAGCGCTTGTTTCGCCTTTGTTACCAACTCATCGATTTGATCCTGGGTTATCACCAGGGGTGGCGCGATGATCATAGTGTCTCCCACCGCCCGCATCACCAAGCCACTGGCAATGGAGTGTTCCCGGCACTGAGTGCCTACCCCAAGCTCAGCAGCAAAGCGCTGATGACTCGCCTTATCAGCGACCAGTTCCAGCGCGGCCACCATGCCAACGCCGCGCACCACACCCACCAGTGGATGCTGGGCCAAGACTTGCCGCAGCCGCTGCTGCAGATAAGGCGCGGTTTCCTCGGCCACTTTGGCGACTATGTTTTGCTGCTTCATCAGGCGCAAGTTTTCCAGTGCCACCGCGGCACTGAGTGGATGGCCCGAATAAGTGTAGCCGTGGGCAAATTCACCGCCCTTATCCAGCGCATCGGCGACTTTATCCGACACTATCACCCCGCCCATGGGGGCGTAGCCCGAAGTCATCCCTTTGGCTATGGTGATAAGATCCGGTGCAAGATCGTAATACTCGGCGGCAAAGTAACAGCCGGTGCGGCCAAAGCCGGTGATCACTTCATCGAGGATGAACAATATGTCGTACTTGGCGAGGATCTTTTTGATCTCCGGCCAATAGCTGTCCGGCGGGACTATCACGCCGCCTGCGCCCTGAATAGGCTCGGCAATAAAGGCCGCCACCTTGTCTTCACCCAGCTCGAGGATCTTGCTTTCAAGCTCGCGGGCACAGCGAATGCCAAACTCTTCGGCAGACAGTCCCTGGCCTTCGCCATACCAGTAAGGTTGGGCGATGTGAACTATGCCTGGAATGGGCAGATCGCCCTGGGCATGCATACCGCTCATGCCACCAAGACTGGCACCGGCAACTGTGGAACCGTGATAGGCATTGTGGCGCGAGATAATGGTTTTCTTCTCCGGCTTGCCCTGGATGTCCCAGTAATGACGCACCAGGCGCAAGTTGGTGTCATTGGCCTCTGAACCAGAGCCGGTAAAAAACACCTTGTTCATATGAGGTGGTGCCAGCGCGGCTATCTCGGCGGCCAGTTCAATCGCCGGCGGGTGGCTGCACTGAAAGAAGCTATTGTAGTAAGGCAGTTCCAGCAACTGATGCGCCGCCACATCGGCGATGGAACGCAGGCCATAGCCCATGTTGACGCACCAGAGTCCGGCCATGCCATCGAGAATTTGATTGCCCTGTGAATCCCAGATATAGACGCCATCGGCGCGGGTAATCACCCGCCCGCCGGCCTGTTTCAACGCCTTGGGATCGGTAAAGGGATGCAAGTGGTGGGCATGGTCCTTGGCCTGCCAGCCTTGAGTCTCTTGTGATTTCATCTCTCCCTCCTTAGACAGTCAGCAGCAGGAATTCCCGCTCCCAGGAACTCACCACCCGGCGAAAATTCTCAAGCTCGGCGCGCTTGACCGCGACAAAACCTGTGGTGAAGTCTTCCCCCAGATATTTACGGCAATATTGGCTCTCTTCCATCATGGCCATCGCCTCTTCCAGGGTCTGCGGCAAAGAGATCCCCGAGCGGTCTTCGTTGGCCCGGCCCTGCACCGGCGTCGAAGGTTTCACGTCTTCAACGATTCCCAAATAGCCGCACAACAAGCTGGCGGCAATGGCCAGATAGGCGTTGGCATCGGCCCCCGGGATACGGTTTTCAATGCGGCGATTTTGCGGTGAAGACTCGGGGATCCTCAGGCCACAGGTGCGATTCTCCTCGCCCCACTCCAGATTGACCGGCGCCGAGGTGCCTGGCAGGAAGCGGCGGAATGAGTTGACGTTGGGCGCCATCAACGGCAGAAATTCCGGCATAAAGCGCTGCAGCCCGCCGATATAACTGAGGAAGTTCTGGCTCATGGTGCCATCTTCGCGGGTGAAGATATTCTTGCCGGTTTCCTTGTCGATAACACTCTGATGCAGGTGCATGGCGCTGCCAGGCTCATTGGTCACAGGCTTGGCCATAAAGGTGGCGCAGACGCCGTGTTTGAGGGCGGCCTCTCTCAGGGTGCGTTTGAATACAAACACCTGATCCGCCAGCGCCAATGGATTGCCGTGGCTGAAGTTGATCTCCATCTGCGCCGTGCCTTCCTCGTGGATCAGGGTGTCGATATCCAGCTCCTGCGCCTCACACCAGTCGTACATATCCTCAAACAGGGGGTCATACTCATTGGCGGCATCGATGGAGAAGGACTGACGTCCGGATTCGGCGCGGCCGGAACGACCAACCGGGGGCTTGAGTGGCAGATCAGGATCGTCACTGCGACTGGTGAGATAAAACTCCATCTCAGGGGCAATCACCGGCTCCCAGCCCTTATCTTCATAGAGCTTGAGCACTTTTTTCAATACGTTGCGCGGCGACAGCTCCAGCGGATTGCCCATCTTGTCATAGGTATCGTGGATCACCTGAGCCGTGGCTTCCAGGGTCCAGGGCAACATAAAGACCGCGTTTTCATCTGGCACGCAGACAAAGTCGATATCGGCGCTGTTGAGCAGACCATAGTAGGCCTCATCATCGACATAATCGCCGGTTACGGTTTGCAGCAGCACACTCTCGGGCAGCCGCATGCCCTTTTCATCGATAAACTTGTCTACCGGGGCAATTTTGCCGCGGGCGATACCTGTCATATCGCAGATAACACATTCAACTTCGGTTATTTTTTGTTCTTTTAAGAAGGCTTCAAGCTTATTCATATTATTTATTCCGCTGTTGCGCCCTAAGACTGCAAGCCTCCCCAAAGGCCTTAAAAATTGCGCTGTAGAAGGGGTTATTTCTGACCTGCCATTCCGGATGCCACTGCACTCCCAAGGCGAATGCCTTGGCGTCGGTGACAGAGAAGGCTTCAATCAGACCATCTGGAGCATGTGCTTCAGGCCGCAACCCCTGACCCAGGCGCTCCACGCCCTGAGTATGGACGGAATTAACCATCGCATGGCTACGGCCCCAAGCGTCGAAAAGCATCCCTCCAGGTTCTATGCTGACCTCGTGGGACAAGCCATACTGCACCTCCAGCGGCGCGCTCTTGTCTTCTCTGTGTTCAATAAAACCACCCACTTCATAGAGCTTCTGGTGCAAACTGCCGCCGTAAACCACATTCATTTCCTGAAAGCCACGGCAGATCCCGAGCACCGGCACTCCGGCCTCTATGGCGGCGCGAATTAAAGGCAAGGTAGTGTCATCCCGCTTGGGATCATGGTGGGTGCCCGGCTCGCTGGCCGGGCCTTGGTAATGATGAGGTTCAACATTGGAGGGGGAGCCGGTAAACAATATGCCGTCCAGGCGTTCGAGCAGTTGTGCTATCGGGGTATCGGCCCCCAATGCCGGGATCACCAGGGGCCAGGCTCCGGCACCTTCGACCACGCCCAGGAGGTATTTCTCGCCAACAATATTGAAAGGATGCAGCCCCAACTGCTCATTGCATGCGGTTACACCCACCAACGCCATTGCTGCCTGTGCCATATCTCACCCCAAAACACTCAAATCCAGGTCTCAGTTTTGAACATTCACTAAAGCAAATGTTCATTTTTTCACACACTACACGGATTTTTTCGCACAGGCAAGAGGTTAATACCCTGTTAAGTATCGCCCCAACCAAAAACAACTTAAGCTGTTGTTTTTATATGAATAACTAGAAATTAGTTGCGCTTAACACAGGTGTGAACAAGCATGAACAAAGCAAAAAGTTGGCTTTGCATCACACTGGTTCAGCGGGCACCAATTCGGTGCACACGGGGTTATACGGTCGATATTATTTACACTTTCAGGCAAATATGCTGCCCGAAGTGAATTTACGGGCAGCAAATCGCAATCAGCTGAGGAAATGGAAGATCAAAAGTTGGCAGGAGTGGTGGCACTGACCAGATGACAGGGTTCATCGAAAGGGTTGCGGAACCTGTGTGGTTGTTCGCTATTGAAATAGTAGCTGTCACCGGCCTCCAGAATAAACACCTCTTCACCGACCGTCAGTTCAAAGCGACCGGTAATCACCAGCGCCGCTTCTTCCCCTTCGTGGCGCAGCATCTCTTCACCCGTATCGGCGCCCGGGGGATAAGTCTCTGACATCACAGACATGGCACGGTTGGGGTAATCCCGACCTATGAGCTTGAACTCCAGCGGCCCTGTGCCTATATCCAAAAGCTCATTGGAGCGATACACCACTTTTTGCTCGGTAGAGCCGTTTTCACCTATGGAGAAAAACTCCACCAGCGACATGGGGATCCCCGAAAGCACTTTCTTGAGTGAACTGACTGAAGGGCTGACACTGTTTTTCTCTATCATAGAGATGGTGCTGTTGGTCACCCCGGCGCGTTTAGCCAGCTCACGCTGGGACAGGCCTTTCATCTTTCTAACAGCCTTGAGGCTGGCACCTATATCCAAATCGCAAATCCCCCAAAAATCTCTTATCAGGCGGTTACAGGACACGGTCGGCAGCGGCTTCTGCACAAGGGCAACCAGGGTCCCGGTGAAATTGTTTTGTATTATATGACAAAAGCATGTTAAATAAAACGAACACTTTGAAGGCAAGAGTGCGACGACCGTCAGGTGTAACCAGCCGAGTCCAAACTTATAACAAGAACGGAGCCATGATGCCAATCCAGTCCCCCATTCACAGTGACAACTATCCCGCCTCTTTTTACCATGCGACCGCCAAAGAATTGTTTCAGCATCCCAGGCTGGAAGAGTCATTGGAGACAGATGTCTGCGTAATAGGCGCTGGCTTCAGCGGCCTCAACAGTGCCATAGAACTGGCTGAACGAGGCTTTGGGGTCACCATACTGGAAGCCAAAAAAGTGGGCTGGGGCGCCTCAGGGCGTAATGGCGGGGAGTTGATCCGCGGTATTGGCCATAATATTGAACAGTTTGAGCCAAGTATAGGTAAAGAAGGTGTGCTGGCTATCAAGCAGATGGGTTTTGAAGCCGTCGATATTGTCCGGCAACGGATCGCGCAATACCAAATCGATTGCGATCTGCGCTGGGGCTACTGCGATCTGGCGCTGAAACCAAGACATATGCAGGAGCTTGAGCTGGAGCTTACCGAGCTTGAGCAACTTAACTACCCACATAAGCTCAAGCTGTTGTCCAAGGAGCAGTTGCCCGAAGTCATAGGCTCTGAGCGTTATCTCGGCGCGCTCAGCGACATGGGCAGCGGCCATCTGCACCCTTTGAATCTGGCCCTCGGCGAAGCCCGTGCGGCCCGAAGCCTGGGGGTTAACATCTATGAAGACAGCGCCGCCACCGAAATCATCAAGGGCGAGCAGATACGGGTCAGGACTGAGGGCGGCGAAGTCCGTTGCCGCTATCTGATTTTGGCCGGCAATGCCTATATAGGTGCCAAACTCGAACCTCATATCGGCGGCAAGGTGCTACCGGCCGGCAGTTATCTGCTGGCGACCGAGCCCCTGTCGCAAGCTCTCTGCGCTGACATTATTCCGCAGAATATGGCCTTCGCCGATATGAGCATAGCACTGGACTATTTTCATCTGTCGGCCGACAACCGCCTGTTATTTGGCGGGCTGTGCAACTACTCGGGCAGAGATCCCAAGGACATTTGCGCCGCGCTCAGGCCCAATATGGAAAGAGTCTTCCCGGCACTCAAGGGCGTGAAAATAGATTATCAGTGGGGCGGCATGATAGGGATAGGCGCCAATCGTATGCCGCAGATAGGCAGGTTGCCGGATAGCCCCAACATCTATTTCGCCCAGGCCTATGCCGGGCACGGCGTCAACGCCACCCATATGGCGGGGCGTCTGCTGGCAGAAGCTATCAGTCAGCAGGCTGAGCGCTTCGATATCTTTGCCTCAATAGAGCATATGACCTTCCCGGGTGGCCCGGCGCTGCGCTCGCCCATTCTGGCGGCAGGCATGCTGTACCATAGATTCAAGGATCTATTCTGAACAAGGCCTGTTTTGAAAAGACCTGTTTTGAAGACAAGTGTATGTTGAATAGGGAGCCATTTTGAAAACAAGTGCAGCAAAGGCGTTGTGGCAGTCGTGAATACTCGCTTCGATATCAGCCGCATTCATACGCCGCTGGGGATTTTTCGCCTCAAGGGGGAACTGCAAGCCTCATTGCCGATACTCGTGTGCAGGCAGCTTGAAATTCTCGGCAGTGACGGCTGGCTGGAGCTGCGAGTCGAAGATAACCGCACTCAAGTGCTGCTCGATGCGCTGTTTGAACCTGTGCGTGAACATCTCAAGCCCTGAACTTAGCCTCTTTCCCCCCGTAATGCAGGGGGATTGTCTATTACAGCAAACCGATTAAATGGCTATCCAGGTCGCCTTAATCTCTGTGTATTTATCAAAAGCATGTAGTGACTTATCGCGGCCGTTACCCGACTGCTTATAACCACCGAAGGGCGCCGTCATATCGCCGCCGTCATAATGATTGATCCACACCATACCGCTTCTCAGCGCCTTGGCGGTTCTGTGGGCCTTGCTGAGATCAGAAGTCCACACACCGGCCGCCAGGCCATAGATGCTATCGTTGCCTATGGCTATCGCCTGCTCCATTCCCTCAAATTCAATCACACTCAGTACAGGACCGAAGATCTCCTCGCGGGCGATACTCATCTGGTTATTCACTTCACGAAACAGAGTCGGCGCCACATAAACGCCACCGGTTTCAGCCATGAGTTGCTCGCCGCCACAGGCCAGCACAGCACCTTGCTGCTTACCCGCCTCGATATAACCGAGAATAGTCTGCAGTTGCTGCTGATCCACCACCGCGCCACTGACGGTATCCGGATCCAGCGGATGCCCCGGCTGCCAGGATTTGAGTTCGTCGATAATGAGCGCTATCAGTTGCTCCTTGACCCCGGATTCCACCAGCAGGCGCGAACCTGCGGTGCAAACTTCGCCCTGGTTGAAGGCGATGGCCGAAGCTGCCGCCTGCGCCGCCGCCTTGAGATCCGGGCAATCGTTAAAGACTATGTGCGGGCTCTTGCCACCGGCCTCCAACCACACACGTTTCATATTGGACTGACCGGCGTAGACCATCAGTTGCTTGGCTATCTTGGTGGAGCCGGTAAACACCAGGGTATCGACATCCATATGCAGCGCCAGCGCCTTGCCAACGGTATGACCAAAACCGGGCAATACATTGAGCACTCCAGGCGGGATCCCGGCTTCCAAGGCAATGGCAGCCATACGAATCGCCGTCAAAGGGGATTTTTCCGAGGGTTTGAGGATGACAGAGTTACCGCTGGCCAGCGCCGGCCCCAGTTTCCAGCAGGCCATCAACAGGGGGAAGTTCCACGGCACAATCGCGGCCACCACCCCGACAGGCTCACGGGTGATCATGCCGATTTCATTGTCAGCGGTGGGCGCTATCTCGTCGTAAATCTTGTCAACCGCTTCGCCGGACCAACGCAAGGCCCTGGCGGCATTGGTCACATCCACCGACTTGGAAAAACGGATTGGCTTGCCCATATCCAGGGTTTCCAGCAAGGCCAGTTCATCACTATGAACCTCCAGCAAATCGGCAAAGCGTATCATCACCTTTTTGCGCTCTACCGGCGCCATTCTCGACCAGACTCCGGATTCAAAACTGGCTCTGGCACTGGCCACCGCCGCCTCGGCATCGGCCAGATCGCAACTGGCTACGGCGGCAAGCTTGTTGCCATCCACAGGGCTGATGCAATCGAAGGTCTCGCCGGATACGGCTGCACAATACTCTCCATGGATAAAGGCCTGGCCACAGATCTGCAATTGCGCGGCCAACTGCTGCCATTGCTGACGGGTTTGCGGTGTACTCATAAATCCTCTCATCTGCTTGCAAGCGGGCATTCCACTACCTCAGTAGGCCTATCGCGGCCAACTCGTGCAGCCATCGCCAGTTATTCGGGTCGCTCCAGATTAGCCTCGAGCACGGCATAAATTCAATATATTTTACAAAAATAGATTTTTTGGCATAAATAATTGCACACAGGCCTTCCATGTTCATTATTTCTGACATAGCATAGCGAAATATCAATCACCATTAACAAGCCCGCAACACTAAGGTTAATGCTTATGGCAGAGCTAAAACAACAGGCGAAAACACAGGGCAATCTCGATCACTACTGGATGCCTTTCAGTGCCAACCGTCAATTCAAGCAGACTCCCAGGCTACTGGCTTCGGCCGAAGGCATGTATTACCGGGATGTCGATGGCCGTCAGGTGCTGGACGGCACCGCAGGTCTTTGGTGCTGTAATGCCGGCCATGGCCGGGCGGAGATCAGCGAGGCGGTCAGCCGTCAGATCCGCGAAATGGACTATGCCCCCAGCTTTCAGATGGGTCATCCGTTGGCATTCGAGTTGGCCGAGCGCCTCAGTGAAATCGCCCCGCCCGGCATGAACCGTATCTTCTTTACCAACTCGGGCTCAGAGTCGGTCGACACAGCACTCAAGCTGGCGCTGTGTTACCACAGAGCCAATGGCGAGCCGAGCCGCAGCCGTTTTATCGGCCGTGAGCTGGGCTACCACGGTGTGGGGTTTGGCGGTATTTCGGTGGGCGGAATTGGCAATAACCGTAAAGGTTTCAGCCCGCAGCTCCTCGGCGGCGTCGATCACCTGCCCCACACTCTGGATATGAAAGCCAACGCCTTCAGCCGCGGCTTGCCCGAGCATGGCGCCGACAAGGCCGAGGCACTCGAGGGGCTGATTGCCCTGCATGGCGCAGAGAATATCGCCGCCGTTATCGTCGAGCCCATGTCAGGCTCGGCCGGGGTAATATTACCACCCAAGGGCTATCTCAAGCGCCTTCGGGAGATCACTCAAAAATACGGCATCTTGCTGATATTCGATGAGGTAATCACAGGTTTTGGCCGGGTGGGCGGCGCTTTTGCCAGCAACCACTGGGATGTGACTCCGGACATAATGACCACGGCCAAGGCGCTCAACAATGGCGCCATCCCCATGGGCGCGGTGTTTGTGCAGCAAGCGATTCACGATGCCTGTATGCAGGGCCCTGAGGCGATGATCGAGTTCTTTCACGGCTATACCTATTCGGGGCATCCGGTTGCGGCCGCGGCGGCACTGGCCACCCTGGATATCTACCGTGACGAAAAACTGTTTGAGCGCACTACAGCGCTGGCGCCCTATTTTGAGCAGGCGCTGCACAGTCTCAAGGGGCTGCCCAATGTCATCGATATTCGCAATACCGGCCTGGTGGGTGGCATTCAGCTGGCCCCCAGCCCGCAAGGTGTCGGCAAACGCGGCTATCAGATTTTCGAGCGCTGTTTCTGGCAAGGTGCGCTGGTACGGGCCACCGCCGACATCATAGCCCTCTCTCCGCCGCTGATAGTGGAAGAGTTCCAAATAGATCAACTGATTTCCACCCTGGCCGACGCCATCCAAACCGTCGACTGAAGCACACAGGATAGTTATGCGTATTTACAGCCACTATATAGATGGACATGAAACAGATGGCAGCCGGGCACAGGCTTCACTGCCGATTTTCAACCCGGCCAACGGCGAAGAGCAAGCCAGAGTCGCCCTCGCCTCCCAGGCAGATACAGAGCGGGCAATAGACTCGGCCAAGCAGGCTTTTGACGCTTGGTCAAAGGTATCGCCCCTTAACCGGGCGCGGGTGCTGTTTCGCTTCAAAGCCCTGGTGGAAGCCCAGTTGGATGAGCTGGCCGAGCTTATCTGCCTGCAACACGGCAAAGTGCTTGAGGATGCCAGGGGCGAGTTGGTTCGAGGACTGGAAGTGGTGGAGTTTGCCTGCGGCATTCCCCATCTTCTCAAGGGGGAACACACGGAGCAGGTTGGCACTGGCGTCGATGCCTGGAGCATCAATCAACCGCTCGGGGTGGTTGCCGGCATTTCGCCGTTCAATTTCCCTGTGATGGTTCCCATGTGGATGTTCCCGATTGCCATCGCCTGCGGCAATACCTTTGTGATGAAGCCATCGGAAAAGAATCCGGCGCCGGTACTCAGAATTGCCGAGCTGCTGACCCAGGCCGGGCTGCCGGATGGGGTTTTCAATGTTATCAACGGCGACAAGCTGGCGGTAGATACCCTGCTCTGCCATCAGGATGTTCAAGCCATCTCCTTTGTCGGTTCAACGCCTGTGGCCGAGTATATCTACAGTAAGGCATCGGCTCACGGCAAGCGGGTACAGGCACTCGGCGGCGCCAAGAACCACATGCTGCTGATGCCGGATGCCGATCTGGAACTGGCCAGTAACGCCCTGATGGGTGCGGCCTATGGCTCTGCCGGCGAGCGCTGTATGGCAATTTCCGTGGTACTGGCGGTTGCTGATGTGGCCGATGCCCTGATAGAAAAACTGCAACCCAAGATAGCCGCGCTCAAGGTAGGTAACGGCCTGGAGCCGGGTATGGAAATGGGGCCGCTTATCTCCCGCGCGCATCTGGACAAGGTCTGCAGCTATATAGACAGCGGTATACAGCAGGGCGCAGTTTGCCTGGTCGATGGCCGCAATACCTTGGCAGACAGCGAAGGTTTCTTTCTCGGTGCGACCCTGTTCGATGCCGTCACCCCTGAGATGCAGATTTACCGGGAAGAGATCTTCGGCCCTGTGCTTTGCATAGTCAGGGTGGCCGACTATGACTCGGCGCTGGCTCTTATCAATCAACATGAGTTCGGCAACGGCACCGCCATCTTTACCCAGAGTGGCGAGCTGGCGCGCGACTTTTGCCACTCGGTGCAAGTCGGCATGGTAGGGGTCAATGTGCCTATCCCTGTGCCTATGGCATTTCACAGTTTCGGCGGTTGGAAACGCTCGCTGTTTGGCCCACTGCATATGCACGGCCCGGATGGAGTTCGCTTCTACACCCGGCGCAAAGCCGTTACCGCCCGCTGGCCCAAACAGCTGAGTGCCGATTTCATCATGCCGACCATGAAATAGGGAGAGAGGGAGAGCCTGATGCACATCAACAATATCAGAGTACTGGCGCGCAATACTCCCGAGGTAAGTGAATACTCCATCGCCGAGGAAAAGCGTCTGCAGGGCGCGCCGCGCCAACGGCTGGAGAACCATTACTCCAGCCCCTGTGAACAGTTTCATACTGGGATTTGGCAAAGCGAAACAGGCACTTGGAAAGTTAACTACACTGAGCACGAGTATTGCGAAATCCTCGAGGGTAACAGTGTCATCAGCGATGAGCAGGGAAATCATCTCGAAGTTGGTCCGGGCGACAGGTTTGTTATCCCGGCCGGGTTTCGCGGCAACTGGCAGGTAACGGTTCCCTGCCGCAAGCTCTATGTGGTGTTTGAATCCAACAGATAAAAACAAAACCGCCATGAGGTCTCAGCATAGCTGCTGTTGTTTGGCATAAACCAGGCCGCGCCGGGATGTTCCCGGACGGGGCCGGCAAACCAAAGAAGGGAGAAATGCTTGTGAACCCAGTGATAAGAAGATCCAACCCTCTGCTATGGGCACTGCTGCTTGGCGGCGCCATAACCTCAACCTCTGCCATTGCCGAAGTCAGCGGCGAGATAGCCGTGACCAATGACTACCGCTTTAGAGGCGTGTCACAAACCGCCGGTGACTTTGCCGTGCAAGCTAGTCTGGACTGGAATCACGACTCGGGTTTCTTCGTCGGGGCCTGGGCCAGTAATGTGGAATTCGATGAAGATGGTACTCCCAAAGAGGATCAGGTGGGTGCCGATTTCGAACTGGATGTCTACCTGGGTTACGCCGGTGAAATCAACGACAACCTGGCCTATGACATTACCCTGCTGCGCTATATGTACCCGGGCGACAATGTCTCCCAGGACTACAACGAAATCTCTTTCGGCCTCGAGTTCAGCGATTTTAGGGCTGCCTACTGGTACACCAATGACTATTCGGGCTCAGATCTGGACTACCACTATGCAGAGCTGAACTATAGTTATGAGTTTGCCGAAAACTGGAGCCTGGATCTGCACCTGGGTTACAACTTCGGCGATGCGCCCGATGACGATATGGGCAAATATCTGGATTACTCCATAGGTGTCTCGACTGAGATTGCCGGTTTTGGTTTGTCTCTGGCCTGGTTGGACACAGATATAGATTCGGATGCCGAGATAAGCAGTGGCACCTTCCAGAATGACGACACTGTGCTGGCGAGTGTCAGTTACGCTTTCTAAGCAGCAAAATTGCGCTGCCCAGGCAAGCCATAGGACAGACCTGCACGGGCAAGCCACATCTTCCTCCCACCAGCCAAAAGTAACAGAGCCGCTCCCTGAGCGGCTCTTTTTTATAAATTGATTCAGTTCTCAACGCAGTGGCGGTACGTGGGGGGGATCGCCCCGGCGCACCTGCTGTTTGACGTCTTGCCAGCTATGGGTGAGATGTTGCAGTTGCTCTCGCCGCTCGGGAAACTGCTCACTGAGCTTTCCCATCAGTTCCACTTGTCTGTCACAGATTTGCGCCCAGCGCTCGGCATTGGAAAGGTACATGGCTTCATCCTTGATCTTGGTTTGTGGTAAACAGGTGTTACTGAACAAATAATAACCAAGGTTTGCCAATTTGCCAGTCCTTCTAGTCTTATCACAAAAATCCACCCTGGGTGCACTGTCAAACGCCGCTGCTTGCAGGTATAACTGAAGATATAAGATCACATCTGGATAGCAGTATTTACTCTTGCTGAAACAAGGAGTCTCACTATGGCCACTATGTTAAAAATACTCTTTATCGCCCTGGCGTTAGTGCTTATCTACAAACTGGTTTTCAGTAACAAGAAAGGAATGACAATATTTGAAATGCATTTCAAGGACGGTCGTATGACCTCGCACAAGGGCAAAATCCCGGAGAAGTTTGAACGTGAATGCCGCGCCCTGGTCAAGAAAGAGAAACTCACCTGCACAGTGCGCGCCGAGCGCAGCGGTGAAGTGCGGCTGCATATCAGCGCCAACACCGGAGATGCCAATATTCAGCGTCTGCGCAACCTGTTTCCCTTCGAATACTATGACCGCAAGCAGAGCGACAACAGCAAACAACTGGGCTGATCAGCGCTGCCCGGGGAACACTTGAGGGTCGATTTTCCCTTCCCGGCGCGCATCATCTATGATCCTCTGGTTATCCTGTGCCATGGGATCTTCGGCGGGGAGATTGGGATTCACCCGCTCCTCCTCGGGCGCTTCAAAACTGAAATCGATACCATTCGAGCAGCCGCCGAGCGATACCAGTGCCAGTAAGCCCATCGAAACCCAAGGCAGTAGCAAAGACTTGTTGTTCATCAATATTGAAACCTGTGTTGAGAGACGGTTGTTATTAAAACAGAGCTAAGCTTAACTTAGGCTGAGACTCAGCGTTAGTCATGGCGTACCATAATTGATAGCGTTTATTCAGGAGAAAACATGCAAATGAACCAAAGGCACTATATACATGGAGATCAATCTGAGCAGGACTGCTCACTGTTCTATTGCGCAGCCTGTGACGCGTTCTTAAATGAGCATCATTTCTTCAATAGAGACATAAGCTGTTGTGATCATTGGAGCAAATACGATGAAGCAATGAAACAATTAGGGAAATCGCCACAAAACCACAGTAATTTTGGCCGTCCAATAGACGCCGCAAATGTTTTTAGACACAAGCGGTAAAACGTCCTGCGGCAATTATTCTTGTTCAACCAACGAATAAATAAGGAATATTCAATTATTTTTGTGCGGCGGGAGTGCTTCCTTGTTAGCATCAAATTCGTTCAGCTTACGGATCACCAGAGTCACCTCCCCCACTGTCAGGCCCCATTTGCGGATCTCGCTGCGGTTGATTATGGTGTCCGGCGCCGTTTGATACATCCAGTCGTCAAAATGTACCTGATACTCGTTGCTATCAAGCTTTAGCAGCATGTCGTAGCGCCAGCGCAGGGCAAAACCCTCTGCTTGCCCTTCTGCCACCCCCAGAATATCCGCGGCTCTGCCCTGGTAGCGGCCATCGGCAAGCTTGGTAATCTGCCAGGTTCGCTCGGCAAGCTCACCATCGTCATACTCAAACCATTCCTGCAACACACCTTGATTCCCCTGCCAACTGCCCGTCATCCGCACATTGAAACGGCGCACCACCTGGCCGCTGTAATCTTGCACCATACCGGAAGCCTGCAACTCCCCGTTAAAGAACTGCTGCAGATCCAACTTAGGTTCGCTGGCGCTATAGTCATGAATATCGACACTGCCGCAACCGCTCAGTCCAAGCATCAGAAGTAACATCCAAACCTTAGTGAAACTGATAAACCTGCTGATTAACATTTGCATGCCTGCTCTCCTATCAACTGGGCTCTCAGTTGCGGCCGACTGCTGCGCTCTGACAACCAAATCGCCAAAAAGGCATCAGCAAAACGCTTATGCTCGCTCGAAGCGCTCTCATCTATAACAATCGCGGCTAACGGCTTGTCGTTGAACAGAAAATGCCCTCGCTGCGGCCCGCTTGCCACAAAGCTCAATCTATCCCCTTGCTCCACATCCGGCCAGATATCTTCAAGCAGCGCCAACCAGGCAGATATCTGCTCTCTGTCGTATCCCAGGTGCAACCACTGGTGTTTGGTGGCCTCAAGGAGTCGCGAAGCGGGTATATCCCGGTAATACTGAATTTCCAGCTGCTGCGGGAAGCTATTGGGCTGGTAACTACCATCCGGCGTCAGCAACCTGGCCCGATAAAGGGTTATAAACCACCAGTCCATTTCACCGCGGCCCACTTCCCGAAAGCTGGCAAGCTCCGCCTTGGATGGCTCGACCTGGGCAGCTTTGGGCTCAGGAGTCTGCTCTTGGCTCAGCGCTTGAGCCTGCTGTGCTTGAGTCTGTGCTTGAATCTGTAAATTGTCGGCCCAGGCCTGAGAGGGCAGGCCAAGCAGTATCATCAGCCCGGCAAAGCCTACTTTATGCAGCTTACCGACTTGCTTTGCTCCCTTGTTTACACCCTTGATGAATCGTTTCATTGCCGGTCTCCGTCAGAGAAATCCTGTAGTTGGGGGATTTTTACCCCATTCAAGCTTAAGGTTGCAATAACTTAACAGTGGCAGCAGCAGCGACCAGATGATTATCAACAAGCTAAAAGTAACCGATTGCCCCAGGGGCCAAGCCACGGCCTCCAACCTGAATGCCGCCAGGTAACTGCCTGCGCCCCCCACAGCACCAAAGAGTGCCTGCTGCCATTTAGGCAAGTCCCTGAGCCAGGCCAGACTCACCCCCAAGGTCGCGGCAAAATGCCCCCAAAGACAGCAGAGCCACAAGGGTAAAAGTCGCGAGGGGCTGTCAAACTCAAATACTCCGCCAAGGTGCAGCATGGCGTCCAAAACTATGCCAATGACAGCAGGTATCAGTACGGCGTTGAATGCTTTCATACTGTATCCGCTACGCTTTACGCTTTGCTCTGCCAGTTGGCTGTGCTCTACCCGTTGGCTTTTCTCATCCAGGGCATTCTCGGCCATGAGGGCGGAGCGGTAGCCCGGATTGACAAGCAGCAACTGGGCACAAAGCAGCAAGAGAGCAAACACCAGCGCCTGATTGGCAAACAGGATCAAAGACCACCAGCCCAACTGGAAAACGATGGCGTTGAGCAGCAGAAAAAACCAAGGCGATGACAGTTTCATGGCCTAACCTGCAATTTGCCTTGAGCTCAGCGGACGATAGCCGTCCTTGACTGCAGTCAGTTGCACCGTGCTTATGGTGCGCTCAAGAAAACCACCTTCGCAGTAACTCAGGTAAAACTTCCACATACGCACAAAATCTTCACCATAACCGAGTTCACGCACCCGCTCTCTGGCGTCATCGAAATTGGCATGCCAGTCATTCAGGGTGCGGGCATAGTCGAGACCAATATCATCCAACGACCAGAGGGTCATGGAGGTTTGCCGCTGCAAGTGGCGTGTCATCTCGGTGACAGATGGCAGGCAACCGCCGGGGAAAATATAGCGCTGAATAAAATCCACCCCTTTGCGGTAGCTGTCATAGCGCTGATCTTTAATGGTGATCGCCTGCAGTAACAGCTTGCCGCTCGGCTTGAGCAGGGCATCCAGGCCGGCAAAAAATCCCGGCAGATAATCGTGGCCCACTGCCTCTATCATCTCTATCGAGACCAAACGGTCATACTGGCCGCTGAGCTGGCGATAATCCTGCCGTAGCAGGGTAATGCGCTCACTCAGTCCTTCGGCGGCAACCCGTTCACTGGCATATTGGTACTGGGCATCGGAAATCGTGGTAGTGGTTACCTTGACGTCATAGTGTTTGGCAGCATAGATAGCCAGGGCGCCCCAACCGGTACCTATTTCCAAAAGACTCATCCCGGGCTGCAGATCCAGCCGCTCGCAAATCAGTTGCAGCTTATACTGCTGCGCCTCATCCAACTGCGCCTGTTCATGGGGATAGACGGCGCTTGAATAGAGCAGCTCAGGGTCGAGAAATGCCTGATACAAGGGGTTGCCCAGATCATAGTGCGCCAGAATATTGCGCTTTGAACCGGCCTTTGAGTTTCGGCGCAGCAGATGTTTCACCCGGCTAACTGTGTTGGAAAACCAGGAAAACCGCTGCTCTATCTTATCCAGCAGCGGCAGATTACGGGCAAACAGCCGCACCACTGCGGTAACATCCGGACTGGACCAGTGCCCCTGAATATAGGCTTCACCGGCGCCGATAGAGCCGCCCAGAATCACCTGGCGAAAAAAGCGCTCATCGTGAATACGAATTATGGCGACCAGGTCTGTGTCGAGCGGGCCGAAGGTCCACTGCTCACTGCCCAGTTGCAGTTTAAGACAACCGCCCTCCAAGGCATTCAAGGCCTGTTGCATGACTCTGGCCCATAGGCTCTTGCCGCTGGCGGCCAGCTGCTGTCTGTTCTTGGCTACTGTGTTTTCCATCTCATTCTCCAATGTTTGCTGTCACACTCGGGGAAATTTCCAAACCTTTAGGGAAGGTGCAAATAAGTCCTCGTGGCACTCTGGCTTGCACAGCAATTGGCGTTCAAGACATCTGACTGAAGGCATGCCGGGGCCTGTCGAAGTCGGATAACGCAGAGAGCCGGTTGCTGTGAAAGCCCCGAAGGGCGTGGCTTACAGGCCTGCCTGCTGTGTTGTGCTTCTTGCAAAGGACTAGGGCCATTTGCTGCGAACCACGCCTTGCATCCAAGCCCGTAAGCCGACGCAGAGTACACATGGGACTTGTTCGCACCTTCCTTAGCCTCAGTCCGTGCCGCCCTGAGGCCTGCGCTCGTAAGGCACAAAGGGCACCCGCTTAAGCCACAAACGCAGCGCTTGCCAATAGATGAGCCAAAGAATTTTCAGGCTCATCAAGGGAAAGCCCCACAGATAACGTCTAAGTTCACGACCATTGAAGGGGCGGCGTTTGAGGCTTAATACCGCATCGAAGCTGACCTTTTGCGACTCGGGGGCAGCCTCTGCCTCATCTCCCTTGCCGGGCAGATTGCTGATCCGCAAGTCGAGCCGCTCTGCCGGCGCCGGAATATGCCAGCGATAGCGATAATCCAGCGACATAAAAGGCGATACATGGAAGCACTTGTCGCCAAGCGCCGGCGCCTCGGCCGACACCAGATAACAGTGACGCTCATTCCAGGGGGTATTGCTCACCTCTGCCAACAGGTATTTATATTCATCACCTTGAAAGCAGTAGAAAAAATTGACTGGGCTGAAATAGAGCCCAAAGTGGCGCAGTTGCCCGGCGAACAGCACGCTGTCGCAGTCGGCCTCGCCGCCGAGCGCAATCACCTTATCCAGTACCCGCTGTTTAAGCGATGAGGCAGTATTCGATATTGAAGCCGCCTTGAGGTAATCCTGCTGCCGAAAACGCAGCACTGACCAAGGGGATTCACCAAACAAGCCGCTGAGGGATGAGAGCCTTGGCAAGTCATCCAAGTCCAGCAGCATCAAGGCAAAGGGATAGCGAAAGCTGTGCCTTACCGGCGTTAGCCTCAAGTGACTGACGCTGCCGAGGTAGAGACCCGTTTCAGGTTTCATAGGCTCACCCCGAACCTTTCACAAACATCCAGGGCGCTGCGTACCCCGTCTTCATGAAAGCCGTTGTACCAGTAGGCGCCGACAAAATGGATACTGTCTTGGCCGCAGATCTCGCTGCGGCGTTGCTGCGCCGCCTGGCTCTGTTCATTGAATACCGGGTGAGCATAGACAAAACGTTTGAGCACCTTGTCCTTGGCTATCGCCTCATCCTGGTTCAGGGTCACCAAAAAATCCGGCGCAGACTTTGGCAGGCGCTGCAAAATATTCATGTTGTAGGTTACGCAGGCGGGACGGCTGGCATCGCCATCGAGACGATAATTCCAACTGGCCCAGGCGGCGCGATGCTTCGGTAACAGCGAGGTATCAGTGTGCAAGGTCACCTGGTTATCCTGGTATTTAAGCCTGGAGAGTATCTCCCGCTCCAGCTCACTGGCGTCACTGAGCATGGCCAGCGCCTGATCGCTGTGACAGCCGAGGATCACCTGATCAAACTCATGCCAGCTATCCTTGACTCTGAGCTGCACGCCCCCCGCTTGGCGGCGGATTTGTGCTACCGGCGAGTTGAGATGCACCCGCTCGGCAAAGGGCGCGCTGAGCGCCGGAATATAACTGCGGGAGCCGCCTTCGAGCACATACCACTGCGGCCGATTGCTGACGGCCAACAGTCCATGATGTTCAAAGAAACGGATAAAGAATGGCAGCGAGAAGGCGCGCATATCCTGAATGCTGGACGACCAGATAGCAGCGCCCATCGGCAGGATATAGTGCTGACAGAAGAAGTCGGAAAACCCCTGCTGGTCGAGAAATTCCCCCAGCGTCACCGCCGGGTAACGACCACTTTGGTACAAGGCTTTGCAGCGGCTGTTGAAGGCCAAAATCTCCCTCAGGAACCCCCAAAAAGTCGGACTCAGCAGATTGCGCTTTTGCGCAAACAGGGTCGCCAGGCTATGGCCATTGTATTCAAGACCGCTGACAAGGTTTTGCACCGAGAAGCTCATCTCGGTCGCCAGCGCCTTGATACCGACCCGGGCCATCAAGGCCTGAAACCTGGGATAAGTGCGATCGTTGAACACAATAAACCCTGTGTCTATGGCGTAGGGTTTGCCGTCAAGCTCAACATCCACAGTGGCCGTATGCCCACCCAGATAATCGGCGGCTTCAAACAACGTCACCTCATACTGCTGTGACAACAGATAACCACAAGTGAGCGAGGAGATCCCCGAACCGACTATGGCGATGCGCGGCTTATTGCCGGTTGAAACTGTCATACTGGGCTCCCGTTTTTTGCAGAGGGTTTACCAAGGGCGGCGGCCAACCAACTGCGGGGCAACCAGCTCAGCAGAGTCAGCAGCCAGATAAAACGCCCGGGAAAGGCAATCAGGCGCCGTCTGGCGGCCAGGGCTTGGATGATGGTGTTGGCGGCTTTATCGGCGGAGATCCGCATCGGCATGGCGAAGTCATTTTTGTCGGTGAGCGGCGTTTTAACAAAGCCCGGGCGAATTTCGCTGACATCTATTCCCTTGTGGGCCAGATCGAGCCGCAAGCTCTGCGCCAGGTAACTGATCCCGGCCTTGGAGGCGCCATAGGCCTCCGCCCTCGGGAAAGGCAGCATCACAACGCTTGAACTCATCAGCGCCAGTTGGCTGCCACGGGCAAGCAAAGGCGTAAAGGCTTCCAGGCAATAGCCCACAGCCAACAGATTGGTGCGGATAACCCGCTCAAACAGGGCGCTGTCAAAGGCCATGGCCTCGTCTATGTACTCACAGGTACCGGCGTTGAGCAGCAGCAGATCCACACAGTCGGCTTGGCCTAACTCCAATTTGAGCTTGCTGCCCAGCTTCAGCACCGAGTCTCTGTCGGTGACATCGAACCTCAAAGGCTCGCAGCCTTCGAGGGCGACCAGAGCTTGTTCATTGCGGCCACAGGCCAAGACCCGCCAACCGGCGGCGGCATATTGTCTGGCAAGCTCGGCACCTATGCCTGAGCTGGCACCCGTGATCAATACCGTCTTCATCGGCTTGCCCTGCCCTTGACCATGCGCACCACTGAGCCCAGCAGCGGCAACTGTTCATAGAGCATCTGCCCCAGATCCAGATAATCCCTGTGATAATGGATTTTGTCGCCAAACTTGATGAGGCTGATACCATCGACGCTGATGCTCTGCCCCCGGTTCAATTTGGGGTGGCAATACTTCATCTGCCAACTGATGGCGGCCTGGTCCCCGGCGGGCAAGACGTCAGTGATCTCAAAGGCGATTTCGGTCAGGTTGCGATACAAACCGGCAAAATACTGTTCCAGTTGCTCAAGCCCCTCCAGTCGGTGCATGGGATCGCAAAAACAGATCTCAGGCGCATAGACGGCCTGCAGCCTTTGGCGCAATGTGGGCAATTGCTCAGGGCCCAGAGATTGATACAAGGCAATAAATGCCTGAATAATCTCTTGAGACTGCGGCGCTGCCGGCTGTGAAGCGGGTGCTATGTTCGCAGTGACTGAGTGGCTGGTCATGATAATCCCTCGGCTAATGAACTGAGTTCAGGCAGACTTTTTCAACACGGCCAGGGCGGTCAACGCCCTTTGCCGCGCCGCGCTGTGCTCGACTATCGGTGGCGGATAAGCCGCAGTGGCAAACAGACTCGGCTCGGTGAAGCGGGACGATGCGGCTGTGCCCGGATGGTGTATCTGTTTAAGCGGCCAGTGCGCCAATTCAGGCAGATAACGACGGATAAAACTGGCGTCGGGGTCGAACTTTTCGCTCTGGCTCATGGGGTTGAAGATCCTGAAATAGGGCTGGGCATCACAGCCGGTGCCGGCAGACCACTGCCAGCCGCCGTTATTGGCTGCCAGGTCGCCATCTATCAGGGCGCGCCGAAAATACTGCTCACCCCAGCGCCAGTCCACCAACAGGTGTTTGGTGAGGAAGCTGGCGGTCACCATTCGCAGCCGATTGTGCATCCAGCCAGTCTGGTTTAGCTGACGCATGGCGGCATCCACCAGCGGATAACCGGTGCGGCCCTCGCACCAGGCGGCAAACTCTTGCGGGTCGTTACGCCAGACTATGTCATCACCGAGCGAGTTGAAATTGCGCCCCATACACAGCTGGGGCCAGGCGTGCAGCAGATGGCGGTAAAACTCGCGCCAGGCCAGCTCAGCCAGCCAGCTGCGCCCTGGACTATTGTCCTCTGCCATAGCCTCGGGGAAACGATTGAGCAGCGCCGCCACACATTGCCGCGGGCTGAGAATTCCAAACGCCAGATAGGGCGACAGGCAACTGGTGCCATCGAGCGCCGGGAAATCCCGCTCCTGGCCGTAATCGGCAAGCTGGTTGGCAATAAAGCTATCGAGGCGCTGCCTGGCCGCCCCTTCACCCACTGGCCAGTGGTGGCTGTCTTGTTTACTGCCTTGATTGCTGATCTTAAAACTCAGCTCTGCGGGTTCAGGTAAAGCCGGGGCCAGAGGCGCAGGTACCGGCAGCGGCATTATCGCCTCACTTCCCAGCAGCTCACGCCAGCGGCGAAAGAAGGGGGTAAATACCCGATACATTTCGCCGCCTTGGGTACGGACGCTGCCGGGCGGCAGCAGACAGTGCTCATCGGTAAACTGCAGGCCCACCCCTATAGTCCTGGTGAGCTGTGCCAGCGCCTGATCCCGGCGCTGCTCGTTAATCTCCACCTCGCGCCCGGCAAAAATCTGCTTAACGCCCTGGCGTTGGCAATACTCCTCGACAGTGACATTCACCAAAGAGAAATCGTCACAGTGCAGCAAATCAAAAGCTATCCCCAAAGATGCCAACGCCCGTTGCAGTTGATTGACGCTGCGCTCGATGAAATCCAGCTGCATGGGACCAACAGAGTGCTGCTGCCACTGGGCCGGAGTCGCCATATAAAAACCCCGCAGCGGCAGACCTTGGGCCCTTGCCGCTTCGCACGCCAGCCACAGGGCCTGGTTATCTGAAGTGCGCAGATCGCTGCGAAACCAGATGGCAACACAGGCCTTTTCACTGGAAGGCACATGATTGGGCAAGGACTGGGACATGTTACTTGTCCTCCGGTTGTTTTGAGGCGGACTCGGCCTGACCCAGCAGTGCCAATATGGCGGCATTGCTGCTGCAAAGCACAGGATTCTTGACGGGCTCCCGGTTCTTGTTGGCGCCTTTTTCAGTCACAGCCAGTTCCTTGGCATAGTGCTCAAAGGCATTGGCGTGAGCCGCCACATAATCCCCGCTCAAGATCAATGGATATTCCAAAGCGCTCGCCAGCTGGAACAGGGCTTTGACACTGCTGCCCGGCAACTGGGAAGGTGGCAGCAACAAGAGCCCCTGCAGCGGCAGCCTGTGTGCCAAGAGTTGCAGCCCCTGGCCTTCCAAAGGCTCCTCTATATTGAGCGGCAGCAGGCTGACACCCCGGGTGATAAGCTCCAGTTGCAACAAGATCTCACTCCAGGCCGGCTGCTTGCCAAGCGGCAGATAAAGAAGTTGCCAGCGGGGTTTCTGGCGCAGCAACTGCTCGCTGCGGGCGCCGACATAGTGAGCCAAGCGGCTTTCGAGCCAACTGCGGACAAATGCGCCGTCGAGGCGTTCATCGAGTTGGGTGTCCAATACTTGCAACCAATGGCGCAAGCGCCGACAACACAAGGCGATGGGATAGAGGGCACTGAATTCATCCAGCAAGCGGCCAAAGCGGGCACTGCTGAGAGAAAGTGCCGCCTCGGTGAGACTGCTGCTGAACTTCAGCCAGTCGTCGTCTTCATTTTCTTGCTGCAGCTGTTTTTCTGTCTGGCCACTGAGCAGTGGCTTGACCTTGCTGATGGCCACGCCCTGCTCAAGCCAGGAGAGGATTTCACGGATCTGTTGCACCTGCTCCTGAGTGTAGAGTCTATGGCCCTTGGGGGTGCGCTGCGGGATAACCAGTCCAAACCGTCGCTGCCAGGCACGCAAGGTGACAGGATTCACCCCGGTCAGTCTGGCGACTTCGCCGATGGAAAGGTTGGCAATGTTATCAGTAGGCATAACGCAGTTTTAACTCCTGTGGATGAGGGTTGAGATAAACCTGGGCCGCAATATACGGCTGCGGATGCTCCCTCAAGTAATGTTTAATCAATGTCAGCGGCACCAACAGAGGTTGCAGCCCCTGACGATATTCATCTATCGCCTGACTAAGCTCAGCCTTCTGTGCCTTGGTCAGTTTTTGTTTGAAATAGCCCTGAATATGCTGCAGTGCGCTGGTGTGATTGCGGCGACTAGCCTTATTTTTCAGCGCCTCCATAAAGCCTTCAAAGTAACGCCGGGCAGTTTCCTGCAAGTCTTCACCACCTTCAGCCAGCAAGGGGCCAAGTTGGCGATATTGAGCCGGACTGTGCGCCAGTAATAGGTATTTGTATCTGGCGTGAAATTGGGTCAATTTATGCAGGCTTAAGCCGGAGTGCAGCAGACACTGCCAGTCGTGAAAGGCATACACCCGGGTGAAAAAGTTTTCCCTGATCACCAAATCGTTCAAGCGCCCCTCTTCTTCAACCGGCAGTTGTGGCCAGCGTTGCATCAGGGCCTTGGCGAACACACCTATGCCACTGCGATTCCCCTGATCGCCGCCTTCCTTGTAGACAGTGACCCGTTCCATGCCGCAGGTAGGTGATTTGGCACAAAGCAGATAGCCACTTAAAAACCCCAATTCAGCGACTTTTTGCTCACTGAAACTTTGCAGGCTCTCGGTTACATCCAAGCTGGCATCACGGCTCTGGATCCTAATCTCATCACCGCGGCGCACCTGACGTATGCTCTTGCGTGGCGCGCCCATGCCTATCGCCATCTCAGGACAGACGTGCACAAAGTCGAAATGTTGCCTAAGTTCCTGCTGGCAATAGACAGAATTCTTATGACCACCGTCAAAACGCACCTGCTGCCCCAACAGGCAGGCACTGATACCCAGTTGAATTCGCTGCGGCTCAAACTTGTACATATTGAGAATCCTTGTATAACCTTGTAGTAGATTAAGGCATACACCTGTACAAGGATCAAGTTTTTGTACAATATTTTTTTAGTAAAGAAGGATCGACTTGCCGGGCAAGTCATACAAGACCTTAAAAGGAGTCGAGCTCAGAAAACCTGAGCTGTCTGCTGGCGAAGTAGCACCCATCTTGGATGAAACCTGTAACGCAAAGGCATTTAAGAGAGATTCGAAGGGAGATAAAAAACGGGAGCCTTGAGCTCCCGTTTTCTGTCATTGATATCTTTCACTGCAGGGCACTAACGCCTGAAATTATTGCTTGCCGGCCCCCAGGCGCTCAACTAGGAGTACCAGGCCAATTCCGGCGGCGGCACACAAGAGCGCCAACCCCAACTGATGCGGCTGCTGTGTCAGTTGCTCAAAGCCAAAGGGTGACAGGTTTTGCTGCACCAGGGGTACCTGCTCACCATGGGAATTGGTGCGCCAGCTCAGCGTCTGTTTCCAGGGCCAGATCTTGCCCAGCGTCCCCAGCATAAGCCCGGTAAGGAAGATAAGGGTGGCATCGTGAAAGCGCCGCAGCAGCGCCGACAGCAGATGGCTAAAACTCAGGATACCTATCACGGCGCCAACAGCAAAACAGCCAAGAATATCCAGCTGGATATTCTTGGCCGCCGCCAGCACGGCAGGATACAGACCCAATAGCAAGAGGATAAAGCTGCCGGATATCCCCGGCAGTATCATGGCGCAAATGGCGATGGCACCGCCAACAAAAATATTAAAGTAGCTGGCCTCCAACTCAACCGGGCTCAGCACGGTAATGCCCCAGGCAAAGGCCACTCCCAGTGCAAAAATCAGTAGCCGTGGCAGTGAAAAACCGCCCTTGACCTGGCGCAACATATGCACCACGGAGATAAGGATCAGCCCGAAAAAGAATGACCATACAGGAATAGGATGATGTGCCAGCAGGTAAGAGATAAGCTTGGCCAGACTCAGAATACTGCTGAGGATCCCCGCCAACAGACTCAACAAAAAGGCGCCATTGATATGTGCAAACGCCGCCTTGATCCCGTCGCGGCGTATAATGCCCCAAAGACTGGGATTGATACGGCGAATACTTTCCAGCAGGGTGTCATAGATGCCGGTAATAAAGGCTATGGTTCCCCCGGAAACGCCGGGCACCACATCGGCGGCCCCCATGGCCAGCCCCTTGAGGTAGGTCAACAGAAATTTCACTAGGTTTCCTTACTACTGTTTTGATAATTCTCGCGGATTATACCAATCCTGATTGAAGTTGGATTGTCCAAGGAAGTGATTCTTGCACTTGCAAAAGGTTCACCCATTCGCACCTTCCCGAAGAAACCGCCATTTAAGCACAGGCACCAGTTGCTGCCACGCGTTTTTATTCTATCTGTTCAGCCTCAGCTCAGATTGGCGAGCCCCTCGATCATCTCAGCCAATGCTCTTGGTTCTTTCCTTTTAGCTCGTGCCTCTTTCCTTTTAACTCTTGCCTCTTGGCTCTTGCCAAAGCGCTCGTCAGCATACACACTCATCCGACCAGAGTGATAACAAAAACATTACCCTATACCAACAAAAAACATCAAAAAGGAATACCCACAAGGAATCACTATGAGTAAAACCGCCAATTCGACCCTGAACTTGTATCACAAATGCCGGCGCCTGCCCTTTGGCAATAAGATATTCTCCTTGCTGGTCAGCCGGATGGCGCCCTACTTTGGCAGTATCAAGCCGATAATTACTCAGTTGGAGCCCAACTACTGTGAATGCCTGTTGCGTAAACGCCGCGCAGTGGAGAATCACATAGGTACAGTACATGTCATTGCCATCTGCAACGGCCTGGAAATGGCGATGGGGGTCATGGCCGAGGCTTCAATACCACCTCATCTGCGCTGGATCCCCAAGGGCATGACGCTGGATTACACCGCCAAGGCCGGCAGCGATATCCGCTGTGTGGCCAAGGTTGATGCCAACGCCTGGCAGCCGGGGGATCTTGATGTCGAGGTGCTCGCCTATGACAGCAATGATATCCGGGTGGTCAAGGGCAATATCAGGCTCTGGATCTCGGCCAAGCCGGCTAAAAACGCGACCGAGAAGGGATCATAATTTGAAACAAGCGAGCACTTCCCTCATTCGGGTTTGATTGCTAACTTAGCTCTGTTAATAAAAGCCATAGATGGTATACAAAAATAGGCAGGGAAAAGATGCAGGGACAGCCGGTCAAAATCAGTCACAACCCCAATATCGATGCCGTCAGAGGGCTGGCGGTATTAGGGATATTCTTTCTCAATGTGAGTTTTATGGGCGTCACCTTATATGGTTATGCGCCCTTTCCCGAGTTTCATTTAACCGATGCCATTACCGAAACCCTGAGTAATTTTCTGCTGGAGGGGCGCTTCCTCAGCCTGTTTTCCATGCTCTTCGGTGTCGGCCTCTATATTCAACAACAGAATTTCCTCGCCAGAGGATTGGAGCCCTTCCCCTTAATACGCTCGCGCTTACTCTGGCTGATGCTCTTTGGGGCGCTGCACAGCCTGTTTATCTGGCCGGGGGATATCCTGCTCACCTATAGCATTTGTGGCTTCCTCACCTGGCATTATCGTAACCTGGAGATTGAAGCCCAGCAAAGGCGGGCACTGCTCTTTATCGCCATCGGCATCCTGGCCTATGGCCTGATGATCTTTCTGCCGGGTGATGAAGCCTGGATCCGCGGCAACGCCCTTTTCAATGAACAATACAGCGCCTGGACCGGCAGCTATGGCGAGCAGTTGCTGATGCATCTGTTTATGACCTTGCTGATGCTGATTTCCCTGCCATTTACTCTGCTGTGGTTTGTCAGCGGTGTGATGCTGCTGGGGATCAGCCTGTATCGTCGCGGGCTGTTTGACCAAGGTTTACCCCAGGGCAAATTGGGGAAATTGCTGGCACTGAGCTTGCTGCTGTCGCTGGCGGACACGATTCTCAGCCTGCAATCCCGCCCCAAACTGGTGATGCTTTCCGATATTCTGGTCATGCTGAGCGCCATTCCCATGGCTATCGTCTATGCGCATCTGTTAGTTAAGTTCGGCCGACGCCTGCCATGGCTGCAAATGCGCCTGCAGGCGGTTGGCCGGATCCCCTTGAGCCTGTATATTCTGCAGTCCTGTTTTGGGATCTGGCTGTTTCGCCATCAGGCGCCCGAATTGCTGCTGACACTTGAGCGCATAGACTACCTGGCCATAGCCCTGGGTTATGCCTTGGTGCAGATAATACTGGCCGGCTGCTATCTTAGGTTCTTCAAGCAAGGGCCGCTGGAATGGCTCTGGCGTCGTCTGGCCTTTGGCAAGAAGCCAATCAATAACGCCATGAATACTCACGAGTCAAACACATGAAGCACAAAGGAAAAGTCAGCCATTGGCAGGACGATAAAGGCTTTGGGTTTATCAGCCCCAATGACGGCAGTGAACGGGTGTTTCTGCACATTAAATCACTGAGCCTGAGCGGTCGCAGGCCACAAGTGGGCGACCTGCTGACCTTTGAAATCACCCAGGATGACAAGGGTCGGCGCCAGGCAAAACAGGCCTTCTTTCCCGAGGACAGGGGCAGACTCAAACAAAAGCAGCGTCAGCAGAATAAGCGCAGCAGTCACAAGTCTTTCATCGGTAAGCTCACCGCCCTGTTTGCCCTGCTGCTACTGGCTTTAGTGGCACTGGATAAGCTGCCGCTCTTGGTGCCCGTCTGGTATCTGCTGCTGAGCCTTCTCTGTTATTGGCTCTATGCCCGCGATAAAAAGGCCGCTGAAACAGGCCGCTGGCGCACCAAGGAGTCGACCCTGCAACTGACCGGCTTGCTCGGTGGTTGGCCCGGCGCTTTACTGGCACGCCATCAGTTTCGCCACAAGACCAGTAAAACAAGTTTCAGACTCCTGTTCTGGTGCTGTGTCGGCCTCAACCTGTTGGTGCTTGGCGCCGCTCTTAAGCTGGGATGGCTGGCACTGCTGCCCGAGATAGCCTTTTAACGGTTGGCTCTAAACTCAAGGGCAAGCTCACCTATCAAGCAGGCTCAATCATCTAGGCTTAATCAAGTAAGCTCAGTGCCAGCTTGCGGCCGCGCTCGGCAGCATAATGCCGACTGACGAGCTGGGCCGAGACTATCGCCCCCTCTTTAATCAAACACAACTGCCCGGCCAACTCACGAGCGCACTCGTTGCCAAGCCAAGGCGACAACTTCTGCTCAAGCTCATTTTGAACCCTGGCCTTATGCTCACGGCAGAGACGATTTACCGGATGCTCGGGTGAGGGATACTCGGCGGCGGTATTGATAAAGAAACAGCCGCGAAACTGGCTCAGGGATTCAACCCGGCTGTTGAACCAATCATCCAGGGCGTTAAACAGCTCATGAACCAGCTCCGTCGGCGTTTGCGCCGCCTCCAGCCTTTGATTCAACCAATCAAAAAACAGCTGATCGCGATAACGCACCACGGCCAGCACCAGAGCCTCCTTACCCTCGAAATGATGATAAAGGGTCTTCTTGGCTATGCCGGCCTCAGCCAGAATTTGATTGATGCCCACCCCATGCACACTCTCTCGATAAAAGAGTTCAAAGGCGCCGGCAAGCAGTTGGGAAACCTTGTCCATCTCACGCTCCTTAACGATTCAATCTGAGTTTGACAAAAGTAGAACGGTCTGTCTACCATAAAAAGTAGACCGATTGTTCTACCAGGCAAAAATGCTGACAACCAAAGGAAAACAGATATGGACAACACACCGCCCCTGACCGCAACACCTGCTGCAAAAAACACAGCACAAGCGGCGACAAACCGTTGGCAGGCTGCCGCCTGGGCCACACTGGGCGCCGGAAGCTGTATTGGATTACTGGCGGGATTACAGGAGATGCTGACGCAGAACCTGAGCTGGAGTCTGCTGCTGATGGCACCATTCGGCGCCACTATGGTGTTGCTCTACGCCCTGCCCCAAAGCCCGCTGGCGCAGCCGAAAAACATCTTCTTCGGCCATCTGCTCACCTGCGCTCTGGGCCTCTTGTTATTGCACACCTTGGGAGTGTCGCCGCTGACACTGGGGCTAGGAACCGGCCTGGGTGTCGGCCTGATGATGCTGACTAACACCACACATCCACCGGCCGGCGCCAACCCCTTGCTGGTGATGCTGGCCGGGGCCGACTGGCAGTTTTTGCTAACCCCTGTGGTTTCGGGGTTGCTGCTGATCCTCGCTTTCGGTTGGGCCTATCACAAGAGCCTGTATATCAAGGGGATCAGCAAGCATAGCTGGCCTAAAACCAGCTGAGGGCAACACTTATCACCACGCCGGTGATCAGCAGCTGCATCAGACAAAAACCCATGATATCCCGGGCCTTGAGCCCGGCAATAGCCAGCACAGGCAGCGCCCAGAAAGGCTGGATCAAGTTGGTCCAGGCATCCCCCCAGGCCACCGCCATGGCGACCCTGGCGACATCGGCGCCAAGAGCCTCGGCGGCCGGCAACATGATAGGTGCCTGTACCGCCCACTGGCCGCCACCGGATGGCACGAAGATATTCACCACCCCGGCGCTGATAAAGCTCCAGAATGGCAGTGACTCGGCGCTGGCAATGGCAACAAAACCCGAAGAGATACTCTGTGCCAACCCGGACTGTACCATCACCGCCATGATGCCGGCGTAGAAGGGAAACTGGATCACTATCCCGGCGCCGCCCTTAATCGCCTCATTGAGACTGACCAGCAGACTTCGCGGCGTCTGGTGCAGGGTTATCGCCAGGAACAGAAACAGGAAGTTGACTATGTTGAGGTTAAGACTGCCCCCCTGAACAAAGAACCAATACCCCAGATACCCGAGACCACACAGGCCCACCAGGATCCCGAGTATCCGGCTGTTCTCCAGATAGTCGGCCGGGCGTTTGTTCTCACTCTGAGTCGGCGCAGCATCCTCGAGCAGCGCAGGATCGACTATCACTGACTCTTTGTCATCCGGCAGCATAAAGCGATTGACCAGCGGCATTATGATAAACAGCAAGGCAAGTAGCAGCAGATTAAAGCCGGCAAAAATAGTTTCCGAGGTAGGAATAATGCCTATCTGCGCCTCGGCAAAGTGTCCTGGTGTGGCCACTGTCAAGGGCACTGAGCCCGCCAAGCCGCCATGCCAGACCACAAAGCCCGAATAGGCGCTGGCCACCAGCAAACGGTAATCCACCTTGACCCGGCGCGCCAACGCCTTGGCAAACAAGGCACCAACCACCAAACCGAACCCCCAGTTAAGCCAACTGGCCGCCAAGGAAACCAAGGTCACCAGTATGATAGCCTGCGGCGCGCTGCGGGCCAGGGACGCTATGGCATCCAGCAACTTCTTCACCGGCGGCGAGCTGGCCAGCATAAAACCGGCCACCAGCACCAGCAACATCTGCATCGAGAAACTAAGCAGGTTCCAAAAACCGCTGCCCCAATAACCCAGCACTTCTACCGGTGTCTTTTGCTGGCCGAGCATGGCGGCAGCAAACACCAATAAAGTAAGCAGGAGCACAAAGATATAGGGATCGGGCAGATACTTATCCACCAGCTTGACCAGTGGCCGGGAGGCGCGATTGAGCATAGGGGTTTCCTTGAGTCTTATTATGATTATTCTGCGGAGAGCTGATTTAGGGAAGGTGCGAATAAGTCCTCGTGGCACTCTGGCTTGCACAGCAATTGGCGTTCAAGGCATCTGACTGAAGGCATGCCGGGGCATGTCGAAGTCGGATAACGCAGAGAGCCGGTTGCTGTGAAAGCCCCGAAGGGCGTAGCTTACAGGCCTGCCTGCTGTGTTGTGCTTCTTGCAAAGGACTAGGCCATTTGCGGCGAACCACGCCTTGCATCCAAGCCCGTAAGCCGACGCAGAGCACACATGGGACTTGTTCGCACCTTCCTTAGCTTTCACTTTTTTATCAATAGCCTACACAAGTCTGCCCGAGGGATAAAGCCCGACAAAAGTACACTATAACCCTAAGCTGTAAATGCCGCAGTCCAACTGCTAAGATAGCGCCACCTTCAGGACAGAGGATCCCCAAATGAGAATGTTGCTTGCCGTGGTGGTTATCGCCGCAGTTATTTTTTACTTTTTCACCACTATGAATGGCCAGAAACTGGCAAAAGAGAATGTTGCCAAGGGCGAGGTATTTCTTGAGGCCAACAAGCATAAAGAGGGGGTGGTCACCACAGACTCGGGGCTGCAGTATCAGTTACTGCACAAGGGGCAAGGCCAGGTTCATCCGGGTCCCAAGGATAAGGTGACAGTGCACTACCATGGCACCCTGATTGACGGCACTGTGTTTGACAGCTCGGTCGATCGCGGTGAGCCCATCGCCTTTCCACTCAATCAGGTGATCAAGGGCTGGACCGAAGGGGTTCAGTTGATGACAGAAGGCGACAAGATGCGCTTCTTTATTCCCAGCAGTCTGGGCTACGGCAATCGCTCTGCCGGCTCGATCCCGCCGGGTTCAGTACTGATTTTTGATGTGGAGTTGCTCAAGATCAACTGACAATCCCCAACAACAAGCCCGGCCAAAGCCGGGCTTGTTAATTGGCACTTTTCTCACTCAAACCCAGCTCTCACAACACGATCCCTTTTTACGAGTTTGCAACTCCGGGCCTCGTCCATTCAAAATCTGGATGCTGGCAACTCAGGGCGCCAGCGCTTCACGGGTAAATTCCGAGTGGTCACACTCGGGGCAGTCGGGAATAACGCCTGGGAACTCGAAGTCCATCTCATGGCCGCAGTTACTGCAGACCATTTTACCCTGACTGACGATATCGCCGCTCTGATAATAGCCATGGTGTTTGAATTCATGGGCCAGTTCGTGCCACTCCACCTGGCTGCGGTCGCTGATTTCACCCAACCAGTGCCAGAGGGTATTTTCCAGCGTCAGCATAGTAGGGCTGTAACTGATGTCATCTTCCGTTTGGCTCTGAATATAGCTGGCGATATCCCGCTTGAGGAATTCCTCGACCAGAGACAGCTCGGCCTCACCGGCCTGCTGCTTGATAGCCAAATACTCTTTCCCTTCCTTGATAGAATTAAATAAGCTCTTCACTGTCAATGAGTTATCTTGGTCATACTGTTGTTTGACTCTGTCAATCAAGGCCTGATACAGCGCCAGTAACTCCGTACTTCTCTCACTCATGGCCAATACTCCTTTAAGACGAACCTTTCTTAATGACTCACTTCTGGTTTATTCTATGCAGATCTAAACGGCGCAGTATAGCGCGCATGTCAAAATAATGGGCGGCATTGCCGAAAAACCTGATGCAAGAGCAATATAATCCCTCAGAAATCGAAGCCAAAGTGCAAACGCACTGGGCAGAAAAGAAAACTTTTGAAGTCACCGAAGATCCGAGTAAAGAGAAGTTCTACTGTCTCTCTATGTTCCCCTATCCTTCAGGTCGGCTGCATATGGGACACGTGCGTAACTACACCATAGGTGACGTAGTTTCCCGTTTCCAGCGTCTGCAGGGTAAAAATGTGCTTCAGCCCATCGGCTGGGATGCCTTCGGTCTACCGGCAGAAAATGCCGCGATCAAGAACGCCACTGCGCCGGCGCCTTGGACCTATGAAAACATAGATTACATGAAGAACCAGCTGAAAATGCTGGGTTTTGGCTACGACTGGAGCCGTGAAATTGCCACCTGTACCCCGGAATACTATCGCTGGGAACAGTGGTTCTTCACCAAACTGTATGAAAAAGGCTTGGTGTACAAGAAGACCTCTTCGGTCAACTGGTGCCCCAATGACCAGACAGTGCTGGCCAACGAGCAGGTTATCGATGGTTGCTGCTGGCGCTGCGACACTGTAGTGGAGCAGAAAGAGATCCCTCAGTGGTTCATCAAGATCACTCAGTACGCCGAAGAGCTGTTGAATGATATCGATACCCTCGAAGGTTGGCCTGAGCAGGTCAAGACCATGCAGCGTAACTGGATTGGTCGCTCCGAAGGGGTCGAGATGACCTTCAAGGTGGCTGGTTCTGACGATAGCTTCGACATCTACACCACACGTCCGGATACAGTGATGGGCGTGACCTATGTGGCCATTGCCGCCGGTCACCCGCTGGCCGAGAAAGCCGCCGCCAACAACCCGGCGCTGGCAGCCTTTGTTGAAGAGTGCAAGCAGAGCACCGCCTCCGAGGCCGAGCTGGCCACTATGGAGAAGAAAGGTGTCGATACCGGCCTCAAGGCAATCCACCCGCTGACAGGTGAAGAAGTCCCGGTTTGGGCCGCCAACTTTGTCCTGATGAACTATGGTACCGGCGCCGTAATGTCGGTTCCCGGCCACGACCAGCGTGACTATGAATTCGCCACCAAGTATGGCCTGGCTATCAAGGGTGTGATTAAGCCTGCCGATGGCGAACTGGATATCTCTGAAGCCGCTTACACTGAAAAAGGCATACTGTTCAACTCAGGTGAGTTCGATGGTCTGGACTTTGAAGCCGCCTTCAACGCCATCGCCGACAAGCTGAGTGCCGAAGGCAAAGGCAAGCGCCAGGTTAATTTCCGTCTGCGCGACTGGGGCGTCAGCCGCCAGCGTTACTGGGGCGCACCTATCCCTATGGTGACTCTGGAAGACGGCACTGTGATGCCGACGCCGGAAGAACAACTGCCGGTCATTCTGCCGGAAGATGTGGTCATGGATGGGGTCCAAAGCCCAATCAAGGCCGACAAAGAGTGGGCCAAAACCACAATCAACGGCCAAAATGCCCTGCGCGAAACCGACACCTTCGACACCTTTATGGAGTCCAGCTGGTACTATGCCCGCTACTGCTCGCCCAAGGCAGATCAGATGCTGGATCCAGCCAAGGCCGACTACTGGCTGCCGGTAGATCAATACATAGGCGGTATCGAACACGCCTGTATGCACCTGTTGTACTTCCGCTTCTTCCACAAACTGCTGCGCGATGCCGGTTTGGTTAACTCCAATGAGCCTGCCAAGCGCCTGTTGACCCAAGGCATGGTACTGGCCGATGCCTTCTACTACAGCAACGAGAAAGGCGCCCGCGTTTGGGTATCGCCACTGGAAGTGACTGTGGTTGAGAAAGACGACAAGGGTCGGATCCTCAAGGCGGTGGACAGCGAAGGCCATGAACTGACTTACACCGGCATGAGCAAGATGTCCAAGTCGAAAAACAATGGTATCGATCCGCAAGTGATGGTGGAAAAGTACGGCGCAGATACTGTGCGACTGTTCATGATGTTTGCCGCACCACCGGAGCTGACATTGGAATGGCAGGAGTCAGGCGTAGAAGGTGCCCACCGCTTTATCAAGCGTCTGTGGAAACTGGCCCACGACCATATATCCAAGGGCGAAGCTCCAGCGCTGGATATCGCGGCACTGACCGGCGAGCAGAAAGCGCTGCGCCGCGAACTGCACAAAACCATCGCCAAGGTGACCGACGATATCGGCCGCCGTCAGATGTTCAACACCGCCATTGCTGCTGTGATGGAACTGATGAATGCGCTGCAAAAGGCTCCACAGGAAACCGAGCAGGACAGAGCCCTGATGGCCGAAGCCCTGTCGGCCATTGTGCGTCTCTTGTACCCCATCACCCCGCACCTGAGTTTCAACCTGTGGCAGGAGCTGGGCATGGAAGGCGATATCGAGTCAGCCAGCTGGCCTGAAACCGACGAATCTGCACTGGTCGAAGACAGCAAGCTTATCGTGGTGCAGGTCAACGGTAAGCTCAGAGCCAAGATCACTGTGGCAGCCGATGCTGCCAAGGAAGAGGTCGAAGCCCTGGGTCTGGCCGATGAGCAGGTGATGAAGCACACCGAAGGCAAGACCATCCGCAAGGTGATCTATGTTCCCGGCAAACTGCTGAACATAGTCGCCAACTGAGAAAAAACAGGACATCCATGCTGAAACTATCTTTAAGCGTGAAGCAGTTGATGTTCGCCCTGCTGGCACTGGTCGTTATGACCAGTGCCGGTTGCGGCTTTCAACTCCAGGGAAGTTATTCCATTCCGCCCGAGCTAAGCAAGCTGAGCCTGGAGAGCAGCGACAAATACAGCGAGCTGAGCCGCCTGGTGCGTGAACGTCTGCGTCTCAACAATGTCGGCATAGAGGAACCCGCCAAGGGCATTCCCCGGCTGGTGCTGCTGAGCGACACTCTGGAGCGCTCAACCTTGTCGCTCTACCCCACAGGCAACGTCGCCGAATATGAACTCATCTACCATGTGCGTTTTGCCGTGTCTCTACCGGGTAAGGAAGCACAGCCTTTCGATGTGGAAATCCGCCGCGATTATCTCGACGACCCCCGCACCGCGCTGGCCAAGAGCCGGGAGATGGAGTTGCTGGTCAAAGAGATGCGCATTCAGGCAGCCGATAACATCATCCAGACCCTGGCCGCCATCGAGGTGAACTGATGCGGGTCTATCCGGATCAGTTACACCGGCAGTTATCGCCGCTGAAATCCTGCTATCTGCTGCTGGGCGACGATCCCTATCTGCTGGACAGCAGTAAGCGGCAAATCCTGGCTGCCGCCCGTAGCCAAGGCTTTGAAGAAAGGTTACAACTAACTCAGGAAGCCAACTTCAACTGGCAGGATCTCGCCAACGAATGGCACGCCATGAGCCTGTTTGCCAGTCGCAGGATCATAGAGCTCAACCTGCCACAGGCCAAGCCGGGCGCCGATGGCGGCGCCATGCTGCAAAGCCTTATCGCCGAACAAAACCCGGATATCTTGCTTATCATCGACGGCCCCAAGCTTGGCCGCGATCAGCAAAACAGCAAGTGGTTCAAGGCCCTGGACAGTCAAGGTCTTTATGTTCCTTGCGCTACCCCCGAAGGGGTTCAGTTTCAGCGCTGGCTCGACGGCCGTATTCAATACTATCGGCTCAATCTCAAAAACGATGCCAGAGCCATGCTGTATGCCCTCTACGAAGGCAATCTGCTGGCGGCCGATCAGGCGATGCAACTGCTGCAACTGCTGGCCGGTGCCCGTCCTGTGGACAGCGAAGAGTTGAGCCGCTACTTCGAAGATCAATCCCGCTTCAGCGTGTTCCAATTGACCGATGCCCTGCTGGCCAACCAACAGGATAAGGCCCAACATATCCTCGCCCAGCTCAAGGCCGAAGAAACCGCCATGCCCATTATCCATTGGGCGCTGCAAAAAGAGCTGACCTTGCTGCTGACGCTGCAATCGGCCCGCAGTCAGGGCGAGAGCCTCAATAGCCTGTTCGGCAAGCATAGAATTTGGGACAAGCGCAAGCCGCTCTATCAGGGCGCCCTCACCCGGCTGAGCCTGGAAGCCATAGAGTCCATGCTGGCTATCGCCTCCAAACTGGAGCTGGCACTGAAACAGCAAGGCCAGGAAAACTGGACCGGCCTGTCCCATCTGTGTTTGCTGTTCGATCCCAAGGCGGCGCGCCATCTTGGCCATATTGAGTTCGACTGAGGAGACTAGATGCGTATCGGACTGATGGGCGGTACTTTCGACCCAGTTCACTATGGTCACCTCAAACCCGCGGCCGAAGTCAAAGCCCGGCTAGAGCTGGATAAACTCTGGTTGCTGCCGAACCATATTCCGCCGCACAAGGCCAACGCCACCGCCAGCAGCGAGCAGCGCCTGGCCATGCTTAAACTGGCCTGCGACGAGTTCCCCGATATGGACATTTGCGATATCGAGCTCAAACGCAATGCCCCCTCCTATAGCGTCGCAACGCTGGAAGCGCTGCAGCAGGCTTTCCCAGGCGCCGAATTTCAATTCATCATGGGTACAGATTCCTTGCTGTCGCTGCCGAGCTGGCATCAATGGCAGCGGCTGTTTTCCCTGTGTAACCTGGTGGTTTGCCAGCGCCCGGACTGGCACCTGCCAAAGGACGCCGAAATCCAAACCGAACTGGCCCAAAGAGGCTGCTCGGTCGCACAAGCCTTGGCAGCGAGAGACAAGGGCCAACATCAAAGCGGCAAAATCATCAGCCTCTCGGTCAAGCCGCAGCCCTTCTCCTCCACGGCCATTCGCCGCGCCATCGCCGCCGGTAACATTAATGCCTGCAGCGCCGCCATGCCCAAAGCCGTGCTCGAATATATAGTTACAAACCGTCTCTATCTTGGCGGTTAACTGCGGTGGATGGGCGATAAATCCTATGGGACTTGCCCGCCAGCGCTGATATACTACTGCGCTTGATCAAAAACATGAGAGGATCTTCAGCGTGCAAGGCACAGAACTGAAACAATTTGTTGTCGACAAGGTCGATGATCTCAAGGCCCGGGACATAGTCGTGCTGGATGTCAGCAAAAAGTCCAACGTGACCGACTTTATGGTTATCTGCTCAGGCACATCCAAGACCCATGTTCGCGCCATTGCTGAAAATGTAGTTGCCGAAGCCAAACAAGCCGGTATGCAACCTCAGGGCGTAGAAGGCCGCGACAGCAGCGACTGGGTTCTGGTGGATCTGGGTGATGTGATTCTGCATGTGATGCAGGAGCAAACCCGCGAACATTACCAGTTGGAAAAACTCTGGTCTGACGCCAACGCCTGATGAAACTGCAACTCGTTGCCGTAGGCACCAAAATGCCGGACTGGGTCAGCAAGGGTTTCGCCGAGTACCAGCGCCGCTTCCCCAGGGACATGGCGCTGGAGCTGGTTGAAATCCCCGCCGGCAAGCGGGGCAAGAATGCCGATATAGCCCGTATTCTGCAAAAAGAGGGCGAAGCCATGTTGGCCGCGATCCCCAAGGGCAACCATATCGTCACTCTGGATCTGCCGGGCAGGAACTGGACGACTCCGGAGCTCGCCTCTGCCATGGAAAAGTGGCAGCTCGATGGCCGGGATGTCAGCCTGCTGATAGGCGGCCCGGAAGGCCTGGCTCCTGCCTGTAAACAAGCCGCCAGCCAAAGCTGGTGTCTGTCGGCCCTGACCCTGCCCCACCCTTTGGTGAGAGTCGTGGTGGCCGAGAGTCTGTACCGGGCCTGGAGCATCAACAACAATCATCCCTACCACAGGGAATAAGGCACCCAAGAGCCACTTGCTTTAGCTGACTTTGCATTAACTGTTTGAGCCGGAGAGAATCCATTGCCGCGTAGAAAGCGAATAACCATGCATGATCACGCCGCCGAGGCGGCACTGTTCAAACGCCGGGCGCTGTTTACCTTTGTCTGCGTGGTCGCTTTGCTCAGCCTGTTGCTCGGCAATCTTTACTATCTGCAGGTGGTATCTTTCAAAGACTACGAAACCCGCTCCAATGATAACCGTATCCGAGTGGTACCGCTGGCACCCAGCCGCGGCCTGATCTATGACCGCAACGGCAAGCTGCTGGCAGAGAACCTGCCCTTCTACACCCTGGAAGTGATCCCGGAGAAGGTGAAGAACATGCAGCAGACGCTGGATGAACTCTCAACCGTTATCGACCTCAGTCAGGATGAGCGCGACAGCTTCACCGAGTCACTGAAATATCACCGCCGCTTCAAGCCCTTGCCGCTCAAGACCAGGCTGACGGAAGATGAGGTGGCCCTGTTCAGTGTTAACCAACACAGGTTCGATGGTTTCTATGTCGATGCCGGTCTCAAACGTCACTATCCCTACAGCAGCCTGCTGACCCATGTGCTCGGCTATGTCGGCAAAATCAACTCCAGAGACAGAGACGCGCTGGAACGCTCCGGCAATTGGAAAAACTATGCCGCCACCAAGGACATAGGCAAACAGGGTATAGAAAAGTTCTATGAGAGCCTGCTCCACGGCCTGCCCGGGCATTTGGAGGAAGAGGTCAACAACCTGGGGCGCAGTGTCCGCACCCTCAAGGTGACCCAGCCCGAGCCCGGACAGGATATCTACCTGACACTGGATCTGCAGCTGCAGCAAAAGGCCACCGAACTGCTGGATGGCCGCCGCGGCTCAATCGTGGCGATAGACCCAAGAGACGGTGGTATTCTGGCCATGGTCTCCAGCCCCAGCTATGACCCGAACCAATTTGTGCACGGGATCAGTTCAAAAGCCTACAGCGAGCTGCTCAACAGCCGCTCGCGTCCCCTGATTAACCGCGCAACCCAAGGGCAATATGCCCCGGCCTCCACGGTCAAGCCGCATCTGGCGCTCCTGGGGCTGGAAGATCAAACCATTAGCGAGAAGACCCGCATCTGGGATCCCGGCTTCTGGCAGATCCCAGGGGTCGACCGTAAATATCGCGACTGGAAACGCTGGGGCCACGGCTGGGTGGATGTATATGACTCCATAGTTCACTCCTGCGATACCTTCTACTACGACATGGCCTACAAGGTGGGCATCGACAAGATCTCCGGTTTTATGGATCAATTCGGTTTCGGTCAGAATACCGGGGTGGATATCTTCGAAGAATCTGCCGGGGTAATACCATCGAGGGATTGGAAACGCCTCAAGTACAACCAACCCTGGTACATAGGCGACACCATCTCGGTCGGGATTGGTCAGGGTTACTGGACCACCACGCCTTTGCAGCTGGCCAATGCCACAGCCATTTTGGCCAACCGCGGCAAGCGTTTTACCCCGCACCTGCTCAAGGCCATCAAGGACAACACAGCCCGCATCGAGACGCCGGTGGATGAAAGGCCACCGATAGTGCTGAAAAACAAAAACAACTGGGAGATCATCAACGAAGCCATGCGCCGCACCGCGCAGAAGAGTCGCTTCACCGATGCCAGTTATACTGCGGCGATGAAGACAGGTACCGCCCAGGTCTTCAGCGTTGCCGAAGATGAGAAGTATGATGCGGACACCATTGACGAGCATCTGCGCGATAACGCGCTGATCATCGCCTATGCCCCCTACGAAGATCCAAAAATTGTGCTGGCGGTGGTACTGGAAAACGCCGGTTGGGGTGGCGCCAACGCCGGGCCGGTTGCCCGGGCCATGCTGGACGAATATCTGCTACGGGATACCTGGGAGTTGAAACATGAGCCACAGCCGTAAACCCAATATCTGGCAGAAGATGCATATCGATCTGCCACTGCTGCTAGGCATCCTGGGCCTGATGGGCTTTGGCCTGTTCGTCATCTATTCTGCCAGCGGCGAAGACCTGGCCATGATGGAGCGGCAGCTATTCCGTATGGGATTGTCCCTTGGACTAATGTTGATCCTTGCCCAGATTAACCCCGAGGTATTTCGCCGCTGGGCTCTGCCCATCTATCTTGCCGGGGTCGCGCTGCTGCTGGGGGTGCATTTCTTCGGTGAGATCAACAAGGGCGCCCAACGCTGGCTCAATCTGGGCTTTATGGAGTTTCAGCCGTCTGAGCTGATGAAACTGGCGTTCCCGATCACCATGGCCTGGTTTATCTCCAAGTTTCCCTTGCCGCCGAAGAAGCGTTATCTGGCCGGTGCCGGGGTGATTTTGCTGATCCCCACTCTGCTTATCGCCAAACAACCGGATCTCGGTACCTCAATTCTGGTGGCCGCCTCGGGGATCTTTGTGCTGTTTCTCTCCGGTATGAGCTGGGCCATTGTCGGTGGTTTTATTGCCGCCGTGCTGGCGCTGCTGCCGATTCTATGGTTCTTTTTGATGCACGACTACCAGCGCAATCGAGTGATGACCCTGCTGGATCCCGAGGCCGATCCGCTCGGTACCGGCTACCACATCATTCAGTCCAAAATTGCCATAGGCTCGGGCGGACTCTGGGGCAAAGGCTGGCTCGATGGCACTCAATCGCAGCTGGAGTTTTTGCCGGAGCGCCACACCGACTTTATCTTCGCCGTGATCGGCGAGGAGTTTGGCCTCATCGGCAGTCTGCTACTGTTGGCGCTTTATCTCTATGTGATCGGCCGCGGCCTGGTGATCGCCTCCAGGGCCCAAACCAGCTTTGCCCGCTTGCTGGCCGGCTCGCTGACCCTCACCTTCTTCGTTTATGTGTTTGTGAATATCGGCATGGTGTCCGGTATTTTGCCCGTAGTAGGAGTCCCGCTGCCGCTGATAAGTTATGGCGGCACCTCTATGCTGACATTGATGGCCGGTTTTGGCATTCTAATGAGTATTCACACCCATAGACGCTTCATCGACAGATAGGAACGCCTTAGATGCCGACATTCAAAAAGCTGCTCGCCCCTCTGGGCCTGCTGCTGAGTCTCAACCTCAGCGCCTGTGCCACCGCCGAGGTGCCCGCTTCCGAGCAGCTCAAACAGGATTTTATCAAACAGCAACAGAGCCAAGGCTTTAGCCAGGAAGAAGTCGAAAGCTTCCTCGCCTCGGCCCAAAAAAACCAGGCGGTATTGGACGCCATTTCCAGCCCTTGGGAGGCCAAACCCTGGCATCAGTACTACCCCATTTTTCTGACCGAAAAGCGCCTCGAAGCCGGGCTGAATTTCTGGCAGCAACATGAGCAAACCATAGCGCGCGCCGCCAAGACCTATGACGTTGATCCGCAAATCATAGTCGCCATTATCGGTATTGAAACCTTCTACGGCGGTTATATGGGCAAGTACCCGGTGATCGATGCCCTCTATACCTTGGGGTTCTACTACCCGCCACGGGCGACTTTCTTTCGCGGCGAGTTTGCCAAACTGATGACGCTGCTTAAAGAGGAGCAACTCGATAAGGAAACGCTCCTGGGCTCCTACGCCGGCGCTATGGGTTATGGCCAGTTTATTCCTTCAAGCTATCTGGCCTACGCCGTCGACTTTGACGGTGACGGCAAGCGGGATCTGCTGGGCAGTGTCGACGATGCCATAGGTTCAGTAGCCAACTATTTTCACCGTCACGGCTGGAAAGCCGGTGAGCCGGTGGCACTGGAACTGAGCACAACGGCCACGCCCAAGGCCAAGGTCTGGAAAGGAGAAAAGCTCAATTACCAAGTGGCCGATATCCTCTCCCCCGAGGTGGCTCTGATGGAAAACCGGGATCTGGATGCCAGCCAAAAAGCGCTGCTTATCGAGCTGGAACAGGCCGATGCCAAAGACTATTGGCTGGGGCTGAACAACTTCTATGTAATCACCCGTTACAATCGCAGCCCGCTGTACGCCATGGCGGTTTATCAATTCAGTGAACAACTAAAAGCCCACCATGACAAGACTTAAACTATTGCTGCCACTGACCGCCTCGATTCTGCTGGCCGCCTGTGCCGGCAACTCGGGCCGTTACACCATGAAAGATGATAGGCCTCCGGCCGATGCACCGGATGTCTCCAAGGTGGAAGATGCCCATCCCAGATTCGAGCCCTACAGCAAACAGGGCAACAAGGATTACCAGGTCAGAGGCAAATCCTACCAAGTGATGCCGTCCGGCAAGGGGTACAAGGTTGAGGGGCTGGCATCCTGGTATGGTGCCAAGTTTCACGGCCATCTGACCTCCAACGGTGAAACCTATGACATGTACTCCATGTCCGCGGCGCACAAGACATTGCCACTGCCCAGCTATGTCAGGGTCACCAATTTGGCCAACAACAAGAGCGTAGTGGTCAGGGTCAATGACCGTGGCCCCTTTCACCCAGACAGGGTGATAGATCTGTCCTACGCCGCGGCTTACCGGCTGGACATGCTGAAAACAGGCACCGCCAAGGTCAGACTGGAAGTCCTGTTTGAAGACAGTGAAGAGAGCCAGACCATGGCCGAACTTCGCAGCAACAACCTGCACTATGTACAGGTGATGGCATCCGGCTCGCGCGAACGTCTGCTTGAGTTGGCTTCAGAGCTTGAAAACAAATACCAGGTCAAGAGCCGAATCACAGATGCCAAGTCGGTATACAGGCTGCAACTTGGGCCGGTCAGCCATGAAGGTATTGCCGCCAAATTGCTGGAAAAGCTGAAGCAGGACGGCTTTCCGAGCAGCTATATGGTGACTGAACCAAAAACATAAGCGTTCAAAATTCCACCACATTTTTAACTAATTAAGGAACCTTAACTGAAATTTCCGGTCGACTAATGTTATACTCGCTGCCAATTTCAGCATATTTTCCGACTCCAACCAGAAGACGTATTCAGGTAATGATGAATTTTGTAAAAAGTCCCGCGAAAGCCTTTCTGTTGTTGGCCTGTGCCTCGGTTTCCGCCGCACAGGCCAACAATGCCCCGATAGTCGTCCCAGATGCACCGGACGTTGCCGCCAAGGCTTATGTCTTGATGGATTACAACTCAGGACGCTTACTGGCGGAAAATAACGCCTACGAAAGCCTTAACCCAGCCAGCCTGACCAAGATGATGACCAGCTATGTCATAGGTCAGGAGATCAAGGCAGGTAACGTCTCTGCCGATGACGACGTGACCATCAGCAAGAACGCTTGGTCGAAGAACTTCCCCGACTCATCCAAGATGTTTATCGAAGTCGGCAAGACGGTTAAAGTTTCGGATCTGAATCGGGGTATCATTATCCAATCCGGTAACGATGCCTGTGTCGCCATGGCCGAGCACATTGCCGGAACCGAAGGCGCCTTCGTCGATCTGATGAACTCCTGGGCCAAACAGCTGGGCATGCGTGACAGCTACTTTGAAAACTCCCACGGCCTGGATTCAGACAACCACAAGTCCACCGCCTATGATATGGCGCTGCTGGGCGCGGCCCTCATTCGTGATGTTCCCGACGAATACGATATCTACAAAGAAAAATCTTTTACCTACAACGGTATCAAGCAGTACAACCGTAACGGCCTCTTGTGGGATAACAGCCTCGATGTCGACGGTATCAAGACAGGCCACACCTCGGGTGCCGGCTATAACCTGGTATCCTCGGCCACCAAAGACGGCATGCGCCTGATTGCCGTGGTCATGGGCACCAAGAGTGAAGCCGCCCGTAAGGCCGAGAGCAAGAAACTGCTCAACTATGGCTTCCGTTTCTTTGAAACCATCACTCCTTACAAGGCCGGTGACAGCTTTGTCACCCAGAAGATCTGGTATGGCGACCGTGACACAGTGGACTTGGGTGTAACCACTGACACTCCTGTGACCATCAACCGGGGCCAGGCTAAAAACCTGCAAGCCAACTTCGAACTTACCAAAGAGCTCACCGCACCGCTGGCCAAGGGTGAAGTCGTCGGCCGGGTATACTTCCAGCTTGATGGTAAAGACATTGCCCAGTTCCCACTGGTGACATTGGAAGAAGTCAACGAAGGCAGCTGGTTCAGCAAGCTGATGGACTACTTCAAGCAGATGTTTGCCGGCTGGTTCAGCTAAGCCGATAAATTGTGAGAGAATGCCGCCTGCGGGCGGCATTCTTGTATCTGCCCAAAACATTGATATCAGCAGTGCCTGAGGTCATTTATCCTTGCAGCGCAAGAATAAAGCAGAAATGATCGGGCCTTGGTGAATTTTTTTGCTATACTCCGCGCCCGCCCGGGTTATCCCGGCACTTGGCGTATACTCAGGCCTGAGCTTCCGGCATTTGGGCCGCCGACACCCGAAATAGCTAAGACACACGCCAAGCGGTTGAATACAGGAATATCGAGATGAAGTTTGAATCTTATAGTTTTGCCCCCGAAATACTCCGCGCGCTCAAAGAGTGCGGTTATGAGAGCATGACACCGATTCAGAGACAGGCCATCCCTGCGGTTCGCCGCGGTCAGGACGTACTGGCCAGCGCCCAGACGGGCACAGGCAAGACAGCCGCCTTTGTGCTGCCTATTTTGCAGCGCCTGCAGGATAACCCGCTCGAACTCAAACCCGGCAATATCCGGGCCCTGATCCTGGCACCGACCCGTGAGCTGGTGTCCCAGGTTGCCGACAATGCCCGCCAATACGGCAAATACCTGCAGTTGTCGGTGGCCACCCTGTTTGGCGGCGTCAAGTCAGCATCTCAGGTCAACAAGCTCAAGCAAGGCGCCGACATAGTGGTAGCCACTCCGGGGCGTTTACTGGAACAACTACTGGCCGGTAACCTGAGTCTGGGCTCGCTGGAAGTGCTGGTGCTGGATGAAGCCGACCGTATGCTGGATATGGGCTTTATCAACGATATCAACAAAATACTTCAGAGCGCCGCCAAGCAGCGGCAAAATCTGATGTTCTCGGCCACCTTCTCTGGCGCGGTAAGGCGCCTAGCCGATGAGATAATGAACAAGCCCAAGGTCATCACCGCCGACCGCCAAAACACCACAGCGGTGACCGTCAGCCAGGTAGTCTACCCGGTAGAGCAGCGCCGCAAGCGTGAACTCCTGTCTGAACTTATCGGGCGCAAGAACTGGCAGCAGGTGCTGGTGTTTACCGCCACCCGTGAAGATGCGGATCATCTGGTCAAGGAGCTGAATCTCGACGGTATCGCCAGTGCCGTGGTGCACAGTGAAAAAGCCCAGGGCAGCCGCCGCCGGGCGCTCAGAGAATTCAAGGAAGGCAAGGTACGGGTATTGGTATCCACCGAAGTGGCCGCCCGCGGCCTGGATATTCCGGATCTCGAGTATGTGGTCAATTACGATCTGCCCTTCCTGGCAGAGGACTATGTGCACCGTATCGGTCGCACCGGCCGCGCCGGCAAGACGGGTGTCGCCATCTCTTTTGTCAGCCGCGAAGAAGAGCGCACCCTGGCCGACATTGAAAAACTGATCGGCCAAAAACTCAAGCGCATCATGATGCCAGGCTATGAAGTGAGTAATCGCGATCTCCTGCTCAAGCAACTGCAAAAGCGCCGCAGCTTCGCCAAGAAAAAGCCGGGTGCCAGCAGCGCCTCGGAGCAGGTCGCAGCGGAAAAGAGCATGTCCGGCCGCAGAGTTAAGGTTAAAGTCGGCTCCAGCGGCATCAAGCCAAAGAAGCTCAAGTGAGCCGCCCCGCTTGACGGGCTTTTGCTCCTATGTTGAACCACTAAAAAGCCGCGCACTGCGCGGCTTTTGGCTAATTGGGTTTTAGCTGGACTTTCTACCGGCTGGAAACACTCGCATTCTCGGCGGCAAAGCTTGCTCCCCTAAGGGATAAGCGCTTTTGTTTACCGAATTCAGAGCAAGGCATGGAACTGAGCCAACCACTGAGGATGGGCAGGCCAAGCCGGCGCTGTAACCAACTTGCCGTCAGTAATCGCTTCTGTCACCTCGATATCGGCATATTCACCACCGGCTTGGCGTACTTCGGGGGCACAGGCGGGATAAGCCGACACCTTCTTACCCTGCACCACTCCAGCGGCGGTCAGCAGTTGCGCCCCATGACAGACGGCGGCAATCGGCTTATCCGCCTTGGCAAAGGCCCGCACCAGCTCAAGCACTTCATCATAGAGACGCAGATACTCGGGTGCTCGGCCGCCGGGGATCAGCAGCGCATCAAAGTCATCGGCACTTATCTGCTCAAAGTCACCGTTGAGAACGAAATTGTGCCCAGGTTTTTCACTGTAAGTTTGATCGCCTTCAAAATCATGAATAGCCGTCCTGACAGTATCACCAGCCTCTTTGTCAGGGCACACGGCAGTCACCTTATGGCCCACCATCTGCAGCGCCTGAAACGGCACCATGATTTCATAGTCTTCCACATAATCACCGGCAAGGATCAATACGTTAGCCATTGTCTTCTCCTGTTATTCCATCGACTCACCATCAGACTCATCTTAACCAAGCCCATAGAGGCAGAGGTAACATCCGACTACTACCTCACCTTGTTCATTAAACAACCCAGTTGCCCGGCAGACAAGAGATATCCTTGAGATTGAAAAATTTACAGTAAGATAGCGGCGAAGACAGATCGGATAACTGTCTTACTGATAACCATTGTGGTGGTTTTTCTTTGTCTACCTGATATTGATAACTGCAGCATAGGGTATACTCAGCGCCCCATCCATATCTCTTATACGCGGAAATACAATGACAGAACAAAGCTACAATCAGGCCTTGCTGGCATTAACCCAAGCCGGCCTCGCTGCTTTGGCGGAACGTAACCATGCCGCCGGCAGCATCAAGACCCCGGCGGCGGAAAGTCATTTCCTCTGCAACTGGATGGTGCAGTCACTAAAAGAGAAGCGTTTCTCAAAGTTAGTGGCAGAAGATCTCACTCGCTGGATAAGAGAGGGACGAAGCCTGGGTGCCGGTGCCAAGTTACCCGAGGTGCTTAAACGTATCCAGGCGCAGTATCTGCCAGCCATCAATAATGCCGCAGTGGGGCAATCGCTCCAGAACCTGATTACCGAGCTCCAGGCCGAAGGCTGGCTCGTCATCCTCGACTGTGAAGTAAGCGGTAAACTCAAATTAGACAGCCAGGGGCAAAACAGCTTGGTGATCTCCACAGAGCAGTATCAGCAGCATCTGCTCGATGGCAACTTGATTAAACCCATCACCCTTTATATCCGCGCCGACGAGCAGTTGATTGCCCAGTTTGCTGTCAAACATGCGCTTCTATTCAGCCAGGGGGATAAGAAAGCCAGTTGCATCAAGCACCATAAAGCTTATCGACTCTATCCTGATAACCAACAGCCCGCATTGGCATTGCTCAAAGCTTAACTTTCAGCATCGGAAATGACCTTGGGAATGGCACTGGTGAACACGCTCACCGCAGGAGCCAAATAACATTGATTGGGCTTCCAGCCCATTGCCTGCCGCAGGCTTATGCACAGGCGCCCCTATGACTCGCTGCGAGTACTTCCCTGGATCGGAAGGTCACAGTTCCGCCTATGCCTGGAAAATAGGCGTATGTCTGTAGCTGAATACGACTCTGTGTGGGAAAACTTGCACCCATTCCCCCTTCGGAGCCGCCGCTGGTGTTGTTGCAAATTGGCGTAGCCGAGACAGGGACGTCGAGGCTCGAAGGTCGAGCAAGGCGAATGTTGCGAAGCAACAAGTTCATGAGCGCGAGCCAAGGAAGGCGAGCTGGCCGTTATGCATGGATGTATTTGGCGAGTCCTGAGTGTAGCCAATTTGTTTCATAAGCCAGCGGGGATTTCGGCTACGTCGGGGGTGTCCTTGGGGATGCAAGGGGCTTTGAACAAGCAAAGCCTCTTGCCCGGTGTGGTGTGGAACACCACGACTTTAGGCCGCTGGCACAGCGGCAATCATGGCTTTAAGCCAAAACTCACTAATGAACTTGATCCTAGCGGCTAGCTAAGTTGTAACTCATCACCTGCGGTGCACCTTTCGCACAGGCGATCCTGTGACTCGCTGCAAGTACGTCCTTGTAAGCTCTACCTCGCCATCCCTGGCTCGGAAGGTCACAGTTCCGCCTGTGCCTAGAATTAGGCGTATATCTGCAGATCTCTCAAATATTTCAAGCTACTCCATTGTCACAGAATTGCACCGGCTCCCGCTCGAAGCGGCCGCAGGGCGTTGATGACAATCGCGTAGCGAGGCATGGATGCCGAAGCAGCGCCAGTCGAATCAGGGATGAGCGTCTGGCGCGATAGCGAATTGACATCATAAGCACAAGGGGTTGTCCGCTGCGTCGCGGGTCGCTGGGGGTTTGGAAAGGGGGCGAGTCGATACAGCCCCCTTTCCTCGGGTGTGGGCGAAGCTCCACGACTTTATGCCGCTGGCACAGCGGCAATCATGGCTTTAAGCCAAAACTCACTAATGAACTTGATCCTAGCGGCTAGCTAAGTTGTAACTCATCACCTGCGGTGCACCTTTCGCACAGGCGATCCTGTGACTCGGCGTGAATACGTCCATGTAGCCTCGACGAAAACGTCCCTGTTTTCGACGGTCACAGTTCCGCCTGTGCCTGGGAAATAGGTGTATGTCTGCTGACACTTCAGATGTTTCAAGCTACTCACAGCTAATAATGGGTGTCTTTGTTGTTTTTACGGGCAACAGTCATAACTAACCTCAACTGAGCTTTGATGGGTATTTCAAAGCCTAGTCAAAGCCGTGTAAAGCATCAAAAAGGTATGGTTGTCCTATCTTTTTTCGATCTTTTTCGACGCCCCGCTTAGCGGCGCGAACGCAGTGAGCGTCCAGACCATAACATTAAGCTGAGGGGGTTAACTTTCCGAGATCTGATTCAGACACTCTGCCCGTTTCCAACAGCCACTCCTTGCAAGAACTATTATCAAGGCAAGAATAAACCCCAATCAGTGCCTGCCCCCAATTAATTAATAGTTTTTGAGAGTTCATTGTGGGTGTCATTTTGGCTAATTCTTCAGTTTTTTCTTTATATTTGATTGCCGTTTCTATTTGAGAAAATCCAGCCTCAGAGAATGCACTTTCATACATTTCATATATCGCTTTACTCTGGCAGGAGTTGTCTTTATTACACTGCGCTAGGTTTTGTTGAAATGACATTAGTCCAGCATCACTAAGCGCGCTGGTTTTAGATATTCTTTCAACATTTTCCATAGTGATTTCTGCCGCCGAATCTCCGCACCCAGATATGCTACACATTATTGCTGCAGCAGACAGGCCGAATATTACTTTTTTAAACATTTAGTACTCCTTAGTTTTTGTGTTATAACGCCGCGTTAAGGGGTGAACAACGCTGCCACCCTACTTAAACCATTGTGCCATAAACACATAAGCTAAACTTTGAACCGAAACCGCCAAGAAAGAATATACAGGACATCCTAAACACTTTCTGAGCCGCAAGGAAGCTCGTTGCAAAGAATATACAGGACATCCTAAACACTTTCTGAGCCGCAAGGAAGCTCGTTGCAGGGGTCAGTCTCTGATAAATAACGACGTATTTTTGGAAGTAGACTCTCTAAGACGAGTAATCTGCATGCTTCATACAAAAACTGCAGTTACCAGGCAGGCCAACGGCAGGCTTAAGCCTGTTTCTGCAAAATCACCAAGGGTTTAAGGTTAATGGGGATGTATTGCTTGGCTTTGTTGCTTACCCCGGCACCATTTACCGCCATATTTGGCCTTCATGG
>NZ_LVDR01000012.1:0-137101 GCF_007636515.1 Shewanella sp. MSW
AAGACTATTTCGTGGACCGGTAGGCACCTTGCAAGAGCTCAGCTGTTACTGCGAACATTTGGAGAAGCGACGACGGCATTTTGCAACCAGTTGCCAGTACTTTCAAACGGCTTGAACCCCACTCTATCTCAACCGCAGTCATTGAAATCCCCTGAACCATGGGTGGGGCTTGCACGGCTCAAATCTCGCATTTTTGCGTGAAATCGGTTCGATTTCATCAAACCTCTGCAACTCACGGATATCTTTCTACCTCCGGGTGCTCAAATCCCCTAGCGGTGCTTGAACGCAGACCGAAAGAAGATTAAGTTATTGTTTTAAAGTGGGTGGCTTGATTTTTCTTGATTTTTCTTCTCCACGGGTAAGCCAATTAATGCCTTTTTTGAACAATTATATTGGCTGTATTATTTCATTCCGTTACTTTGCCTATGTTTAACAGTTGCATTTGGTTTAAAAAGTTATGCTTCATATCGTAACCAAAAAGGCATATAACAATGCGCCGCACTGGACAAACCGGTGATCGCGGTTTTATTTTTCAAGGAAGATATTATGAGAGTTTGGCTCCTCGCTTTTTTAAGCCTCCTGTTACTAGGTTGCTCTTCGACCAATAAAACTACCTATCAACCTGTTTGTTTTCAATCCGTAGAACAAGCAATAAACATTGGTGAATCTCTTATATCCGCGGGATATTTTGAAAAAGTAAGTTACTGGGTTAACGGAGACCCCAGCATACCTGTTCGTGGGTTGGGTTTGGAATGGGATGGATTCGAACATTCAAAGTATTGTCCCAGCGGAGGATATCCTGTCCTCATCTCTTACCTGGATAAAGATGAACTTGGGAATTCTGAAATAGTAATTAAATGGGCTCAAATAGTTTTTAAAAATATGCTTAAGGAACGAGGCATTGAAACATAACAAGTGACTGTGGCATTCCGTCAATAGGTATTTCGCTAATTGTGATAGCTTTCGCCCCATTCGGGTTCGATTTTTCATCATGGTATTGAGCATAACCAACAACTTTCGCATATAGGCTATCAACGCTACTTAGGGCAGCGGTTATTTCCCGAGGAGGGATTGGTACAATTCTGCAAGAATAGTGTTGCTTGAAGTTGCTTATATTCCCGCAGACATACACCTATTTTCCAGGCGCAGGCGGAACTGTGACCTTCCGAGCCAGGGATGGCGAGGCAGAGCTTACCACCGCATTTGTTCCAGACAAATGTCGGCATACACTCCATCTAAGGAGATAAGGGACGTACTCGAACAACGTCCCTGTTTAACGGCCAGCTCACCATCCCTGGCTCGCGCTCGAAAGCATGTTGCTATGCAACTCTCGCCATGTCACAGGATCGCCTGTGCGAAAAGCGCACCGCAGGTGATTGGCCGCTGCTTAACCACGTTATCTGCGCCAACGGCTGTCGGCGACACCGAGGGGGGATTAGTGCAATACTGTTAGTCCTGAGTAGCTGAAGTGTTCGCAGACATGCACCTCATTTCTAGGCACAGGCGGAACTGTGACTGTCGAAAACAGGGCCGAATTTTGTTCCAGACAAATTAGGCATTTCCTACGTCCTTGTAGGTCAGACGTTTTCGTCGAGCGCCCAAGGATGGGGAATGAATGTACTATTCCCAATCTCAACTTCTGGGTAAAAACAGGGTGAAGCGGGCGCCGCCCAGGGGAGATTGATCTATTTGCCACTGGCCTTGGTAGCTCTGCAGCAGATCTTTGACTATCGCCAGTCCTATACCATGACCTTGTTGGTAGTTATCGGCTCTGACACCGCGCTCGAACAGCTGGTTTTTTTGCTGCTCAGTAATGCCCGGGCCATCGTCTTCGATGCAGAGGTTCAGGCCTTTTTCGCTAACCCAGGTTTTGAGGGCGACTTTGCTGTTTGCTGCCTTGCAGGCGTTATCCAATAGATTGCCGAGGAGTTCGGCCAGGTCGGCTTCATCGCCGTAAAACAGGGCGTTTGTTGCCAGTTCAGCCTCAAACTCCAGCGCCTTGTCCGCATAAATCTTGCCAAGGGTTCGCAGCAGTTTGTCGGCCACGGTTTTGCTGTTCACCCCTTGGTGCCAAGCGCCGCTGCCGGCACTTTGGGCTCGCTTCAACTGGTGGCCTATGCTGGCGTTAATTTGGCTGATGGGCTCTTGGGCATCGCTCGGCAAAGACTTGAGGCTTTGCAGTACCGCCAGCGGTGTTTTCAGGCTATGGGCCAGATCCGACAGGGCGTTGCGATAACGCTGGCGTTGGCGCTGTTCGTTGCTTATCAGGGCATTGAGCTGGGTCGCGACCTGTTGCAGCTCCTTGGGATAGTCGCTGCCGAGATGTTGCCGTTTGCCTTGCTCAACCGCTTCGAGCTCGGCGCGAAAGCGCGCCAGTGGTTTGAGTGTCCACCAGAGCCAGCCCCCTTGTACCAGTAACAGGAGCAGCATTAATAGTCCCAGGTATTGCCAGAGCTGGCGGCTGAAGGCGCCTTGGGTTTGCTCAAAGCCGGTCTGATCTTTGATGATGTGCACGGTAAAGGGAATATCCCGGCCATTATTCGAGGCCGAGGCAAAGCTGGCGCTGAAGCTGTAACTGAAGTGTGGCTTGCCCAGGAGGAGCATTTCGCCAAAGCGGCCTTCTCCGAGTGGTGGGCTTGGAAGCTTGCCCGGAGGCGGCATACCGATAAAGGAAGGCGAATGCCATACCAGTTTGCCTTGGCTACTGACCAAGGCGTAGAGCCCGGATTGATCTATGTTGAACTGTTTGTCCTGTAATTGTTCCGGCAGAACCAGTTCGCCCTGTTCCACTTCTGCCAATGCCAATACTCCATAAAGGGCGGCGCTGAGTTCATCTTTTACCGCGTGGGTCAATTGGGCACGAAAGGCATCGCTCAGGGTTACGCCGATAAGCGGCAAGAGCACCAGATTCAACAGCAGGGCGCTGATCACCAACCGGCCCTTGAGTGAACCGGGCAAAAGCCTTGCAGGCAAGGGCTTCATCAGGGGTTATCTCTGACAGGAAGCGTATTAAGGCGATAACCCTGACCACGCAGGGTTTCAATAAGCCCAAGCGTGCCCTCGGGATCCAGCTTCTTGCGCAAACGGCGAATAAATACCTCAATCACATTGGAGTCGAGATCAAAGTCCTGATCATAGATATGCTCGATAAGCAGACTCTTGGAAGTGACTTCGCCCTGATGCAGCATCAGATACTCGAGCAATTTTTATTCGGAGGCGCTGAGGCTGACGCTGTGTTTGCCAAGTCGCACTTCACCGCTGCTGGTATTCAGGGTGACAGGGCCACTTTGCAGCAAGGGGCTGGCCTTACCGGCGCTGCGGCGGATTAAAGCCTTGATCCTGGCGGTGAGCTCCATGGGGTGGAAGGGTTTGGTGAGGTAGTCATCACCGCCGGCATCCAGGCCTTCCACCTTGTCTTGCCAGCCATCTCTGGCGGTGAGGATCAGCACAGGGTAATCCAGTCCCTTGGCGCGCATCTGTTCAATCAGTGCTATGCCGCTGAGTTTGGGCAGGCCGATATCGATAATGGCGGCATCATAGGGATACTCCGCCGCCAGAAACAGCCCTTCTTCGCCGTCTGATGCCGTATCCAGATTGAAACCTGCCTCTTGCAGATGCTGTTTTAAGTTGGCCTGTAAGGCGGCATCATCTTCTACCAATAACAGTCGCATAAGCTATTTCCTGTCAGTTTGCCTGCAGGCGGCCGCTGCGGGCATCCACAGAGACATAGACAATTCGGCCACTGTCCTGCAGCAGTTTGACCCGATACCCCGGGTTGCCGTTGACCTTCACAGACTGCACCCTGAGTACCTTACCGCCATAAGCCTGCTTCACCAGTCTGGCGGCTTCATCGCCGCTGCGGACTTTCAGCTTGGCCTCCTGGGCCTGAGTCGTTCGTTCCGGCTTGGCAAAGGGGCCAGCATGCAGGGGCTGAGCGAAAGCCAGCGACAGCAATAGCATGCTTGCCGCGATAATTCCGCTTGAGTGATAAGCTTGATGCTTGATTTTACTGCCCCTTTTCATGGTTTTGCCCTTTTGGAAACGCTTGGCCCAGTGTAAAAGATCCCCGCGGTGGATGAAATAGCCAGCCGGGTCTTCACTCTCTATCTGTCCTTCACCCCCGGTTTTCGCTCAGGCCCGGTCAGTTGTACTCCTTCCAAGATGAACATCGGCTGACAGAAACCGTTCATCTCATGTTCACCCAGGCTGACTTTTAATAATGCTAAGGAAGGTGCGAATAAGTCCTCGTGGCCTTCTCTTTTGTAGAGAGTGGCTTGCACAGCAATTGGCGCTCAAGGCATCTGACTGAAGGCATGCCGGGGCCTGTCGAAGTCGGATAACGCAGAGAGCCGGTTGCTGTGAAAGCCCCGAAGGGCGTGGCTTACAGACCTGCCTGCTATGTTGTGCTTCTTGCAAAGGACTAGGGCCATTTGCTGCGAACCACGCCTTGCATCCAGGCCTGGAAGCCGACGCAGAGCACACATGGGACTTGTTCGCACCTTCCCTAAACCCGAATAAGCGCGGGATGCGCCCTGTGGAGAAGCACTATGAAATTATTATCTTACACTGTATTTAGCCTGTCGCTGTTTTTGGCTCTGTTTGGGGCTCTGCCTGCTGCCTATGCCAAGGAGCCTGTCGGCGGACAAGTCTCCATCGGCCAAAAAGCGCAGCAACCGAGCGATGAACAGGATAGCTCAGGCGCGAAGCTACGGGCGGCACAACACAGGCAGTTGCTCAAGCAACTGCAGCAGGAGTGGCAATCTACCGGAGCTCAGGTTTCCGGTGAGCGCATGACCCGCGAGCAGATGATTGCCAATAAACAGAAACTGCCCAAGATCCAAGCCGCGCCGCAGCGGATGGTCTCCACTACTGCCCACAGCTATTACCATGAGTTCAGCTTTTATGAGGCGGCCAGCTACCTTTATGATGATTATGACTCTGATGGCTTTTATCGCAGCTTTGCGGTGCGCTTCGATGCCGATGTTTACGGTAATGATCCGGCCGAGTCTGTGCCCGTTTATGCCGAGCTTTATCTGAGCCGCAACGGCGGTGACTGGGAGCATTACTACTGCACTGAGGTGTTCTACATTCAGGGAGACAGTACCCAGGATGACTTTGAAGTGCTCACCACGTTAGAGAGCGGCTACCCCAGCGATCACTATGATGTGCTGATCGACCTCTATGAACCCGGTTACAGTGACATAGTGGCAACCATAAGTTCTTATGAAAGCAATAGCCTCTATGCCTTGCCGCTGGAGAGTCGCGAATGGGACAGAGATGATGGCGCGACTGTGATAGTCGATGCCGGCGGCAGCCTGTCAGTGCTGGCGCTCGCGAGTCTGGTACTGCTTGGCGGCTTGCGTTACAGACGCGGCCAAGTTGCCGCATGAAATCACAAAATTTAACTACACAGGCCGGGGTCTCTCCCGGCCTGTTTCTTTCCAGGTTCCCAACGGGGGCCGGAATGGGTTAACAAGGTTTACTCTTGTTGGCCTTTTATTTAGAGGCTTGCAGGATCACAAACTTACCATTGGAGGCTATGGTCTTGCAGTTGCCAAACAGGCGCTTGAGCTTGATGTGGTAGCCCAGGTGACGGTTGCCGACCACATGCAGTATGCCGCCGTTCACCAGACGCCGTCTGGCATCGAGGAACATCTGCCAGGCAATATGATCTGTGATGGCCTCTCCCTGATGAAACGGCGGGTTACAGAGCACCAGATCCGGTGCGACGCCGGCGCTCAAATGACTCAGACAGTCATCCCAATAGAAGTGGCCGCGTTCGGCTTCAAAGCCATTGCCCTGCCAGTTGAGCCGGGCACTTTCCACGGCCATCTCTGAGTCATCGACAAAGTGAATGCTCGCCTCGGGATAACGTTTGGCCGCCGCCAGCCCCAAAACGCCATTGCCGCAGCCCAGGTCCACCACAGAGCTAAACTCACCTTCGGGGAGGTTGGCCAACATCAAACGGGCGCCGATATCCAGTTTGCCGGCGGCAAATACATTGCTGAGATTACAGATGTTGAGGCCGAATTCGCCAAGGGGCCACTCGCTGGGGGCAGGCAATTCGCGTGCCTGGCCATCGGCAAAAGCGGTAATCACCCGGGTCTTTTTCCATGCCAGACTGGCGCTGGCCTGGCCCAGATGTTTGCCAATCAGGGCCAACAAGGCTTGATTGATGGATTTGGCCTTGGCGCCAATCAATACCCGGGTACCGGCGGGAAGCATATTGGCCAGCATGGTCAGCTGCCAGGCAAAAAAGTTGAGGTTCTTGGGCAGCTTCAGCAATATGGTATCGGGTACACAAGCAGGCATTTCCCGACTGTTTAGCCAGTGAATGTCGGCATCGCTGAGATGGTTTTTCTCAAGATTCTGTCGAGCGCCAAGGTGGGAAGTGCGGGCATCCGAGCTCCAGTGAATCTTTGCATCTGGGTAACGTCGGCGAATGGCGCACAGCAGGGCTCCAAAGCTGTCGTTGATAATAAGCACAGATTGAGGCGTATCTTCCTCGGCGAGCTGTTTGAGCAGGTGTTCATCGGCGGCATCCCAGGCCTGGAGGTTGGATTCCTGCTCTTCGGGATAGCGGTGCAGAGTGAGCTGAATATCAGCGGCTGAGAACTGGCTAGTCATATAACTGGGCTTAAAGGACGAATTTGCGCGGATTATCGCAAATACTGGCGCTCAAGGCGATATTTGCGAAAGTCTGCCTTGGTCATTATGTAATAAAGAAGGCTTAAGCCGGGCAATAAGCCACAGAGAAGCAATGCCATGAAGTTCAAAGGTGAGTTCAAATATGAGTTCAAAAGAGATACAGCAGTCGCTGTTTGCGCTTGAGCCTGGGTCATCTGCTGAGTCGGTAACAGGCGTGCAGCGGTTTGAGCAGCCGCCTATGTTGCTGGTGCGCGGTTATCTCAATCCAGCCCAGCAGGATGCCATTTGGCGCGAGGCGGAGCATTATCCCCTGACTCGCCCCGAGCTTGAAATATTCGGTAAGCGTCACGCCATTCCCCGTACTCAGGTGTGGTTTGGCGATCCCGGCTGTGATTATCGCTACTCAGGGTTATTGGTCAGGGCGCTTCCCTGGCCCAAATATCTGTTACGGCTAAGGCAAAAGCTGGATCGGGACTGGCAGCTTGACAGCAACGGCGTGCTGGTAAACCGTTATGCCGATGGCCACGACGCCATGGGTTGGCACTGCGACGATGAACCTGAGCTGGCTGAGGGGGCCGATATCGCTTCAATCAGTCTGGGCGCCGGGCGCGATTTTGATTTGAGACACAAGCAAAGCGGCGAGAAGCTGCGGCTCAGGCTTAACTCGGGCGATCTCTTGTTGATGCGCTGGCCGATGCAGCAGGAGTGGCAACATGCATTGCCAAGAAGGCTGAAACTCACAGAGCCCAGGCTCAATCTCACCTATCGGCGGCTCAAATTGGGTTTTCATCCCCCTGGTGGTTGAAAATTGTCGGATTGATCTTTGTTCGCCGACGCAGTAACCTGCCGCCAATCCCAACAGTTTATATCAGGTTTTACCATGTCCGTTGCCCAGACCATAGAGCAGAAGTTGCACCTCGCCCTGACGCCGAGTCATATAGAAGTCATCAACGAGAGCCACAATCACCATGTGCCGCCTAATTCAGAGACGCACTTCAAGGTGATCATTGTCAGTGAAGCCTTTGATGGCAAGCGTCTGCTGGCTCGCCATAGAGAAGTGAATCAGGCATTGGCGGAAGAACTGGCCAATGGCGTGCACGCTCTGTCCATGCACACTTATACTCAGGCCGAATGGGATGCCCAAAGCGCCGTGCCTGAGTCGCCCAAGTGCCGAGGTTAAAAGTCCTAGCTTGATAAACCGCCTCCAGGGGCTGCATTTGTGTTTTGGCGCTGTAATAATAGCGCTTTGAGACGCGAAACCATATAACAGTGCAAGCCTGCTTGCCATCCAAGGGAGAATACCCATGCCATTGTTAGACAGCTTTACCGTGGACCATACCAAGATGGAGGCACCGGCAGTGCGGGTGGCCAAGACCATGAGCACACCAAAGGGCGATACCATTACGGTATTTGACCTGCGTTTTTGCGCGCCCAACAAGGATATTCTCAGCGAGCGTGGCATTCATACTCTGGAACACCTGTTTGCCGGCTTTATGCGCGATCACCTCAATGGTGACGGAGTGGAGATCATAGATATTTCACCCATGGGTTGCCGCACCGGCTTTTACATGAGCCTTATCGGGACACCGGCAGAAGGCCGGGTTGCCGATGCCTGGTTGGCAGCCATGGAAGATGTGCTCAAGGTACAAGATCAAAAGGCTATTCCCGAGCTGAACGAATACCAGTGCGGTACCTATCAGATGCATTCTCTGGAGCAGGCGCAGGATATTGCCCGCAATATTATTGCCGCCGGTGTCAGCGTTAACCGTAACGACGATCTCAAGTTGAGTGAGGAACTGCTGAAGCAGCTCTAATCCCGCCCGGCTTACCTCGCTCAATCAAGCGGCTTGATATTTACTCAAGTCGCTTTTTTTTTATTCGCAAATCAGTTAGTTTACAAAAATATAACATTAAATATGCGGTAACTGCTGATAGGGGATTGGGATATGAGTCAGAGGCGTGGCTTGCTTAAGGTGAGTGCAGTGGCCGTTTTGGTGAGCGGGAGTTTGGCCGGGCAGTGGGCGCGTGCTTCCGAAGCTTTGGCTGCTGACCATCCGGCTTTTGAGCCCGCAGCAATCAATGCCATGTACTATGACTCGGCCGAGCGGCAATTGACTGCCGGTGGCGAGCTTATCCCAACCCTGCCTGGCAGTTTCAGTATCCGCGGCGCCGGTGGCAGCGGCCATTCCGGAATAGCGATTATCGAAGACAGGGTCAATCTGGCGCCGGCACCTTATTCTGCACCTTATTTGTGGCAACTGCCGGATCCCGATACCCTGGTTGCCAGCAGGGCCAATGCCGCCGGTAGCTTGTTCTATGGCGGTAGCGGCAGTTTTGGCGTTTTGGAAACCCAAAGCCTGGGGTTGCAGGAATCTCCGGGCAAGAGCGTGCGGCTTCAAGGCAATGAAGATAAAGGTTGGGGCGCCGAGGGCCGCGGCCTGATTGATGCCGATGATTATAAGGTGTTGCTGCAGGCGAGCCACAGGCGCCAGCAACCCTGGCAGGAGCCGAGAAGCGCCGAGCAGGGGCAAGACGACAGCCAGACCAAGGTCCTTTTCAAGATAGCGGCCAACAGCTTGCCGGGTGCCCGCAGTCGGCAACATACTGAATTCAAGTATCAGTATTCACAGCTGCGGCAGTTTTTGCCGGGAATGGGGCTGACGGCTGCCGATTGGCAACTGAACCCTGAACTGGTGTATGGCGCTGCCACGCAGGATAGACTCAAGAACCGCAGTCACAGATATCAGCTGTCACACCGCGTTGAGCCTAGCGCCGGCTCTCGAGTGTTTACCGAGCTTTACTACCATAGCCATCACAGCTCGCAGTTGCAGATGAGTTTTGCCGATGGCGCCTTTATTCAAGGTGACGTGCTTGAGCAACTGGCGGCCTTGGATGCCGATGCTATCGGCGCGGTTTCATTGGTCGACTTTCGCCGTGATGATGACTTCGAGGCTATGGGGATCCAGACTCAGGCCATTACTCAGTATGGTCGCCACAAGGTGAGTTACAGTGCCCGCTGGCACAGAGACAAGGCCGAGCAGGCCCCCGGCCTGGGGAGTTGGTTATGGCAGGATGGACTGCTGAGTGATACCGCGCAGAGTCTGAGTATCAGGATTGATGACAAGGCCAGTGTCTGGAGCTCGGCGGTGACGGCTGAGCTCAACTGGTCGGCCGTGACTCTGGAGCTCGGCGTCGGCTATGAAGATGTCAGCTTGGAGCGCAGCAGCGAAACCGTGCCGCTTTCAGCCGCGGATTTCTCCGAAAGTGAATGGTTACCCACGGCCAAGCTCAGTTGGCGCGGGGAGGCACTGAGCCTGTTCATCAGTGCCGGCAGGGCCTGGGCGGCGGCGAGCCCCGGCAACCAGGGGCAACGCTCCCAGCAAGCCTGGCAATATGAACTCGGTGGCCGCTTTGAGTCAGGTAGGCTGAAAAGTGCACTGAGCCTGTACCAGCGAGACTTCGACAATCTGCATTTTGACTGCACCGCAAGTAGCTTCTGCGACCCTGCGCTGCGCCTCAATCAATACAATCTCGGAGAAGTAGATGTTAAAGGCGCCGAACTGGCGCTCGATTACCGGCTGGACTCAGGCAGTGTCAATTGGCCCATGGGGCTCAAGTATCATTATACCCAAGCCAAGGCGCAGCATTCGGGTTGCCTTATGCTGAGTGGACCTTGCCTGATGGTCGATGAGCAGTTGCCTTGGTTGCCTGAGCATGCCTTGAGTCTTCATGCCGGTCTGGAGTGGGGCGGCTTTAAGGCCAGAGCTCAGGGTATATATCGTTCAGAAGTGGCAAGCCTTACCCCTCAGGTGACGGCTAAGGACAGCATGCAGCTGGATCTGCTGCTGAGTTATGACTTCAACTCAAAACATCAGCTCTATTTTCGCGCCGAGGATCTGCTCGATGACGCTAGTCCGTTACGTGAAGATGACAGTGGTTTGTTGGCAAGTGTTGGTCGACGTTTACAGCTGGGCTATCGAATGAAATTTTGAAGCAGAGCCTCCCCGGTAAAGCTGTGAAGATGAAATAAGTATTTTCGACTATTTAGTCGATTATTTCTTTAAAAATTAAAGGTATAAATTTATGAGCCAGGACAAAATCCTGCCTTTTGCCTGCTTATCGCTATCTCTGCTTAACTCGTTTGGCTCAATTCTCTCTTGGTCACTTTGAAAGCAGGTTAAAACACTACAATTTTCGTGGCGATAGCGTTTCAATTGGGGTAAAATGCGCGCGACCAGCGTGATTGCGATCGCATTTCTGTGATAAATCTGCGCTAGCTCAACGCTCGATTTTTTTGTGTGAGAGTCGGGGGTTAGCAGGAACGCGGCGCATTGTCTTTCCTTCAAAACGTAGTGCATGTGGATATGATTACAATTAAGAAAGGATTGGATTTGCCTATAGCAGGCGGACCAAAGCAAGTTATCCATGATGGCCCAGCCATTAAACACGTAGCTACTTTGGGTGAAGAGTATATTGGCTTACGTCCAACGATGAAGATCAAAGTGGGCGATAAAGTGCAAAAAGGTCAGGTGATTTTTGAGGATAAAAAGAATCCTGGCGTTAAATATACGGCTTTGGCCAGTGGCACAATATTAGAAATCAACCGCGGCGCCAAACGTGTTCTGCAGTCGGTCGTCATAGACATAGAAGGGGACGACGCCGTCTCTTTTGCCAAGTATGATGCCCAGGCTCTGGATACTCTGGAACCGCAGCAGGTTCGCGATAATCTGATTGAATCAGGTATGTGGACCGCATTGCGCACCCGTCCTTTCAGTAAGGTGCCGGCAGTGGATGCGACAGCAGCGGCTATCTTCGTGACAGCCATGGACACCCAGCCACTGGCGGGCGATCCTCAAGTTGTTATCGCTGAGCATAAAGACGATTTCGTCAACGGCCTGAAAGTACTGGCCCGACTGACAGACAAAGTCTTCGTCTGTAAAGCACCAGGAGCAGACATTCCAGCGGCTAATGCCCAAGTGGAAGAGTTTGCTGGCCCCCATCCAGCGGGTCTGCCTGGGACTCATATCCACTTCTTGATGCCTGCCTCTGCCCGTCGCAGCGTATGGTACCTGGGTTACCAGGATGTCATCGCGATCGGTCAGCTGTTTACCACTGGTGAACTGAATAACCAGCGCGTAGTGGCCATCACTGGCCCCAAAGCCAAGAACCCTCGCTTAGTGCGCACTCTGCTGGGTGCCAGCACACAAGCCCTGACCCAAGACGAAGCCGATGGCCAAGTTCGGGTTATCTCAGGTTCTGTGCTTAACGGCCGTACTGCAATAGGTCCTCATGCTTATATGGGACGCTACTTCCAGCAGTTGACCCTGATTGAAGAGGGTACTGAGAAAGAGTTCTTCGGTTGGGTGATGCCTGGATCCGATAAATACTCCATTACCCGTGCTTTCCTGGGCCACTTGAGTCCTTCCCGACTGTTCAATATGACCAGCAGTACCGGTGGTTCCGAGCGGGCCATGGTGCCTATTGGCAACTATGAACGGGTGATGCCTCTGGATATTCTGCCCACTATGTTGCTGCGCGATCTTATCTCCGGTGATACCGATGGCGCCGTGGCATTGGGTGCGCTGGAGCTGGATGAGGAAGACCTGGCACTGTGTACTTTCGTATGTCCCGGTAAGTATGACTATGGTTCATACCTGCGTGACTGCTTGGAGACCGTCGAGAGGGAAGGCTTATGAGCTTGAAAGATTTTCTTGAGCGTATTGAACCGCAATTTGAAAAGGGCGGTAAATACGAGAAGTGGTATGCGCTCTATGAAGCCGCAGCGACCATTTTTTACACCCCGGGTAAAGTGAACAAGGGCAAGACCCACGTACGCGATAACCTGGATCTGAAACGCATGATGATTACTGTCTGGGCCTGTACTTTCCCCGCCATGTTTGTCGGGATGTACAACGTGGGTCTACAGGCGCAAATCGCCCTGGCCGCTGGCTTCGGTACTCCCGATGTTTGGCAGGTGGGTCTGTTTGAGCTCTTCGGTACTCAGCTGACAGCCGATTCCGGCTGGGCCACCTTGATGTGGTATGGCGCCTGCTTCTTCCTGCCTATATATGCAGTGACCTTCGCGGTCGGTGGTATTTGGGAAGTGCTGTTCGCCTCGGTTCGTGGTCATGAAGTCAACGAGGGTTTCTTCGTAACCTCTGTGCTGTTTGCCTTGACCTTGCCGGCGACTATCCCATTATGGATGGTGGCACTGGGTATCACCTTTGGTGTGGTTGTGGCCAAGGAAGTGTTCGGTGGTACCGGACGTAACTTCCTCAACCCAGCACTGGCCGGTCGTGCCTTTCTGTTCTTTGCCTATCCGTTGAATATGTCCGGTGACACTTCTTGGGTCGTTGCCGACGGTTTCTCCGGCGCTACCGCGCTGAGTCAAGCGGCTTCAGGTACTCTGGACTACGCCTTCAACCAGAACTGGTGGGACGCCTTCTTTGGCTTTATTCCTGGTTCTGTCGGTGAAGTCTCTACCCTGGCTATCCTGCTCGGTGGTCTGGTTATCATCTATACCCGTATCGCTTCCTGGCGCATTGTCGGCGGCGTGATGGTCGGTATGATTGCCGTATCTCTGTTGCTGAACCTGGTCGGTTCTGAAACCAACCATATGTTTGCCATGCCTTGGTACTGGCACCTGGTTCTGGGTGGCTTTGCCTTCGGTATGATGTTTATGGCCACTGACCCAGTGTCGGCTTCCTTCACCAACCAGGCCAAATGGGCTTACGGTATCCTGATAGGTGCCATGGCAGTATTTATCCGTGTCATCAACCCTGCATTCCCTGAGGGCATGATGCTGGCGATTCTGTTTGCCAACCTGTTTGCGCCACTGTTTGACCATTTTGTAGTCCAGGCAAACATCAAGCGGAGGATTGCTCGTGGCTAGTAATAAGGATTCGTTCGGAAGAACGCTATTTGTTGTCGTTGGCCTGTGTCTTGTCTGCTCGATTTTCGTATCGACCGCAGCGGTACTGCTCAAGCCAACCCAGCAGGAAAACAAGCTGCTGGATAAGCAGAAGTTTATTCTGGAAGCCGCCAATCTGATCGATACCAAATCCGGCAAGGTCAGCAAAGATGTGGTTTTGGAAACTTACAAGAAGTATGTTGAAGCCAAGGTTATCGAGCTGAAAACCGGTGACGAAGTCACAGATATCAACGGCGATACCTATGATCAACAGAAAGCCTCTCGTGATCCTGCCACCTCTGTGGTGCCTGAGCATGACATTGCTTCGGTTAAGCGGATTGCCAAAAACGCCGTGGTTTATCTGGTGCGTGATGATGCCGGTAAAGTGACCAGCGTTATCCTGCCGGTTCATGGCTATGGCCTGTGGTCAACCATGTACGCCTTCCTGGCTTTGGAACCTGACATGAACACCATCCAGAACCTGGTTTATTACAACCAAGGGGAAACCCCGGGACTGGGCGGTGAAGTTGAAAATCCAAGCTGGAAAGCCAAATGGCAGGGTAAGAAGCTATTTGACGAGCAGGGTAACATAGCTATTACTGTGACCAAAAACCCCGCCGTTGCCGAGTCAGCTCATGGTGTTGATGCCTTGTCTGGTGCAACCCTGACCAGTAATGGTGTTCAGCACTCGCTGACATTCTGGCTGGGCGAGGAAGGTTTTGCTCGCTTTATTGAAAAAGCACGCAATGGAGGATTGAGCTAATGGCCGATAGTAAAGAACTCAAACAGGTTCTCACCGGACCTATAGTCAGCAATAACCCTATTGCGCTGCAGATCCTCGGGGTGTGTAGTGCCCTGGCGGTAACCAGTAAGCTGGAAACCGCATTGGTTATGACCATAGCACTGACGGCGGTAACCGCGTTTTCCAACCTGTTTATCTCCATCATACGTAACCATATTCCTGCCAGTGTGCGGATTATCGTGCAGATGACCATTATTGCTTCGTTGGTAATCGTGGTGGATCAGGTGTTGCAGGCATACGCTTATGACATCGCCAAGCAGCTGTCGGTATTCGTTGGTTTGATTATTACCAACTGTATCGTGATGGGTCGCGCCGAGGCCTATGCGATGAAGACCCCGCCGCTGATGAGCTTTATGGATGGTATAGGTAATGGCCTGGGTTATGGTCTGGTACTGATGAGCGTAGGTTTTGTCCGTGAACTCTTTGGTAACGGTTCGCTGTTTGGCGTCGAGATACTTTCCAAAGTATCAGACGGTGGCTGGTATCAGCCCAACGGCCTGTTACTGCTGCCGCCAAGTGCCTTCTTCCTGATCGGTATTCTGATTTGGATAATCCGCACTTATAAGCCAGAGCAAGTAGAAGCAAAAGGGTAAGCGCGATGGAACATTATATCAGTTTGTTAATTCGCTCTGTTTTCATCGAAAACATGGCACTGGCCTTCTTCCTGGGGATGTGTACCTTCTTGGCAGTTTCCAAGAAAGTGAAGACGGCCATGGGGCTTGGGGTTGCGGTTATCGTGGTGCTGACCATTTCAGTACCTGTTAACCAGATAATCTATCAAGGTATTCTGGCTCCTGGCGCACTGGCTTGGGCAGGTGTACCGGATGCCGATCTGAGCTTCCTTAAGTTCATTACCTTTATCGGTGTTATCGCAGCCTTGGTTCAGATCCTGGAAATGGCTCTGGATAAGTACTTCCCGCCACTCTACAACGCCTTGGGGATCTTCCTGCCGCTGATCACAGTAAACTGTGCGATTTTCGGTGCGGTATCTTTCATGGTTGAACGTGACTACAACCTGGGTGAGAGCCTGGTGTTCGGTTTCGGTTCCGGTTTTGGCTGGGCATTAGCTATCGTCCTGTTGGCCGGTATCCGTGAGAAGCTGAAGTATGCTGATGTGCCTAATGGTCTGCGTGGTCTGGGTATTACCTTTATCACTGCAGGTCTGATGGCCTTAGGTTTCATGTCGTTCTCTGGTGTGTCCCTTTAAGGGGCACCAAGCGGCTTCCGAAATTGAACCTCTAAGGATAAGTTAATGGATATTCTTGGTATTTTTAAGTCTACTCCGCTCGAGGTTTACCTCGGTGTGAGTATGTTTACCGCGATAGTTCTGATCCTGGTACTGGTGATCCTGTTCGCCAAATCCAAGTTGGTCTCCAGCGGTGATATTACTATTGGCATCAACGGTGACCCAGACAAGGCGATTACCACTGCTGCCGGTGGCAAGTTGCTGGGCGTTTTGGCCAACAACGGTATTTTCGTGTCATCTGCTTGTGGTGGCGGTGGCTCTTGTGGTCAGTGTCGTGTCAACGTTAAGTCCGGTGGCGGTGATATTCTGCCAACCGAACTGGATCACATCAGCAAGGGTGATGCCCGTAAGGGTTGCCGTCTGTCTTGTCAGGTTAACGTCAAGTCAGATATGGAAATTGAGCTGGACGAAGAGATCTTCGGCATCAAGAAGTGGGAATGTACTGTTATCTCCAACGATAACAAGGCAACCTTCATTAAAGAGCTCAAGCTGCAGATCCCTGATGGCGAGTCTGTACCTTTCCGTGCAGGTGGTTATATTCAGATTGAAGCCCCTGCTCACCATGTGAAGTATAAAGACTTCGATATTCCAGCAGAGTATCGTGGTGACTGGGAACACTTTGGTTTCTTCAACCTGGAATCCAAGGTTGATGAAGAAACCATTCGTGCATACTCTATGGCCAACTATCCGGAAGAGTTCGGTATTATCATGCTGAACGTGCGGATTGCCACGCCTCCACCACGGAATTTGAGTCTGCCTTGTGGTAAGATGTCGTCTTACATCTGGAGTCTCAAGCCAGGTGATAAAGTCACTATCTCCGGCCCATTCGGTGAGTTCTTTGCCAAAGATACCGATGCTGAAATGGTCTTTATCGGCGGTGGTGCAGGTATGGCGCCTATGCGTTCTCATATCTTCGACCAGCTCAAGCGTCTTAAGTCCAAGCGTAAGATGAGCTTCTGGTACGGTGCTCGTTCCAAGCGCGAAATGTTCTATGTTGAAGATTTCGATGGCCTGGCGGCAGAGAATGATAACTTTGTCTGGCATGTGGCCCTGTCCGATCCTCAGCCTGAGGACAATTGGGATGGCTACACTGGCTTCATTCACAACGTGCTCTATGAGAACTACCTCAAGTCGCACGAAGCCCCTGAAGATTGCGAGTTCTACATGTGTGGACCTCCAATGATGAACGCAGCGGTAATTGCTATGCTGAAAGATCTTGGCGTTGAAGATGAAAATATCCTCTTGGATGACTTCGGTGGCTAAGCATTAGTTCATTCCCTGGCACTGCCTTTGGGCAGTGCCAGTTTGTAAGGGAAATTCATAGTATGCAGTTCAAGACCGCTAAGTTTACAACGCTGGCAAATTGGCTGGTCCTCATAGGATTGGCCTTTTTTGTTTCTGGGTGCAGTAGTCAGGATGATGTGATTGCACTCTCCGGCAGCACCATGGGCACCACTTATCACATTAAGGTGGTCAACAGTGAGCGCTTGCCGGATGCTCAGTTGTTACAGGCTGAAATCGATATGGCGCTGGAGCAGGTGAACGACCAGATGTCGACCTACAGGCCCGACTCCGAGCTTTCACGTTTCAATCAGCTCAAGCCAGGCCAAAGCCAGGCCGTTTCCGCCGATACCATTACCAATATTCGTGAAGGAATTAGACTATATCAGCTCACCGACGGCGCGCTCGATATTACCCTGGGACCCTTGGTCAACCTGTGGGGGTTTGGCCCGGATAAGCGGCCTTTGGAAGTGCCTTCTGCCGAGCAGATAGCCAACGCCAAGGCAAGAATGGGCATAGATGCCATTCAAATAGAAGGGGACCGGCTCAGCAAGACTCAGTCCAGCGTCTATGTGGACTTGTCATCCATAGCCAAAGGGTTTGGGGTCGATAAAGTGGCTCATTTGCTGGATAAGTATCAGCCCAAAGGTTATCTGGTGGAGATTGGCGGTGAGATCAGCGTCAAGGGAAGCAAAGGCGATGGCAAACCCTGGCGGGTGGCGATAGAGCAGCCGGCGGATAATGGCCTGGCCGTGCAACAGGTGATAGAGCCGGGCACCATGGCCATGGCGACCTCGGGTGATTATCGCAACTACTATGAGGAAGACGGACAGCGCTTTACTCATATTATTGACCCCCGCAGCGGCTTTCCGGTAGAGCACAGACTGGCCTCTGTCACAGTGTTGCACCCTCAGTGTATGACGGCCGATGGTTTCGCCACTGCCATGATGGTGATGGGCACAGAAGCCTCACTGGCCCTGGCCGAAAAGGAAAAGCTGGCCATCATGCTGATTGAAAAACAGGACGAAGGGTTTAAGGTATACTATAGCTCTGCGTTTAAAGCCTTCGTTGACTAGAGTAATTGGAGCCTTTATGAGTACTTTTATTGCAGCCTTTGTGATACTGCTGGCATTTTTCCTGCTGATGTCTGTGGGCTATTTAATCAAGCGCAAGGCGGTGCAGGGTAGCTGTGGTGGCCTCGGGGTCTTGGGCATAGAAAAAGCCTGTGATTGTGATGAGCCATGTGATAAACGCAAGGCCCGTGAAGCGGCAGAAGAAGCCCGGCGCGAGCGTTTAACCAAAGATAGAATTATTTGAAAAAGGGCCTCTTCGGATGCCTTTTCTTCGTCCATCGTTCTCGTCAATTTCTCTTGTACTACACTCTGTGGCATGGACAAGCGCTCTGTAGAGGAGATATGCCGATGAACCGGGAACCGGAAGCTATTCTCGATTCTGTGGTACAACTGACCGAGCAGCGGCAGTTGGATTCGCTGGCCGAGAGCCTGGTGTCCACTGTATCGCAAATGCTCAGTATAGATGAGGTGTGTATCCTGGATGTGGATAAGCTGACCAAGCGTAAAGGGGGCCTGGATGGCCAGCGCAATGTCAGTAGCGCCAGCTTGGCGGTGTCGGTCAAACTCTGTATTGAACAACGAAGGGAGATCTGTTTTTCCAACGGTTTGCATCAGGAGTTGGCCGTTCCTATTATCATCAATGACAAACTCACCAAGGTGCTCTTGGTCAGCGCGCCTTTATTGACTGAGCAAGACAGGGTTCTACTCAGAGGTTTCGCCAAGGTCTATGAGAACTATTTTCACATAGTGGTGGAGAGTGAAACCGACAGCCTGACCAATTTATTAAACCGCAAGGCCTTTTTGCCACAGCTTTATAGCTCGGTGGAGATTGCCTGCGACCTCCTGCAGGAGCAAGCGCAGGCAAGTCAGGATGCCGACGAGGAGCTCAAGTTGTGGATCTGCATCTTCGATATAGATTACTTCAAAAAAATCAACGATACCTTTGGTCACCTCTATGGCGATGAAGTCTTGTTGCAGGTTTCGGCGCTGATGAAACAGGTGTTCAGTGCTCAGGATCTTATGTTCCGTTTCGGCGGTGATGAGTTTGTTATCTTGCCGGCGCCGCGCAGCCGCAGGGCACTTATCGAATTGTGTCAGGAGTTCACCCAGAATTTGGCTCAATTGCAGCAGGAGCGTTTAGGCGGGATCCGCATCTCTATGGGCATTGTGGGAATCGATCCCCGGGTTGATCCCGGCACCTTGCTCAATCAGGCTGACAATGCACTGTATTTTGTTAAAGGCAATGGCCGTAACCAAGTAGCGTTTTATGGGCAACTGCTGGCGGAAGGCAAGCTCGAAGGACCACAAATTGAGGATGATATTGAGCTTTTTTAATCACTTGAACACAAAGTTTTCTTGCTAATCATAGTCAAAATGATAATGGTTGCCTTTTGTAAGTTGGTGAAATTAAAGGTTAATTTGTAATGCCTCCTACTTTAGGCTAGGCTGGGAAAACTTGACTTGGATCAAGTTTAATCAAAGCTAAAGGACGAGACAATGAAAGGTCATCCCAAAGTGGTTTCCCAGCTCAACAAGGTGTTGACCTGTGAGCTGACAGCCATCAATCAGTACTTCCTTCATGCCCGCATGTTCAAGAACTGGGGCCTGGAAGGACTCAACCATAAAGCCTACAAGAAATCGATTCAGGATATGAAACACGCCGACAAGCTTATCGAGCGGGTGTTGTTTCTCGAAGGTCTGCCCAACTTGCAACAGCTGGACAAGCTGCGCATAGGTGAACACAGCGAAGAGATGCTGGCCTGTGACAAACAGATGCTGGAAGAACAACTGACAGTGCTGCGTGATGCCATTGCCTTGTGTGAGGCTGAGCGTGATTATGTCAGTCGCGATATCCTTGAGGATCTGCTGGAAGATGAAGAGGAACATCTGGATTGGCTGGAAGCTCAGTTTGAGCTGATAGGCCTGACCGGACTGGCTAACTATCTGCAATCACAGATTGAGACAGAATAAGGAGACAGATATGAAAGGCCATCAGCAAGTCATAGATGTGCTCAATAAGCTGCTGACCGGGGAGCTGTCGGCAATGGATCAGTATTTCGTACATGCCCATATGTATGAAGACTGGGGGCTGAATGAGCTCTATGAGCGAATTAAACATGAGTCGGATGATGAAAGAGAGCATGCCGCCAAGTTGATTGCGCGGATCCTGTTTCTGGAAGGCACTCCGGATGTTGCCAGTCGCGACGCTCTCACCATAGGCAAGAATGTGCAGGAGATGCTCCACAACGACTTGCAATATGAATACAAGGTTGCTGCCAACCTGAGAGAAGCCATTACCTTGTGTGAGCAACTCAAGGACTATCAGAGCCGGGAGTTATTGGAGCTATTACTGGAAGAAACCGAAGACGACCACATGTATTGGCTGGAGAAACAGCTGGGCCTTATTGGCAAGGTTGGGCTACAGAATTACATCCAGTCCAAGATGTAACGGTATCAAAGCCACTACGACAAGAGCCGCTATTGCGGCTCTTTTGCTATCTGATGTTGCATTGAACCTGAATTAAATTGAATGCACTTAAGTTGGGCAATAAGGCACTGAATTACTTCGGTTTGGTGCAGTGGATTGTTTACATAGAAAATTATATTGTTTCTTGCCATTTTATAGTCAAATTTGTTAACAGATTCTGATACATTGCAGGTTTCCTTAAATAAAAATATAACAAATAGGACTCGCAATGGAGCAGATAAGACGTTCCCTCAGTTTGCAACTTGTATTAGCTATCGCCGGTGCCCTGGCGCTGTTGTTGTCTATCGTGGCGGCTGTGATGGTTAAGAGCAGTAGTGAAGATACCCGTGCCCGTATAGATCAGGATATATCGGCGCTGATCACCCTCAAGGCCAATGAAATCGGCAACTACTTCTACGCCAAGGGGCAGATTATTCACTCTGTCTTTGCTAACCCTGCCATCAATAACTGGTTTGCCAAATACCATAGCCGTGGCTTAGATCTCAGTCTTGATCCCGGCTATCAACAGCTGGTGGATTACTTTCACTTTTTCTCCGAGCAGGACAAGGAGATCAAGTCGGTGTTCTTCGGCTCGGCCAATACCTTCGAGTACTTTGATCTCAATGGCCGTTACGATGGCGATCCCGACTACTACACCAACAAACGTCCCTGGTGGCAGGAGGCGATAGACAAAAATGGTTTGTTTGTCGGCGACCCGGCTGTGGATGCTAACGACGGCTCAATCTCGGCCACAGTCAAGACAGTAGTCAAGGATGCCAATGGTCGCCTGATAGGCATAGGCGGTATGGATATTCTCATCGATACCATAGGTAAAAACCTGCTGGCGCCAATCAAATATCGGGGCGAAGGCCAGGCATTTTTGATGACGGAGCAGGGAAAACTGGTGTACTTCCCGGGTTTTAATCAAGCGTTCCCCGCCGGCTCTGATGCGGCCGTTATTGACAATCTCAGCGGTGACAATCAGGGCTTTAGTGAACTGAAACGTGAAATGCAAACCCGGGATGCCGGTATTGCCGAAGTCACTTATCAGGGAGAATTGCAGCGAGTGAGCTATATTGCCATTCGCGGTGATTATCCCAAAGTGCGCTGGTATTTGGGGTTTATGTTGCCTAATGAAGTGTTTCAGGCTCCTGTGAAGCAAAGCCTTTGGCAAACCAGCCTGGTCTCAGTGGGGATTATTTTACTGGTGGCGTTAACCGTTTTCCTGATGATGCTGCCTTTTCGGCGTAATCTCAATAGCCTGCTGCACACCATGGAAGATATCGCCGAGGGTGAGGGCGACTTGTCACGCCGCATTGAAATCAACCGCACCGATGAACTTGGGCGTCTTGGCGCAGCATTCAACCGTTTTGCCGCCAAGGTGCAGAGTCTGTTGCTGGAAACCCGTGAGCTCAGTGGTCGGGTGGATAATGGGGTTGCCGCCGCGGCTGAGGTGTGTGACAACGCACTGGCCTCTGTCAGCGCCCAGAAACAGGAAATTGCCTCAGTGGCCACTGCCGCTACCGAAATGGCCCACACAAGCCAGGAGATGGCGACCAGCGCCCAACGAGCCGCCGAGTTTGCCGAGACGGCACTGTTGCAGTCAAGAAACGGCGCAGATGTGGTGCAGCAGGCCAGTCAGGGAATGCACTCACTTTCCACACAGGTTAACCAAGCCGCCGGGGTTATTCGGGCGCTCAGAAGCAGCTCAGAGGAGATAGGCGAGGTGCTCAGTGTGATCCGCGCCATTGCCGAGCAAACCAATCTGCTGGCACTCAATGCTGCCATTGAAGCGGCCCGCGCCGGGGAGCAGGGAAGGGGCTTTGCGGTTGTTGCCGATGAGGTGCGCACCCTGGCATCCCGCACCCAGGACTCGACTACCAATATTCAGGGCATTATCCAGACTCTGCAGCAACAGGCACAGCAAGCCGAACAGGTGATGGAAGCCGGAGTCAGGGAGGCCAACCAGGGCCAAAGCCTGACACTGGAGGTTGAGCGAGCATTGACAGAAATCACCGCGGCAGTGGATGCCATCCAGTTGCAAACCATGGAGATCACCGCGGCGATAGGCCAGCAGGCTGTGGTGGCCGAAGAAGTGGCCTGCAACATTGAAAATGTTCGTGGCCGCTCCGATGAATCCCTGAGCGCCAGCGAAGAATTGTCACAAAAGATGCGGGCATTCCAACAGTTGGCCACGGCTCTGGGGCGTAACATAGGTCAGTTCCGCATCGATTAAGACGAGCTTCAAATCCATAAAGGAGAGCCCAGGATCTCCTTTTTTGCTCCCGATTGAAATATCTTTACGTTATCCCAGCTTGTTAACTGTGTTTATATACAGTACTCTGTTTATATCCGGCTCGACCGAGCCCTTTGAGATCCGGAAAGCAAGCTTGAGAAAGATCATACATATCGACATGGACTGCTATTTTGCCGCGGTGGAGATGCGTGATTTTCCAGAATATCGTGGCCGACCTTTGGCCGTAGGCGGCAGTAGTGACAGACGCGGGGTGATAAGCACTTGTAATTATGAGGCGCGTAAATTTGGCGTTCGTTCTGCCATGGCCTCGGCCTATGCGTTAAAGCTTTGCCCGGATCTGCTGCTGATCCCCGGGCGCATGTCTGTCTATAAGGAAGTCTCGGCAGAGATCCGGGCCATCTTCGCCCGCTATACCTCACTGATTGAACCTCTGTCGCTGGATGAAGCCTATCTGGATGTATCCGATAGCTCGTTATACCAAGGTTCGGCCACCCTAATTGCCGAGGCTATTCGCGCCGATATCCTGGCGGAAACAGGCCTTACGGCTTCTGCGGGTATCGCTCCGGTCAAGTTTCTCGCCAAGGTGGCCTCAGATCTCAATAAGCCCAACGGCCAGTATGTGGTCACGCCACAGGCGCTGCCTGAGTTTGTAAAAAAACTGCCGCTTATCAAGATCCCCGGAGTCGGTAAGGTCACCGCTCAGAAACTGGCCGAAATGGGGCTGCATACCTGTGCGGATGTACAGAAGGTGCCTTTGGCCATATTGCAACAGAGGTTTGGAAAGTTTGGAAGCTTACTTTATGAAAGGGCTCAGGGGATAGACGAGCGTGAACTGACCATCAACCGAGAGCGTAAATCGGTCGGGGTAGAGACCACGCTGGCAGAGGATATCCATACCCTGGCTCAGTGTCGTCAGGTAATGCCACAGTTGGTGCAGGAGTTGGCCCGCCGTTTGGAGCGCGGAGCCAAAGACAGGCAAATTCAAAAGCTGGTGGTCAAACTCAAGTTCAGTGACTTTAAACAGACCACTATAGAAACCCGCTCGAGAGAGTTATCTGTGCGTCTGCTGGATGACTTGCTGACCCAGGCATTGCAAAGAGCCAACGGCCGTGGCATCCGCCTGCTGGGGGTCGCTGTCGGCCTGGTTAGCCAGGATGACAGCCACTCATCGGCAGAGGAAACTCTACAGCAGTTGGATTTGGCTTTCTAAATTGACAGTTTGGATTAGTTTACAGAAATTCAATCGGCTATCGGTTCTTGGGGTAACGGATTGTGAGGCTAAAAAGCTCCTTCTACGGCATTACCTTTATGTGCCAGTTTACCCGACGCTTACTGTATGAGGCGGTTCCTGGGTATTGGGCCATCATCATAGGGCCATCATCAATTTCCAACATTAGACGAGTTGCACAGATAAGGCCGAGAATCTTCGTTGCCCTTAAATAATGGCTTAATATGGCGTATCACACTACCTTCATTTTCGGTGCCTTGGGTTTCAGCACTTTCTGTATCAAGAGGGCTGACAGGATAAGTCCCATACCGACCAGAGTCGCCAGAGTGATGGCTTCTTTCAATATCAGCGCAATAAACACCATGGACATGAGTGGCGTCAGAAACACCAGATTGGTGATGCTGGCTGCCCGCTCTGTGGTTCTCAGTGCCATTAGCCAGAGCACAAAGGTGACGCCCATCTCAAATAGCCCCACATAGACACCGGCTCCCAGCGCTTGCCAATGCAAAGAGGGCAGACTTTCTGTTGTCAGCAGGGTGATGGTTATCAGCGGTAGACTCACCAAAAAACTCAGCAATAGGCTGACAATGGCATCGCCCTTGTCTTTGGTGTTGATGATCCAATATAGGCACCATAGCAGGGTACTGGAGAGTGCCAGCAGAATACCGAAGGGGTTTTCAAAGTCCATCGATAACAGATTACCGCCGGTGGCTATCACCAGTACTCCAAAGTAGCCGGTGATGGCCGCCAGCATGTCGCTGAGTTGCAGCTTTTGCTGCAACATGGGGGCGGCAAGCAGTGGCAACAGTACCGCCCAGGTGTAGTTCAGCGACAGCGCCTGCTGCGCCGGCAAGAGATCATAGGCTTTGAACAGTACCAGATAATATAGAAATGGATTCAGTATTCCGGTTTGCAGATAAAACCAGGGCCGGGCGCGAAACTGCTGCTTTAATAATGTGAGTTTCCCCTGCCAGGCAAGAATAAGCCCCAGACAGATGGATGAAGTGATAACGGCAATAAACACCAGTTGCAACGGCGAGAAAAAGCCGAGGGCGATTTTAAAGGCGGTCGCAACAGTGGACCAGAGGAATACGGCGGCCATTCCGTAGATCAGGGCCAGCTGGGATTTTTTCACTTTAGAGGTCTCTGTTTCTACTCTTGTTTTATGGCTGGTTCTGCCACGGTCGCAATCGACACTATTTTATTCAGTACTGCTAAACAAAAAAAGATCTCCGGCACCGACGATGCGTAAAAAGATTGTACAAAAAAATCTATTTTTTTCTTCCTGGCCCTTGTAAAGCAGTTTTACGCCCCTATATAGGGGGTAAGGCAAGATTGGGGGCCATCTACAACGGGCTTGAAAACAGCGAGTTTACCCCCATATCTGAAATCAGATAAACATATTCAGTTCGAAAGAAAAGATTTTTCGGAGGACCTCATGGGTAAAATTATTGGTATCGACTTAGGCACAACAAACTCTTGTGTAGCTGTCCTCGATGGTGACAAGGCTCGCGTATTGGAGAATGCCGAAGGCGATCGCACAACACCTTCTATCATCGCCTTCACTGAAGACGAGACGCTGGTTGGCTCACCTGCAAAACGTCAGGCTGTGACCAACCCTGCCAACACTTTCTTTGCCATCAAGCGTTTGATTGGCCGTCGCTTCACTGATGATGAAGTTCAGCGCGACGTCAGCATCATGCCTTTCAAAATCATCAAGGCCGACAACGGCGATGCTTGGATTGAAAGCCATGGTAAGAAGATGGCACCTCCTCAGGTGTCTGCTGAAGTACTGAAAAAGATGAAGAAAACTGCTGAAGACTTCCTGGGTGAGCCAGTGACTGAAGCGGTAATCACAGTACCTGCTTACTTCAACGACTCTCAGCGTCAGGCCACCAAAGATGCCGGCCGTATCGCGGGTCTGGAAGTAAAGCGTATCATCAACGAGCCAACTGCTGCGGCACTGGCCTATGGTATCGACAAGAAGCAGGGCGACAATATTGTTGCTGTATATGACCTGGGTGGTGGTACTTTCGATATCTCCATCATCGAAATCGACAGCAACGACGGCGACCAGACTTTCGAAGTACTGGCAACCAACGGTGATACTCACCTGGGTGGTGAAGACTTTGACAACCGTCTGATCAACTACCTGGCTGACGAATTCAAGAAAGAGCAAGGTCTGGATCTGCGTAACGACCCTCTGGCTATGCAGCGTCTGAAAGAAGCTGCCGAGAAGGCTAAGATTGAGCTGTCCAGCACCACTCAGACCGAGGTGAACCTGCCTTACATCACTGCTGATGCGACAGGTCCCAAGCACTTGGTGGTTAAGATCACCCGTGCCAAACTGGAATCTCTGGTTGAAGACCTGATCCAGCGTTCTCTGGAGCCTCTGAAAGTGGCTCTGGCCGATGCCGACCTATCAGTGTCTGACATCAACGAAGTGATCCTGGTGGGTGGTCAAACCCGTATGCCTAAGGTTCAGGAAGCGGTAACCAACTTCTTTGGCAAGGAACCACGTAAAGACGTGAACCCTGATGAAGCGGTAGCCGTAGGTGCTGCGATTCAAGGTGGTGTACTGGCCGGTGACGTGAAAGACGTACTGCTGCTGGACGTAACGCCTCTGTCTCTGGGTATTGAAACCATGGGCAGCGTAATGACCAAGCTGATTGAGAAGAACACTACTATTCCTACCAAGGCGCAGCAGACCTTCTCTACAGCAGACGACAACCAGAGCGCAGTGACCATTCACGTGCTGCAGGGTGAGCGTAAGCAAGCCAGCGCCAACAAGTCACTGGGTCAGTTCAACCTGGAAGGTATTGAGCCTGCTCCACGCGGCATGCCACAGATTGAAGTGACTTTCGACATCGACGCCGACGGTATTCTGCACGTGTCTGCCAAAGACAAGAAGACAGGCAAAGAGCAGAACATCACCATCAAGGCCTCTTCCGGTCTGTCTGATGATGAAGTCGAGAAAATGGTTCGCGACGCCGAGGCTCATGCCGAGGAAGACAAGAAATTTGAAGAACTGGTCAGCGCCCGCAACCAGGCTGACGGTCTGGTACACGCTACCAAGAAACAGGTGGAAGAAGCCGGTGACGCTCTGGCAGCAGACGACAAGGCCAAGATTGAAACCGCTATGGCCGCTGTAGAAACTGCCACCAAGGGTAACGACAAAGAAGCTATCGAGAAGGCGACTCAAGAGCTGATAGAAGCTTCTGCCAAGCTGATGGAAATCGCTCAGGCCAAGGCACAACAAGGCCAAGGTCAAGGCGAAGCCCAGAGCAGCAATGCCCAGGCCGATGACGTTGTCGATGCCGAGTTCGAAGAGGTTAAAGACGACAAGAAGTAATTGGGTGGTAACACTCGATTAATTCCGGCGGGCGTTACGGGGCAACCCTAACGCCCGCTTGTGTGAATCCAGCTTGGAAAGCGTGAGATTATGTCAAAGCGAGATTATTACGAAGTATTGGGCGTCGGTCGCGACGCCAGCGAGCGGGAGATCAAGAAGGCCTATAAGCGCCTGGCGATGAAGTATCACCCTGACCGCAATCCGGGCGATAAGGCGGCCGAGGCCAGCTTTAAAGAAGTCAAAGAAGCCTACGAGATCCTGACCGACGAAGACAAAAAAGCTGCCTATGATCAGTTTGGTCATGCTGGGGTTGACCCTAACCGTGGCGGTGGTGGTTTTGGTGGCGGCGCTGATTTCGGTGATATCTTTGGTGACGTGTTCGGGGATATCTTCGGTGGTGGTCGTCGCGGCGGGCATCGTCAAGCTGCCCGTGGTTCAGATCTGCGTTACAACCTGGAACTGTCGCTGGAAGAAGCGGTGCGTGGTATTACCCGTGAGCTTAGGATCCCAACCTTGGTTAGCTGTGATCTCTGTGATGGCAGCGGCGCGAAGAAGGGTACCTCGGCTACTACTTGTGGTACCTGTCACGGTGCCGGTCAGGTACAGATGCGTCAGGGTTTTTTTGCTGTGCAGCAACCTTGTCCTACCTGTCATGGTCGCGGCAAGATCATCAAAGAACCTTGCAGCAAGTGTCACGGTGATGGCCGCATAGAAAAGAGCAAGACACTGTCGGTGAAAATTCCGGCCGGTGTCGATACCGGCGACCGTATCCGCCTGGCCGGTGAAGGTGAAGCCGGTGAATTCGGAGCCCCGGCGGGGGATCTCTATGTACAGGTTACTGTGCGCGAGCACCCGATCTTTGTCCGTGACGGCAATAACCTTTATTGTGAAGTGCCGATATCCTTCGCCAAGGCCGCCCTCGGCGGTGAAGTGGAAGTGCCGACACTGGATGGTAAGGTCAACCTGAAGATCCCGGCGGAAACCCAGACCGGCCGCATGTTCCGCATGCGCGGCAAAGGGGTTAAGTCGGTGCGCAGTCACGCGGTTGGCGATCTGCTTTGCAAAGTGGTGATGGAAACGCCGGTGAACTTGTCCGAGCGTCAGAAAGAGCTGCTGCGTGAATTTGAAACTTCAGTCACCGGCGCATCCAAGAAACATAGCCCCAAGGCTGAAGGCTTCTTCGATGGAGTGAAAAAGTTCTTTCAGGATTTGAATAGCTAACCGGCGCTCTACCGAAACAAAAAACCGATGCTCAAGGCATCGGTTTTTTTTGGGGTCATACTTGAGCTGGCGTGAATGTCGCACTCGATACTTATGCCGTTTCTGCTGTTTCTGCTGTTTCCGGCCGCGGATTTAAGCACTTTTAGAATAGCAATGTTCAGAGTTACTGTCTGGTATTCAGAGCCCTGATATTCAGGCACCCAGCTTATGGAGCAGGCTTAGCCACAGTTGTTGCTCTTGCTCACTCAAGCGTGACATAAACTCATCGGCGACTTGCTGAAATGATACCTCGGCCTCAGTAAAAATCTTAGCGCCCGCCGGTGTCAGGGCTACCAGGCTGACTCTGGCATCACGGCTGGCAGTTTCCTTTTCTACCAGACCAATTTTTTCCATTGGGTTAAGCAGGCGGGTGATCCCCGAAGCGCTGAGCCCGGCACCCTGGGCCAGGTCGATCCTTCTGAGTTTATTGCCCTCGGCCTTTGCCAATTGTCTCAGTACCAAAAACTCGCTGAAGCTGATACCGTGCAGCGACAACCTGCCTGCCAGACTGCGTTGCAGTTGACTGTGCATCTCGGTTATAGCAAGCACAATGCTTGTCGTTATGGGTTGTGTCATCTGTGAAACCTCTGGAAACGAAATTAACTTGACCAATGCTTTATCAATACTTGATTGTGCAAGTATTAGTCTATTTGCTTGAGCGGTCAAGTAGTTTGCAAGTTTCTATCGGGTTGGATGACTTATGGCGCTGAGCTTCAGGTCTTTGCCTAAGGCTTTTGTTCGGAAGCAGACTCTTGCTCTTGCGGTGGCGCAGACTCAGCTTGGGTTACGGGTGCATTGGCATTGCTTATCATGGCGGAGCTGCGCTCAAAGGTCATTATCAGGCGCTCAAACATCCCCTGAACCATTTCCAGTTGCTCCTGTGTCAAACCATCGGTTTGCAGCCGGGCTAAAAGGCGTTCGCAACTGTTACGGAAATCAGGTGGATTTTCGCCGCGGGAACAGAAGATAAAGGCGTTGGCGAGCGCCAGTTGCCAGTCTTGCAGTAGTTCGTCGAGTTGGCTGTCGCTGATGCTGGCCAGCAGGCGGCGCAGACGCATCGATACATGGCCCAGGTTAAGGCCGGTGAGGCCTAAGTCGGTCAGGGTTCGGTTGTTGCTCTGGCTGCTGCGTTCATAATTGGCCAAGCGCAGCAAGCGATCAGCCATACGGGCATTAAACCAGTCTTCAGGCTTGTCCTGTTTGACCATCTCAATCAGATCTTTGCGGGTGGCGTTGAGTAGGCGTTGCTGCATCATTTTGACTCCTGGCTCAGTCACCAGCTTAAATAGCCAATAGAGGATGCTGACGCCGACAAAGATGGCCATCGCCTTGCTCAGGGTGTTGTCTACGGCAAAAGCCTGGCTCATGTCTTTGCCGGGGCTGACCAAAATGGCAAATGGTATGCAAAATCCAAGGCCGTAGGGCAGGGTGGCCTGATTGGCCAGGGCCATCAGGCCAATAAAGAAGGGGCCTGCCAATACCAACAACATGATCTCAATATCGCCGCTGCTTTGGGCCAGTAGTCCGAGGGCGTAAAATATTGCGACAGGAATGGCGATCATTACTCCTATCAGCAGTCGCCGCAGGATCATGCTCAAAAGGGGTAAGGGCAGTCTGGCCATCATGATGGAGAAGATCACCGGCATAGTCATTATCATCAGGGCCGCACTGGAAGCGGTGCCAATCCACATCCCTGCACCTATCAGGAAAATCAGCATGGTTCTGACACCCGTGATAAGCCCCAGCAGGGGATCTCTGTGGGTCTGCATCGCGGGAGCATTGAGCAGCGTTTTATCCGGTGACTCCAACGCCTTGAATGCCCGCAGCACCAGCACCAAATCGCTGGCCAGCTCCGAGGCGGTTTTCAGCAGCCGCGATTCCAGTGGGCTGATACAGGTATGAGTGTTGCGAAAGTGGATGATTTCGCGCCTTTGCCTGTGTGCCAATTCATAACAGAATTGGAAATCGTCCGACTCGGACATCGCCTTGAAGTTGCTTTTTAGGGTACGGATTAGCCCTGAGAGAGTGCTTGTCATCAACTCTTCGTGGTTACGCTGCAAACGGCCGAATATCTGGATCACGGCGAGCAATGATAACACCTTGTTGAATAACAAATTGGCCGCACGACTGCGTCCCGGGCCTTCCGGACCCTCGTAGCTGAGAGCGTTGGCATCGTCGCTGGCTGCTGCCAGTGATTCAAGAATTGCGTCTATCTGATTATGGCGATTTTCATGGGAGCCGTTGAGATCCAGCTCCAGTGTGAGGTATTCCAGGGTTTGGTTGACTATTTTACGGGTTTGTTTTTGCAGCCCTTCGGTGACTCTGACTGGCCACAGCAACTGGCTCACCAGAGTGGCACAGATGGCACCGACTATAATTTCGCTGACCCTGGAGTGGGCGACGGCGAAGATGGTTTCACTGTTTGCTGTAGCTGGGCTTACCATCACCAAGAGCACAATAAGACAGGGGGTGATCCCCGCCATGGCGAAGGCGTAGACAAAGTTGATATGGCGTACCATGGCCGACAATGCAGAGTTGAGCCCCAACCACAGCGCCAGGGTGAGCATGGCCAGTTCGGGGGCACCGTAAAAAATGCTGAGAATAGCTATGCCGGCAACCCCGCCTACCAGGGTGCCTATTATCTGGCAAAGACCTTTTTCCAGCACCAGGCCACTTTCGGGACGCATCTGCAGGAATATTGCCGATACCAGCGCCCAGTAGGGGCGCTCCAAGTCCAGATAGAGCGCCGCCGTCAATGCCAGTGCCATGGCAATCACCCCTTTGGTGGCGAAGATTAGCGTGCGCTTGTCCGGGGTCAGAAATACCGCCAGCGTGGGAGATAGGGGCATATTATTTTTCGGCTTGCAGTTGGATGGAAACCGTCAATCCGGCGCTGAGTTCATGTTGTTCCGAAGCCGGGTCCAGCTTGATATCCACAGGGATCCTCTGCGCCAACCTGACCCAGTTGAAGCTCTGTTGAATTTGCGGCAATAGTTGACCATTGGCATTGGTATTGGTATCGGCAATTGCTTTGCCTATGCTGATCACTTCGCCCCTGAGCGGCTTGCCACCGCTCATTAGGCTGATTTTGGCCTTTTGGCCTACCTTTATTAGTGGCAGTTTGGTTTCTTCAAAGTACCCTGTGACATAGAAAGAGCCTTGTTTAACCAGAGATAATACCGCCTTGCCCTGGTTGACATAGTTGCCCTGACGCAGGCTGAGGTTGATTATGGTGCCATCGGCGGGGGAGTGAACCTGAGTGCGCTGAAGATCTATTTTGCTGCTGTCGAGTCTGGCCTTTGCCAAGTTGTAGCTGGCTTTGGCCAACTCTGTGTTGATCCGTGCAGTTTCCAAATCCTCTTCACTGATCACCTCGCGGCCGGTGAGATTCTTGCGCCGTTCATATTTGTGCTTGGCCAGTTCCCAAGCGTGTAGCTTGTTTTCCAGCTCGGCGGCCAATTCGGTACTGGCGGCTTGATAACGGGTATCGTCCACCTTAAACAGCAGATCGCCACGTTTAACTTGTTGGTTATCTTTAACATTCAGTTGAGTGACCCAGCCTGAGACATCGGCCGAGAGGGTAATGACTTCGGCCCGCACCCGGCCATCACGGGTCCAGGGGGAATAGAGGTAGTGATTCCAAATCCAATATCCGGCCACTAAGGCTGCCAGCACGAGAAGCAAGGTAATGGAGATGCGCAGTACTTTTGCCATGATAAGTGTCAACTCTCAAACAGGTAGATAATCAGTGCCAGATAGCACACGAACAGGGCGACTTCGAACCAGGCCACTCGCCAGATTTTTGTGTACAGCCCGGTCCAGTGAAGAACCAGTCTGGTCAGAAACCAGAGTGCGAGCGCAAGAGGTGCGAAGAGAACCAAAGGACTGAACAGCAATCCCCCCAAGGCTAATTCTTCAAGCATTGTATGAGTTGGAACCTTATAAAAAGACGTTTGGTAAAGAGTAACTTATAAGTGGATAACGGCGTTTTTCCGTATCCATATATCTCAATCAGTGTCGTGCCTGACAAGCCAGAGGTCAACTTTTTTCAAGCCTTGGCTGTACGCGCAGCTGGCTTTTGGCTGGCGGGATCATTGGCGATACGACAAGCTGTGCTTGCGTGTGACACTCAGGTAAAATCCAGGGAAACTTTATCACCGGAAGATAAAAGATGAATAACCGAATTTTCGGCCTACTTGCCATACTCTTTGTGGGAGCTCTTTCAGGCTGCTCCACTACTCAGTCGCCCACCGGGCGCTCGCAGATGTTACTGTTTTCGCCCGAACAGATAAACCAGATGGGTACCGCCTCTTTCGAGCAGATAAAAGCAAAAGAGAAGCAGAGCCAGGACAAGGCCGCCAGTGCCTATGTTGCCTGTGTGGCGCAGCGTATTACCTCTTTATTGCCGCAACAACATTGGCAATGGGTACTGTTTGAGTCGGATCAGGTCAACGCCTTTGCCTTGCCTGGTGGTCATATCGGTGTCTATACCGGGCTTCTTAAGGTGGCCAACAATGAAGACCAACTGGCAACGGTAATCGGCCATGAGATAGCGCATGTGTTGGCGCAGCACGGTAATGAACAGGCTTCACGGGCCCAACTCAGCAATACCGGTATGCAGTTGGCCGGTACGGCGTTGGGGATGGGGCAAGTAGCCAATGCCGATCTTTACATGGCGGCCCTGGGGCTTGGGGTGCAGGTGGGCTATATCTTACCCTATGGCCGGGCGCAGGAATCCGAGGCCGATGTGATGGGGCTGGAGCTGATGGCCAGGGCCGGCTTCGATCCTGGAGCCGGGGTGACCTTATGGCAAAACATGGCCAAGGCGGGGGGCGGTCAGGGGCCGGAGCTGTTGTCGACTCATCCATCCAATGAGAACCGCATTGCCCAGTTGCGTGATTTACAAGCGCAGATGATGCCGCTCTATCAGGCGAGCAAGGGTAAATTTAGCTCTTGCCAAAAATGAGGTTAACAAAGTCGGCTTGAGGCTAGGCCTTCTGTCCATTTTGGCTTGAGACTCGGCGAATGAACAAAGCGTAAGGATACGAATAAGCGCAACACTTGAACCCGGATAAGTGTTACACTGTGCCGCGAAAAATTCACAGATAAACTGAGAGTAAACTGATTATGTCTGATAAGTTCACCAGTGTTGAACAACAAGCCAGCTACGGCGTAGGCCGCCAGTTGGGTGAGCAACTGGCCGCAAACTCTTTCGAAGGTCTGGATATTCCAGCCGTTCAAGCCGGTCTGGCCGATGCATTTGACGGCAAAGAGAGTGTTGTTTCCATGGAAGATATGCAGGTTGCTTTCTCTGAAATCAGCCGTCGCTTGCAAAAGGCGCAGGAAGAGGCTGCCGAAGCCGCTTCTGCCGAAGGTAATGCTTTCCTGGCCGAAAACGCCAAACGTGAAGGTGTGGTGACTACCGAATCAGGTCTGCAGTACGAAATCATCAACGAAGGCTCAGGCGAGAAGCCAAGCTATGATTCCAACGTTCGTACTCACTATCACGGTACCTTTATCGACGGTAAAGTATTCGACAGTTCAGTAACCCGTGGTCAGCCTGCCGAATTCCCGGTTTCCGGCGTGATTGCCGGTTGGACCGAAGCGCTGCAACTGATGCCGGTTGGCGCCAAGTACAAGCTGTATGTACCGCATCACCTGGCCTACGGCGAGCGCGGTGCCGGGGCGGCTATCCCGCCTTATTCCACTCTGGTCTTTGAAGTGGAACTGCTGGACATTCTGTAATACCAAAATCGCTTGAGTCTGACTCAGGCGATTTTTTTAGCCTGTATGTGGAGAAAGTTATGAGTGGACATGTCAGAGTTGCGGTTGCCGGAAGCAGCGGCCGTATGGGGCGTACCTTGATAGAAGCGGCCGCGCATTTCAGCCGGATCATTCTGGGCGCGGCCATCGAGCGCGCTGGCTCGACTCTGGTGGGAGTCGATGCCGGGGAGTTGGCCGGGGTCGGTTGTCTTCATGTCCGGGTCTGCGATAGCCTGGATCAAGTTGCGGATGACTTCGATGTGCTGGTGGATTTCACCAGCCCGGAAGGCACTCTCAGCAATCTGGATTGGTGCGCCCGCCATCATAAGGCGATAGTGATAGGCACTACAGGTTTCAATTCGGCGCAAAAGGCGCAGATTGAGGCCTTTGCCGAGCAGATCCCTGTGGTATTGGCACCCAATATGTCGGTTGGGGTTAACTTGATGTGGAAGCTGCTGGAACTGGCGGCGGAAGTCATGGGTGATTATACCGACATAGAGATCATCGAAGGCCATCACAGACACAAGAAGGATGCTCCTTCAGGTACCGCCTTGAAGATGGGGGAAGTGATTGCCAACACACTGGGGCGGGATCTGGAAAAAGTCGCCGTCTATGGCCGCGAAGGGATCACCGGCGAGCGTGAGCGCGACACCATAGGTTTTGCCACTATCAGAGCGGGTGACTTGGTGGGCGAGCATACCGCCATGTTTGCCGATATGGGCGAGCGTTTAGAGATCACTCACAAGGCTTCCAGCCGAATGACCTTTGCCAACGGCGCCATGCGTGCGGCACTTTGGTTGCAGGAACAGGATGCCGGGCTCTACGACATGCAACAGGTATTGGGGTTGAACCCCCTGTGACATTATTTAAAAAACCGCCGATTGGCGGTTTTTTTTCGAATTCGTCCGCCAAGCTATAGACGGATCGATATTTATCGTGTAGGATGCGCGGAATTTGTCAAAATTTCGTATTTTAGCGGAAATTGGTACTTTAAACAAAGATAAAAACATTACATTTCAGTGGCTTGGCTCTTTTCTCGGAGGTCGCGTTGACAAAGTCTGCCTTACTCGTACTCGAAGATGGAAGCGTATTTTCCGGCACAGCAATCGGTGCCGATGGGATCGCAGTCGGAGAAGTCGTTTTTAACACTTCGATGACCGGATATCAAGAAATCCTCACCGATCCATCTTATTCTCGCCAGATAGTAACTCTAACCTACCCACATATCGGTAATACCGGTACTAACAATGAAGACACAGAATCCGATGCAGTTCATGCCTGTGGTCTTATTATTCGTGATCTTCCCCTCCTCGCCAGTAACTTCCGTAACCAACAATCCCTCAGTGATTACCTCAAAGCCAACAAGGTAGTCGGTATCGCCGATATCGACACCCGTAAGCTGACCCGTATTCTGCGGGAGAAGGGCGCTCAGGCCGGTTGCATTCTGGTGGGTGAGCAGGACGTAGACAAGGCGCTGGCCGCCGCCAAGGCATTCCCTGGGCTGAAAGGCATGGACTTGGCCAAGGAAGTGACGACCGACAAGTCTTACACCTGGCGCAAGGGAACCTGGCGTTTGGAGAGCGGCCTGCCGGTCGATACTCCCGAGTCAGAACTCAAGTACAAGGTAGTGGCTTATGACTACGGCGTGAAGCAGAACATACTGCGAATGCTGGTAGACAGAGGCTGTGATGTGACTGTGGTTCCCGCACAAACGCCTGCCAGTGAAGTGCTGGCGATGGCACCGGATGGGGTATTCCTCTCCAACGGCCCCGGTGACCCGGAGCCATGTGATTACGCCATCAAGGCGATTCAGCAAATTCTCGAAACCGATATCCCGGTATTCGGCATCTGCCTTGGCCACCAACTGCTGGCGCTGGCCAACGGTGCCAAGACGCTGAAGATGAAGTTTGGTCACCACGGCGCCAACCACCCTGTGAGCGATATTGACAAAGGCACTGTGATGATCACCAGCCAGAACCATGGTTTTGCTGCCGATGAAGCCACATTGCCTGCCAACATCAAGGTGACTCACAAGTCGCTGTTTGATGGCTCACTGCAAGGGATCCACCTGACAGACAAGCCGGCTTTCAGCTTCCAGGGCCACCCTGAAGCGAGTCCGGGGCCGCACGATTGTGCGCCTCTGTTCGATCACTTTATCGAACTGATTGAGCAATACCGTCACCAAGTCAAGCTGTAATCGCCGGGAGAAGATAGAAGAAAATGCCAAAACGTACTGATATTCAAAGTATTCTTATCCTGGGTGCCGGCCCAATCGTTATCGGTCAGGCCTGTGAGTTTGACTATTCGGGAGCCCAGGCCTGTAAGGCGCTGAGAGAAGAGGGTTACCGGGTTATTCTGGTGAACTCCAACCCTGCAACCATTATGACAGACCCGGAAATGGCCGATGCCACATACATCGAGCCTATCCACTGGGAAGTGGTGCGCAACATTATCGCCAAAGAACGCCCCGATGCGATTCTGCCAACCATGGGCGGTCAGACGGCGCTGAACTGCGCCCTGGAACTGGAAGCCAAAGGCGTATTGAAAGAGTTTGACGTCGAGATGATCGGTGCCACTGCCGATGCCATCGATAAGGCCGAAGACCGTGCCCGTTTCGACAAGGCGATGAAGAGTATCGGTCTCGAGTGTCCTCGTGCCGGTATTGCCCACAGCATGGAAGAAGCGCACAAGGTACTGAATGAAGTGGGCTTCCCCTGCATCATTCGCCCCTCTTTCACTATGGGCGGCAGCGGTGGCGGTATCGCTTACAACGTCGAAGAGTTTGAAGAGATCTGTACCCGAGGTCTGGACTTGTCGCCGACCAATGAGCTGCTGATTGACGAGTCGCTGATTGGCTGGAAAGAGTACGAGATGGAAGTGGTGCGCGATCGTAACGATAACTGCATCATAGTCTGCGCCATCGAAAACTTTGACCCCATGGGTGTACACACAGGTGACTCCATCACAGTTGCACCGGCTCAGACCCTGACCGACAAAGAATATCAACTGATGCGTAACGCCTCCATGGCGGTGCTGCGGGAAATCGGTGTTGAAACCGGTGGTTCCAACGTGCAGTTTGGTATCAACCCCAAAGATGGTCGCATGGTGATCATCGAGATGAACCCAAGGGTATCGCGCTCATCTGCGCTGGCCTCCAAGGCGACCGGTTTCCCGATTGCCAAGGTTGCGGCCAAGCTGGCGGTGGGCTTTACCCTGGATGAGCTGATGAACGACATTACCGGCGGTCTGACCCCGGCTTCGTTCGAGCCCTCTATCGACTATGTGGTTACCAAAATCCCTCGTTTCAACTTCGAGAAGTTTGCCGGTTCCAACGACCGCCTGACCACTCAGATGAAGTCTGTCGGTGAAGTGATGGCCATCGGCCGTACCTTCCAGGAGTCGATGCAAAAAGCTCTGCGCGGCCTGGAAACCGGGATGACAGGTTTTGACCCTATCGTGGATATCAACGAGCCGGAAGCCCTGGCCAAGATACGTTACGAGTTGCAGGATGTTGGCCCTGAGCGTCCTTGGTATATCGCCGATGCTTTCCGCGCCGGTATGTCCATGGAGGGTATTCGCCGCATCACCAACATAGACCCTTGGTTCCTGGTGCAGATTGAAGATCTGGTGCTGCAGGAAGAGAAGGTCAAGGAAGGTGGCTGGAGCGGTCTTTCCCAGGAGTTCCTGCGCAAGCTGAAGCGCAAAGGTTTCTCCGATGCGCGCCTGGCGTCACTGCTGGGGGTTTCTGAAAGTGAAGTGCGCAAACTGCGTCACAAGTATGAGCTCTTCCCTGTCTATAAGCGGGTAGATACCTGCGCCGCCGAGTTCGCCACGGATACCGCCTACATGTACTCCACCTACGAGGAAGAGTGTGAGGCCAATCCGTCCGATAAAGACAAGATCATGGTGATAGGTGGCGGCCCCAACCGTATCGGTCAGGGTATCGAGTTCGACTACTGTTGTGTGCATGCGGCGCTGGCGATGCGTGAAGACGGTTATGAAACCATTATGGTTAACTGTAACCCTGAAACCGTTTCCACTGACTATGACACCTCTGACAGACTCTACTTTGAACCTGTTACCCTGGAAGACGTACTGGAAATCGTGCGGGTTGAGCAGCCCAAAGGGGTTATCGTGCAGTATGGTGGCCAAACGCCACTGAAACTGGCCCGCGCCCTGGAAGCCGCAGGTGTGCCCATCATAGGAACCAGCCCGGATGCCATCGACCGCGCCGAAGACCGTGAGCGCTTCCAACAAGCGGTTGAGCGTTTGGGGCTGAAACAGCCTGAAAACAGCACAGTGACCAACCTGGAGCAGGCGGTACTGGATGCCGAGCGTATAGGCTACCCCCTGGTGGTTCGTCCCTCCTATGTTCTGGGTGGCCGGGCGATGGAAATCGTCTACGACGAGCAGGATCTGCGCCGTTACTTCAACGAAGCCGTCAGTGTATCCAACGAGTCGCCGGTACTGCTGGATCGCTTCCTGGATGACGCCACCGAAGTAGACGTGGATGCCGTTTGCGATGGCAAGGACGTGGTTATCGGCGGCATCATGGAGCATATCGAGCAGGCCGGTGTTCACTCAGGTGACTCAGGTTGTTCACTGCCTCCTTACACTCTCTCCAAGGCGATTCAGGACGAGATGCGCGAGCAGGTACGCAAGCTGGCGCTGGAGCTGGGCGTTGTCGGTCTTATGAATGTGCAGTTTGCGGTCAAGAGCGACGTGATTTACCTGATTGAGGTGAACCCGCGTGCCGCCCGCACAGTGCCTTTCGTCTCCAAGGCCACAGGCGTGCCTCTGGCCAAGATTGCCGCCCGGGTAATGGCCGGTACTTCACTGGCCGAACAGCAACATACTCAGGAAGTGATCCCGCCTTACTACTCAGTGAAAGAAGTGGTTCTGCCGTTCAACAAGTTCCCGGGTGTTGACCCTCTGCTCGGCCCTGAAATGCGCTCTACCGGTGAGGTGATGGGGGTGGGTGATACCTTCGCCGAAGCCTACGCCAAGGCGCAACTGGGCTCAGTGAAGGATGTACCCAAGTCAGGCCGCGCCCTGTTGTCTGTTCGTCACAGCGACAAGAAGCGGGTTTCGGATCTGGCGGCCAAGCTGATTGAACTCGGCTATGAGCTGGATGCCACCCACGGCACGGCTGTGGTGCTGGGTGAAGCGGGTATCAATCCTCGCCTGGTGAACAAGGTGCATGAAGGTCGTCCACACATTCTTGACCGGATCAAGAACGGTGAATACACCTACATAGTGAATACCACTGAGGGTCGTCAGGCCATCGAGGATTCCAGACAGCTGCGCCGCGGCGCGCTGCAGCACAAGGTGAATTACACCACCACCATGAATGCGGCTTTTGCAACCTGTATGGCCCATGATGCCGACGACAGAAGCAATGTTGCCTCGGTGCAGGAACTGCACGCCAGAGTCAACAAGTAAACGCTGTCAGTGACTGAAAGTGACCAGGCCACCCATTAGGGTGGCCTGTTTTTTTGTAGGCAGGATGATTTGGGTCAAACTTCTTGGGAAGGTGCGGACAGGCCCCGGCATGCATTCAGTCAGATGCCTTGAACGCCAATTGCTGTGCAAGCCACTCTCTACAAAAAAGAACGCCGCGAAGACTTATTCGCACCTTCCCTTGGCTTTGGGATCTTGGCGGCTCTTGCTAAACTCGCTCACTATCAAGGCGTTTCATTTAAGATGCTGCAATCAAGATGTTTCAGGGAAAGGAAGTGATGATACTCGAGTCTGTCTCAAAGGAGCCCAAGGGCCGGGAAAGCGCTGTGGGGCGAGTCAAAGGGTTGTTCAACCGGCGGCGTAACACGCAGGCTCTGGCCTTAAGCCTTGGCTTGGCTTTGAGCCTCGGCAGCAACGGCGTGCGGGCCGATATTAACACCGTGCCTTTGGTGGCACCCTTGTATCACGGCGGCGAACTGCTGCAAAAGCAGTTGTTTAAAGGGTTGGAGCTCAGTGTCACCACAGGGCGCGATCTGGCGATATTTTCTGTTGCCGGTATGAGCCTGGATGCCTACATTTTAACGCTGCCGCTCGATGCGCCGACCAAGGCCAGGGTCATAGCCCGGCTGTCGGATCCTTTCTACAGCATCCCCCTTGGGCATTTTCTCTACCTTTTTTACGACAGATACAGCCGCGCCGAGAACCGGGATCAGTTCCGGGATTATCTGCTGAGCCAATACAGCAAGGAGCAAATCGCGCCCTGGCAGCATTCGCTGTTCAGCCTGGAAGAGCAGGTTAAAGACAACACCGAACCGACCGCTGAAGCCAATGACAGACGCGAGGGCATGACGCTCAATCGCCAGTTGGTTGCCATGTTGGTGACTGTCTATGATCGCCTGTTCAACAATGATGACTGGGCCCTTGGCAAGATACTGCCGGAGCATTACAACTATCTTGGCGATAGCCCTGAAGATCTGGCGTTGATTGCCGACATTCAGCCGCTGATCATCACTGAGATTGGCAAGTATGTCGGCAGTCTGCCTGAGGGGGATATGCGCAGCGCCCTCGAGCTGATTATTGAAGATGGCAAGGCGGAAAATGCCGCCAAGGTAAACAACAAGGCGCAGGCGATAACCGTTACTCTTATCGACTTTGTCCGTCTCAATGTGCTCAAGGCCTATCGCCAATATGCATTACCGGCGCAGCGGGCAAAAGCCTTTTCGGCCTGGATGCAGGCCAGTCTAAAGGAAGATCCCAAGGGGCTGAGTGATTTTCTGGCAAGTTGGAGTCAACGCCCAAGAGCGGTGCAGATAACGGTAGATGGCTTGAGCCAGGGACTGATGCAGGCGTTGGTTGCACCCAATTCCGGCCCTTATCTCAAAGAAGTACTTGCCAGGGACGCGGCTTTGTCGCAACTCACGCCCGCGTCAGCCAAGGGGCGGCCGCAGCACACTCCCAAGCAGGACTTTTTGCGTCAGCTGGTGAAAAATGGCGCCACCGACCAGTACTATCTGCCGTTTTTCAAGTCACTCTATCGCCGGAGTGAGAATGGCATAGCCACAGGAGGCATCTCTTCCACGCCGACCATCAGTGTGCGCAATCTGCCGATTATCAAGACAGGTGCCGCTGTGTCCGGTAAGGGCGGCACAGGGATCCCCAATTTTCACTTTGTCGATCGCACCCGTGACCGGGCCTATTACTTTTTCGGCAACGACGCCCTGCAGCTCGAAAATCTGGTGGAGAGCCGCGGCATGCGTACCATGTTCGACCGGCTGAATTATCTCAAGACCTTAAACTGCAACGCCCAATATGACTGGAACGCCCAGACCAGTTTCGATGCCCTGGTTAATCTGGGGCTGGGGGAAGCGATCCGTGATTTTGGTGAGCAGCGCTGTCTCAATGAGTTGTCGCTGCGCGCCGAAGTCGAGAGGGACTTGCAACATAGCGTGGCGGCGGTTCGCAAGCAACTCGAGGCCTACGACAAGATGGGGGCCTGGCGGCTGTTTTCCCGCATGAGCTTGCGGGGTAAGCTCAATGAACAGCTTAATGAGCTGGCCTTGCTGAGTGAACAGGCGATGCCGGACTATCTGCTTATTTATAACCCCTGGCCGGATCATTTCGCCCATTTCAAGGGGCCGTTCAGCGACGAAATCATAGCGCCGACCGGTGAGCTTAACCGGCTCGATTACTGGCTTGGCCGTCTGGACAGGGTGTATCGGGACTCGGGTATTTATCCGCAGACGCTGTGGGGCATGGCCGGCGATCATGGTTTGGCACCTGTGTATCACACCCTTAACCCCGAACTGGTGTTGCAAGATGCGCTCAAGCAACGCGGGGTCGAGCTCAAGATAAGCAAAATCTCCTCTGATGAAGGGGAAGGCCCCAAGATAACCAACAACCTCAACCCGCCTTCACTGCATGGGGTAGACTTGGTGATAGCCTCTACCGCAGGTGGTAACTATATGCTGGACTTCTTTAACTCGGACCGAGGTTGGCAGGTGCAACCCTTGTATCAGGAGTTGACCCGTTTTAAGGTCAAAGAAAGCGAGGCGCTGGATATGGTCAGCTTGCTTGCCGATGAGTTGCAGGAATCGCTGGATTATCTGGTGGTGCGTCAAAGTGATTGCACACTTGATAGCTGCTCTGTGCGTTTGGTGGGATATAGAAACGGGCAGCGCCGAGATGAAATGATCAGTCGTGACTCGGGCGCTATCCGTTATCAGGCGCTTGATGATAAAGGCGCGCCTGAGCTGCTGGCACTGGCTCAGAGCAACCCTTATCTGCCGCCGCTGTCTGATGTTCAGTTATCGGCCAAACAACAACTGCTCGAATTGTGCTTGGGGAGTGCCAAGGGCTGCAGCGCCGAGCAGTGGCGCAATCTGGCGGCCATGAGTCCCAGACCCGATGCCGTGGTGCAGCTGGCACACCTCTATGATGAAGACAGGGCCGGCACCATCAACCTCTTCCCCAAAGAGGGATTTGGCTATAACACCCTGGTGCCGGGGCGTCATGCGGGCGAGCATTATCTGGAAAAAGATGCCTTCATAGGTTTCTGGGGCGAGCCTAGCAAACCCGGCCAGAGATTGGGGCCGCTGGATAACGGCTCACTGGCACCGACTTTGTATCAGTACCTTACCGGTGAGCAGGTCGAGGTAGGAGACAATGGTTGGGGCTATCCCTCTGTGCTTTCGAGTCTTAACTGAGATGAATTTATTATCGTCGGTGCCACAGAAACAGAGATTTTTGTCGCCATCACTGGCAAGCCTGCCATGCCTTAGGTAAGCTTGTAGCCAAGATGAATTGAGTTTTGGCCGGTGTGTTCCCCGGTATTCCGCTATGCATCCCTGGCGCCGCAGACAAAATGGCGCCCATTCACCCGAAAAATGAGTCTCTGTTGGCCCTTGGCTGACGGAGGCTGCTTTTGTTTGACAGGAGACGAAAGAGATTATGAACAAGGTTCCCATGACCCTGGTTGGGGCAGAACAGTTGCGCAAAGAACTGGATATACTCAAGTTTGATCGCCGTCCCAAGATCACCGAGGCAATTGCCGCGGCGCGTGAACTGGGGGATTTGAAAGAAAACGCCGAATACCATGCCGCCCGTGAAGAGCAAGGCATTTGCGAAGCCCGTATCCGCGATATCGAAGGCAAACTGTCCAACGCCCAGATCATTGATGTGACCAAGATGCCCAACAATGGCCGGATCATCTTTGGTTCTACCGTGACCATACTGAACCTGGACACAGATGCCGAAGTGACTTACCGCATTGTCGGTGACGATGAGGCGAATATCAAAGAGAACCTGATCTCGGTGAACTCACCCATTGCCCGTGGCCTTATCGGTAAAAATCTGGGGGATGAAGTCAATATTCAAACTCCCGGTGGCCTGGCAGAATATGAAGTTGTTGCCGTCGAATATATCTGATTGCGTTATCAAGCCGCCTCCGGGCGGCTTTTTTGTGCAAGATGGACAAAGTTTAATTTGCCCGCCAGGGCTTGAAAGGCTAGCATCCGCCCAAATAACCATTATCAATGGACACCTTGTTGCTGAAAATCATGCGCCTCTTTACCCTGCTGATCGCCATAGGTCTGCTGGGAAATGTGTATTCCGGGATTGCCTCAGATGCAACCTGGAAGGCGTTTGAACAGGCTTTGCCCGAGCTCAGTCAGCAAGATGCTGACAAAGAGCCGTTGTCCATAGCTTCATCTACCTCAGTTGGTCAGGAGTCTCAAGTCCAAGAGGCCCGGTATCACAAGTTTGGCAAGCATGATGCTAGTGGCAGAGCTGAGGTGGATGGCAAGGTTTCCCTGTCTGACTTATCCAAGTTGCTGCGCTCCGAGCAGGGCGACCAACTCTATTCTGCCCCTGGTGCTCGTCTGCGCTGTCTCAGTATGGCCGCTCAGCAGGATGTGCCCGAGCCGCCCTATGAATTGGCGTTTGAAATCGCTATGCCACCGGCGCCAGTGCTCAGCATAGGTTTTGCCGAGCAATTGCCTATCGAGCAGAATTGGACCTTAACGCACCCCGGGGCTGGTTTGCGCCTTGGGGGCTGGAAAGACGCCAACCTCCGCTATCGCTTCAGTCAGCAGGCCGCCTGACGCTCTCTTCCGGGCTTTTCTGTCCGGGTTTCACTTCATCTGTTGTCAGTCACTCCTTCATTGGATGACTGCGACTGTGATATGTGGCTTAAGCCACGAGTCGAAAAGAGAGCATAAATATGATAACTGACTCATTATTAAAGAGTAATGGCCGTGGGCGCCTGCCTAAAAAACTGCTTAATCACTACAGCGCCTGGAAATATCTGGTGTTGGTAGTCACTCTGGTGGTGATGGCGCTGAGCGCCTTGCCAACCTGGTATGGTGAAGATGCCGCGGTGCAAATTTCTCCCAAGGCTGGAATAGCCTTATCTCCGACCCAGATAGTTTCTGAACTGGCCAAGGCCGATATTCTCGTCAAGCGCCTGGACAGCAAAGATCAGCAAACCCTGGTTATTCTCAATGACGAAGGCCAACAGACACTGGCCAAGTCATTGCTGGCCAATCATGCCCAAGATCCCGCTGAGCTCACTTTGGCCTTGAGCCCGGCGGCGCCCGAGTGGCTGCTCGGCATGGGATTTGAACCCATTAAACTGGGACTGGATCTTCGTGGTGGGGTGCAGTTTCTGTTGGATGTGGATATTGCTCCTGTGTATCAGACTCAAGGCAGTTCATTGGCCGACGCCCTGCGCGCCTTTGCCAGAGAAAAGGGGATCCGTGGCTTAAGTGTGCGTCAGGGCGCTGAAGAGCAACTGACTGTGATTATGCCTGAGGCGGCTCGCGCCGAGGTGCGGCAATTTATGGCCAAGCAATACCCACTTTGGCAGGTGAGCAGCGATAACAGTCAACTCAAGCTGGTGCTGACGGAGGCCGAGAAAATCAACCTGCGTAATCTGACGGTGCAGCAAAATCTGCAGATCATGCGTACCCGAATTGAGGAACTGGGGATCACCGAAGCCTTGGTGCAGCGTCAGGGCGAGAGCCGCATCCGTATCGAGCTGCCCGGTGTTCAAGACCCGGCGGCCGCCAAGAGCGTGATAGGGGCGACCGCGACTCTGGCCTTCTATGAGGTTAAGGATAGTGCCACCGGCGCCATCTTGATTAAAGACAAGTCTGGCAATCCTGTGCCCGTGGCACGTAAACCTGTGCTGACCGGCGAGCATATTGTCGATGCCCGTGCCGGAATAGGAGAAATGGGCGCTGCAGAGGTGAATATTACCCTGGACAGTGAAGGCGGCCGCCGTATGACCGACTTCTCCCGAGGCCATATCGGCAAACCTATGGCTACGGCATACAGTGAGTACAGTCGCGATGCCGATGGCAAGGCGGTGCAAAGCAATGAAATTATCAGTGTCGCCACCATCCAGTCTGTGCTGCCGGAGCGCTTTCGAATAACCGGCGCCGGTAGTTATCAGGATGCGCAGCAATTGGCTCTTTTGCTGCGGGCCGGTTCTATGACTGCACCTGTCACCATAGTTGAAGAGCGCACCATAGGCCCGACGCTGGGGGCAGAGAATATTCACAACGGCTTTGCCGCCCTGGCGCTCGGTCTGGGGATCACCCTGGTGTTTATGGCGCTTTGGTATCGTAGGCTGGGCTGGGTCGCCAACCTGGCACTACTGGCTAACATGGTGTTGCTGTTTGGCTTGCTGGCCTTGATCCCCGGCGCGGTACTGACTCTCCCCGGGATTGCCGGTTTGGTGCTGACAGTGGGGATGGCGGTGGATACCAATGTGCTGATTTTCGAGCGGATCCGCGACAAGCTTCGTGAAGGGCGAGCATTGGCGCACGCCATTGACAAGGGCTTTGACAGCGCCTTCTCCACCATTTTCGATGCCAACTTCACCACTATGATCACCGCCGTAGTGCTCTATGCCATAGGTAATGGTCCTATTCAGGGGTTTGCGCTGACGCTGGGGCTGGGGTTGTTGACCAGTATGTTCAGCGGGATTTTTGCCTCAAGGGCGATTATCAATCTGGTTTATGGCAAGAACTTCAGCCGCGAAGTGAGGGTTTAATATTATGATTAATATGAAAAATGCAACCAAGTGGCGTTATTTCAGCAGCGCGGTTTCCGTGATTTTGATGATAGTGTCCATCAGTGTGATTGCCGTCAAGGGGCTCAACTGGGGGCTGGATTTTACCGGCGGCGTGGTCAGTGAAATCCGTATCGACAGCTCAATCGGCGCCAAATCGCTGCAACCTGTGTTGCAGCAGGCCTATGGCCAGGAAGTCAGCCTGATTGCTGCCGGTGAGCCGGGACGCTGGGTGCTGCGTTATGCCGCGCCAAGTGCCGGACAGAGTATGCCCGAACTGCCGGAAGTGTTGGCGGGTATGAATACTCAGGTGGAAGTGCTCAATACCAGCATAGTCGGGCCTCAGGTCGGCCAGGAGTTGGCCGAGCAGGGCGGTTTGGCTTTGCTGGTGGCTATGCTGTGTATTCTGGGCTATCTCTCTTACCGCTTTGAGTGGCGTCTGGCATCCGGCGCGGTATTTGCTCTGGTACATGATGTTATCTTTGTGCTGGCCTTTTTTGCCGCCACTCAGATGGAGTTCAACCTGACGGTGCTGGCGGCTGTGTTGGCCATTTTGGGATATTCACTCAACGATTCCATCATTATTGCCGACAGGATCCGCGAATTGCTGGCTGCCAAACCCAAGCTGGCGGTAAAAGACATCAATAACCAGGCGATTGCGGCCACGTTTGCCCGAACCATGGTGACATCCGGTACTACCCTGATGACCATTTCAGCGCTGTGGATCATGGGCGGAGGTCCCTTGGAAGGATTTTCCATCGCCATGTTTATCGGGGTGTTGACCGGTACCTTCTCATCGATATCAGTTGGTACTTCATTGCCGGAATGGCTGGGACTGTCCAGTGAACATTATCGGGTGACGCCTGTGACCCAGACCCCTTGATTGAAACCCGTCAATTAATACTGATTTAATCCACCGGCGCCACAATGTGCGCGCCGATGGGATACTGGCAACAAAAAAGCCACCTTAATTAGGTGGCTTTTTTGAGGGGAATGGGCTTATCTGGCCTTGGGCAGAGCGATTTTCATCTCTTCGGATTGGCGGAAGAGCACCAATACATGGCCTATCAGCTGCACCTTGGTTGCCTGGGTTTCACGGACAATGGCATCAACGATAGCGGCTTTCAGTTCTCTGTCTTCAGAGGCGACTTTAACTTTAATCAGCTCATGATGAGAGAGCGCATTATCAATTTCAGCCAGTACCCCTTCAGTCAGGCCATTGGCACCAAGCAGCACTACTGGCTTGAGGCTGTGTGCCAGGCCCTTTAGATGCTGTTTCTGTTTGGTTGTTAAGTTCATTTCTACCAACTTTTGCTGAGTTACTGTTGAAAAGCCGCTATTCTACCCTCATATAGCCCTTGTGTAACTCTCATTTGTTGCGGATTTTGAATGTCAGGTAAGAAACGTACGGCCAGTTCCACCCGTTGGATGCAGGAACACTTTGATGATCACTATGTCAAATTGGCACAAAAACGGGGGCTGCGTTCGCGGGCCGCGTTCAAGTTAGAGGAGCTGCAACAAAAAGATCAGCTGATTAAACCCGGGATGACAGTGGTTGACCTGGGGGCCGCTCCCGGAGGTTGGTCTCAGGTAGCAGCCAAGTTGGTCGGTGAAAAAGGTAAAGTGGTTGCCTGTGATATTTTACCGATGGACCCAATCGTTGGCGTCGATTTCCTTCAGGGAGACTTCCGTGAGGAAAAAGTCCTTGAGGCCTTGCTGACTCGTGTAGGGGAAGATAAGGTTGACTTGGTGCTCTCGGATATGGCGCCCAATATGAGTGGTTCAGATGGTGTGGATCAGCCCAGAGCCATGTATTTAGTGGAGTTGGCGCTGGATATGTGTCATCAGGTGTTGGCAGCCAATGGCAGTTTTGCTGTTAAAGTCTTTCAGGGGGAGGGCTTTGACGAGTATATGAAAGCAGTCAGACAAGCGTTCAAGACTGTAAAAACCCGTAAACCGGATTCCTCCAGGCCACGTTCTCGCGAGGTCTATCTGGTAGCGACAGGGTACAAGTTGTAGTACCCTGATTGAAGTAAATCTCAAGACTTTGTGAGGTTCAGTAATTGAGTGACATGGCAAAAAATTTGATTCTCTGGGTGGTCATCGCCGTGGTGCTGATGTCCGTGTTCCAGGGTTACTCCCCCTCTTCTTCGTCAGCGCAGAAGATGGATTATTCGACTTTCCTGGACGATGTTCGTAGCGGCCAAGTCAGCAACGTGGAAGTGAAAAGCGACCAACGTACGATAGAAGGCGTTAAAAAGTCCGGTGAAAAGTTCACCACCATTATGCCCTTGTATGACCAGGATCTGATCAATGACCTGGATCGTAAAGGCATCCGTATGAAAGGGCAGGAAGCCGAAGAGTCAGGATTCCTGACACAGATCTTTATCTCCTGGTTCCCCATGCTGCTGCTTATCGGGGTGTGGATCTTCTTTATGCGACAGATGCAGGGCGGTGGCGGTAAAGGCGCCATGTCCTTTGGCAAGAGTAAAGCCAAGCTGATGAGCGAAGATCAGATTAAGACCACCTTTGCCGATGTGGCCGGTTGTGATGAGGCCAAGGAAGAAGTGAAGGAGATGGTGGATTATCTGCGTGATCCCAGCAAATTCCAGAAACTCGGTGGCCGTATTCCTACCGGTGTGTTGATGGTAGGCCCTCCAGGTACAGGTAAAACCTTGCTCGCCAAGGCGATTGCCGGTGAAGCCAAGGTGCCTTTCTTTACCATCTCAGGTTCTGACTTTGTGGAAATGTTTGTCGGTGTCGGTGCCTCTCGGGTACGTGACATGTTCGAGCAGGCCAAAAAGTCGGCGCCATGTATCATCTTTATCGATGAAATCGACGCCGTTGGCCGTCAGCGTGGTGCCGGACTCGGTGGTGGTCACGATGAGCGTGAGCAAACATTGAACCAGATGCTGGTGGAAATGGACGGCTTTGAAGGTAATGAAGGTATTATCGTTATCGCCGCAACCAACCGTCCAGACGTATTGGATGCCGCGTTGCTGCGTCCCGGCCGTTTCGACCGCCAGGTTGTAGTAGGGCTGCCGGATGTTCGCGGCCGTGAGCAAATTCTTAAAGTGCACATGCGTAAAGTGCCTTTGGGTGACGATGTTAAAGCCAGTGTAATTGCCCGCGGTACGCCTGGGTTCTCTGGTGCGGATCTTGCCAACCTGGTTAACGAGGCGGCACTGTTTGCTGCTCGCGGTAATCGCCGTGTAGTGACCATGGAAGAGTTTGAGAGTGCCAAAGACAAGATCATGATGGGCGCCGAGCGCCGCTCTATGGTGATGTCTGAGTCCGAGAAAGAGATGACGGCTTACCACGAAGCCGGTCACGCGATTGTGGGTTATCTTGTACCTGAGCACGACCCTGTGCATAAGGTAACCATTATCCCTCGAGGCCGCGCCTTGGGTGTGACCTTCTTCCTGCCGGAAGCCGATGCCATCAGTGAGAGCCGCCAGAAGCTGGAGAGTAAGATCTCCGTGGCCTACGGTGGTCGACTGGCCGAAGAGATTATCTTTGGCACTGAAAAAGTCTCTACCGGTGCATCTCAGGACATTAAATATGCCACGGCCATTGCCCGTAACATGGTGACCCAATGGGGCTTCTCCGAGCGACTCGGTCCACTGCTGTATGCAGAGGAAGAGGGTGAGGTATTCCTGGGCCGCTCCATGGCCAAGTCCAAGCATATGTCTGATGAGACAGCGGCCATCATAGACTCTGAAATCAAGGCCATCATTGACCGCAACTACCAGCGTGCCAAACAACTGCTGGATGAGAATATGGACGTACTGCACGCGATGAAAGATGCGCTGATGAAGTATGAGACCATAGACTCGCGCCAGATAGAGGACCTGATGGAGCGCCGCGAAGTGCGTCCTCCGGTCGATTGGCATATGGATGACAACGGTTCTTCCAACGGTAATAACGGCAATAAAGCTGCTAAGCCTGAAGAGACTGAAGTTGAAGAGCATGAGCCGAGTGATACTGCTGCAGATTTGGGCAAACCCGGCGAGAGCCCGCTGAAATAGGCCCATTCTGAGGTTAAAGAAAACCCCGCAAGGGGTTTTCTTGTTTCTGCCGCAAGGCACAATACTAAATCCAAGAAAGATGTTCTCGCGCTTGACGCGTAAGGGAGTAATGAGTGTTTGAATTGAAGTCCGGTGCTCAGCAACTACTACTCGATGAGCCCAAGGTGATGGGGATCCTCAACGTAACCCCGGATTCGTTTTCCGATGGCGGGCGTTTTTCTTCCTTTGAACTGGCCTGCCAGCACGCCGACCAGATGGTGGCCGATGGCGCCGTGTTTATCGATATCGGCGGTGAGTCCACCCGGCCCGGTGCTGCCGATGTCAGTGTCGATGAGGAGCTTGCCCGGGTTGTCCCCCTGGTGGAGTATATTGCTGCCAAGCATCCCCAAATTTGGATCTCTTTGGATACCAGTAAAGCCGAAGTGATGAGTGCCGGTATCAATGCCGGCGCTCACCTTATCAATGATGTACGGGCCTTGCAGGAGCCGGGAGCCCTGCAAGCCGCTGCTGAGCTGCAGGTGCCTGTGTGCCTGATGCATATGCAAGGGCAGCCCAGAACCATGCAGAATGAGCCTCACTATGAGGATCTGCTCGCCGAGGTGAATGACTTCTTTGCCAAGCGTATCGAGGCCTGTATTGAAGCGGGGATCGCCAGAGAGGCAATATTGCTGGATCCGGGTTTTGGATTTGGCAAGACGCTGGAACACAATTATCATCTGCTGGCTCATTTACAAGAGCTGGCAAAATTTGATCTGCCTTTACTTATCGGACTGTCGCGAAAGAGTATGATAGGAAATCTGCTTGAGCGCAGCGTAGATAATAGATTGGCAGGCAGCCTGGCTGGCGCCATGCTGGCTGCTCAGCGGGGCGCACATATTATTCGGGTACATGATGTCGCAGAGACTTGCGATGTACTCAAGGTTATGGCTGCCAGCAAACGCTTTGGATAGGAAATGTATTTGGGATAAAAGCATTTCAAGCCAATAGGTCAGCCAACATTAGGTTTACAGTATATAGAATAGCCATTTGAAGATGGTTCTCAGTAGGAGTGAACGTGAGAAAGTTTTTTGGTACGGATGGGATCCGCGGCAAAGTCGGAGCGGGCAAGATGACCCCGGAGTTGGCTCTTAAGCTTGGCTGGGCTGCCGGTAGAGTCTTGTCCCGCAGTGGCACTCGTAAAGTGATCATAGGCAAGGATACCCGGATCTCTGGTTATCTGTTTGAGTCGGCGTTGGAAGCCGGCCTGTCTGCCGCCGGACTCAATGTGATGTTGATGGGCCCTATGCCTACGCCTGCAGTCGCCTACCTGACCCGAACTTTCCGCGCCGAGGCCGGAGTGGTTATCAGTGCATCTCACAATCCTTACTATGATAACGGTATCAAGTTTTTCTCCACAGATGGCAGCAAGCTGGATGACGAGTTGGAACTTGAGATTGAAGCCGAGCTGGAAAAGCCTCTGGTTTGTGTCGAGTCGCATCTACTGGGGAAGGTCTCCCGTATCGATGATGCCGCCGGTCGTTATATCGAATATTGCAAAGGTAACTTCCCAGCGGATCAAACCCTTGCCGGACTCAAGATAGTGGTGGACTGTGCTCACGGCGCAACCTATCACATTGCCCCCAATGTGTTCCGTGAACTGGGCGCCGAGGTAGTGACCATAGGGGATAAGCCCAATGGCATCAATATCAATGATCAAGTAGGTGCGACCTCCATGACCAAGATTTGTGAAACCGTGGTCAGCGAAGGCGCCGATCTGGGTATAGCCCTCGACGGTGATGGCGACCGTATCATGATGGTCAATCGACAAGGTGACATTATAGACGGCGACCAGATCCTCTATATTCTTGCCTGCGACGCGCAAAAGCGCGGCATCCTCAAAGGCGGGGTTGTCGGTACTCTGATGTCCAATCTCGGGCTCGAATTGGCGCTCAAACAGCTCAATATCCCTTTTGCCCGTTCCAAGGTCGGTGACCGCTATGTAATGGAACTGCTGAAAGAGAAAGATTGGCGCATAGGGGGGGAAAACTCAGGTCATATCCTCAATCTGGACCATGGCACGACTGGAGATGGTATAGTTGCAGGTATTCTTGTGCTGGCGGCCATGCGTCGTCACAACGCCTCACTGGAAGAGTTGACCGAGTCGATGCAGATGTTGCCCCAGGTCCTTATTAATGTTCGCTTTGAAGGCAACTCAGATCCGCTGGCGTCGCAACTGGTACAAGATGCCCAGACTCAGGTTGAGTCGCAACTTGGCGAGCGTGGCCGGGTACTGCTGCGTAAATCCGGAACCGAACCTTTGATTCGGGTAATGGTGGAAGGGGATGATGAAGCCTTGGTGCGCGCCCATGCCGAAACCATAGCCGCTGCAGTCAAACAAGCGGTTTAAACTGGCATTCTTTAGCTTAATTAAAGTAAAATTAATAACTTAAGCTGGAATTGTGAGCGATTTACTGAGTGTGAGCATAAAAAGTAGCCGAACACACAGTAAATCGCAAAAATTCCGTAATCAGGTATTGTAAGTTAATAAGTGGTTCGCTATTATTCACGCCGCTTTCAGAGGAGATGGTGATGGCACTCAGACGTCCAATGGTAGCAGGTAACTGGAAAATGAATGGCAGTGCGCAGTTAGCACAAGAGCTATTCAAGAAGTTTGCCAGCAAGCTACATAATGATTCTGTTGAAGTGGTTTTATGCCCACCAGCGATTTACCTGGAAAGCGTAAGGCAACTGCTCGAAGCTAACAAAGAAACCCTAAATGGTTCTCTGGTTAGAATGGGGGCTCAAAACCTGAGTCAGCACGATTTTGGTGCTTACACTGGTGAAACCTCAGGGCGGATGCTGAAAGATGCCGGTTGTCGTTATGTGATAATTGGTCACTCGGAACGCCGCCGTATGTACGGTGAGACGAGTAACATAGTGGCAGAGAAATTTGCTGCTGCTCAAAAGCACGGTCTGACTCCGATACTTTGTGTTGGTGAATCTGGCCCGGCTCGTGAGGCAAGACGTACCTTCGAGGTGCTTGCCGAGGAGCTTGATGTGGTAATCGAAAAGAACGGTACCATGGCTTTTGATAATGCGATCATCGCCTATGAGCCCCTTTGGGCTGTAGGGACAGGTAAGAGCGCAACACCGGAGCAGGCACAAGAAGTTCACGCGTTTATACGCAATCGCCTCTCTGAAGTGTCCCCTTATATTGGGGAAAATATCAGGATCTTGTACGGCGGCAGCGTCACACCGAGTAATGCTGCAGATTTATTCGCCCAACCTGATGTGGATGGTGGACTGATAGGCGGTGCTAGCTTAAACTCTACCGAATTCTTGAGTTTATGTTCAATAGCAATGAGCGCTTAATATGAAAGAAGTACTGATGGTTATTTACTTGTTGGTAGCTTTGGGTCTGGTTGGACTCATTCTTATCCAGCAAGGGAAAGGGGCTGACATGGGCGCATCTTTTGGTGCCGGTGCTTCAGGAACCCTGTTCGGTTCAGCAGGTTCAGGTAACTTTCTGACTCGGACAACGGCGATTCTCGCTATCGCGTTTTTCACTCTAAGCCTGGTTATTGGCAATATGAGTGCACACCACGTGAAGCAGGATACCAACATATTGGGGCCTGAAGTAGAACAGACCCAACAGTCTGAGACTAAAATTCCAGACTAATACCGAATATGCCGAGGTGGTGAAATTGGTAGACGCGCAGCCTTGAGGTGGCTGTGACCTAACGGTCGTGCGGGTTCAAGTCCCGCTCTCGGCACCAATCTTTAACTGAGTTAATCGATATGAAATTTTTCTCAGTTATTGCAAGTAAAAGCTGAAATCAGTAAACTTGCAGCAGTTGACGCGGGGTGGAGCAGCTTGGTAGCTCGTCGGGCTCATAACCCGAAGGTCGTCGGTTCAAATCCGGCCCCCGCAACCAGCTCCCAGTGATGAATTAAGCTGATAGATAATTCATCCTGTTTACAGGTTCTTGAACATAATGACCTCGTGATTACGGGGTTTTTTGTTATCTGGGACTTTTAAATTTGCTGCCTTTTACGGCAGCTCAATACTGGGGCTATTAATAGCCCTTTTTTGTTTTTCGGGGGTTACCTTGGCAACATTAGAATCCAGACTCACAGAAATGCTTACTCCGGCAGTGGAAGGCCTCGGCTACCAGCTCTGGGGTATTGAATTTGTTAAGGCCGGCAAGCATTCAATCTTGCGGCTCTTTATTGACGGTGAGAACGGCATTAATATTGAAGATTGTGCCAATGCCAGTCGTCAGGCGAGCGCCATTCTGGATGTCGAGGACCCAATCACTTCCGAATACACACTGGAAGTCTCCTCTCCCGGTCTCGATAGGCCGCTGTTCACCTCTGAGCAATATGGTATGTACCTTGGAGAGGAAGCAAAGATTCAACTGACTATGCCGGTGGCGGGTAGTCGTAACTTAAAAGGTACCATCACTAAGGTGGAAGGGCAGATGCTCACCCTGACAGTGGATGGAAAAGACTTGATTATTGCCTTGGATAACATCCGTAAAGGCAACCTGATCGCTAAGTTTTGATGGTTTCAAGGTGAACGAGGCAAGACGATGAATAAAGATATTTTGCTGGTCGCTGAAGCGGTTTCCAACGAAAAGGCTGTACCGCGCGAAAAGATTTTCGAGGCGCTCGAAATTGCGCTGGCTACCGCAACCAAGAAAAAGTATGAAGGCGATATCGATGTTCGTGTTGCCATAGATCGCAAAACCGGCGATTACGAGACTTTCCGTCGCTGGTTGGTGGTTGATGATAACGGTGAAGCGTTGGAAAACCCTTACCGTGAAATCACTCTGGAAGCGGCTCGTTATGAGAACCCTGAGATCCAGCCTGGTGAGTTCATTGAAGATGAAATCGATTCGGTACAATTTGACCGTATTACTACTCAAACCGCCAAGCAGGTAATAGTACAGAAAGTTCGTGAGGCCGAGCGCGCCCAAATCGTCGAGCAGTTTATCGACAAAGAAGGTGAGTTGGTTACCGGTGTGGTCAAAAAGAGCAATCGCGACAGCGTAGTAGTTGATCTCGGCAATAACGCCGATGGCGTGCTGTTCAAAGAAGACCTGATCTCCCGTGAGACTTTCCGTCCTGGTGACCGGGTACGCTCCCTGCTGTATGCTGTGCGTCCTGAGGCACGTGGTGCTCAGTTGTTTCTGACCCGCACCAAGCCAGAGATGTTGATCGAACTGTTCCGTGTTGAAGTACCGGAAATTGCCGATGAGATGATCGAAGTGATGGGCGCCGCCCGTGACCCAGGTTCACGGGCCAAGATCGCCGTGAAATCAAACGATCGTCGTATCGACCCTATCGGGGCTTGCGTCGGTATGCGCGGTGCCCGGGTGCAGGCTGTATCCAATGAACTCGGTGGCGAGCGTGTTGATATAGTGCTGTGGGACGATAACCCGGCACAATTTGTTATCAACGCCATGGCACCGGCCGATGTGGCCTCAATTATTGTTGACGAAGATAACCACTCAATGGATATCGCCGTCGAAGCCGATAGTCTGGCACAAGCTATCGGCCGCAATGGTCAAAACGTTCGTTTGGCGACACAGCTGACAGGCTGGGTACTGAACGTGATGACAGTGGAAGACATGAACAAGAAACATCAGGCCGAAAGCGCCAAAGTGATGGAGCTGTTCGTGGGTGCGTTGGATGTGGACGAAGATTTCGCCCAGGTGCTGGCCGACGAAGGATTCACCTCTCTGGAAGAGGTGGCTTATGTTCCTGTTTCCGAGCTGTTGGCCATCGAAGGATTTGATGAGGACATAGTTGCTGCATTGCGTGAGCGCGCCAAGGCTGCCTTGTCTACCCGTGCACTGGCATCCGAAGAAGCACTGGATGGTGCCGAACCTAGCGAAGAGTTGTTGTCCATGCCTGGAATGGAGCGCCACCTGGCGTACGTTCTGGCAAGTATGGGTGTGATAACTCTGGAAGATTTAGCCGAGCAAGGCATTGACGATTTGATCGAAATTGAAGAATTGACAGAAGAAAAAGCAGGTGAGCTCATCATGGCAGCCCGCAACATCTGTTGGTTTGGCGAAGAAGCATAGTCGATCAACAGGGGGATTTAACTGATGGCAGAGACAACAGTAGAGAAACTGTCCACTGAAGTGGGAAAAAGCGTAGACCGATTGATCGAGCAGTTTTCCAAGGCCGGTATCAAGAAAGGCAAGGATGACAGTGTCACCGAGGCCGAGAAACAGCAACTGCTGGACTACCTGAAAAAACAACATGGTGCGGACAGTGCGCCCACCAAGATGACATTACAGCGTAAAACCGTATCGACTCTGAGTGTTGCCGGCAGCGGCGGCCAGTCCAAAGACGTCAAAGTCGAAGTACGCAAGAAACGCACCTTTGTGAAGCGTGACCCGGCCGAATTGGCCCGTCAGGCGGAAGAGCAGGCCCGCGCCGAAGCGGAAGCCAAAGCTCAGGCAGAAGCCGAAGCGAAAGCCAAGGCAGAAGCTGAAGCCAAGGCCAAGGCAGAAGCCGAAGCGAAAGCCAAGGCGGAAGCTGAAGCCAAAGCCAAGGCTAAAGTGGCTCAGGATGCCGGTAAAGCCAAAGAAGAGGTTAAGGCCGATCCCAAGACCAGCGCTGAGCAGGAAGCTGCCCGTGTTGAGGCCGAGCGTCTGAAAGCGGCTCAGGCTGAAGCAGTTAAGCGCAAGGCCGATGAAGAAGCCGCCCGTGCGGCAGCCGAAGCCCGTCGCCTGGCTGAAGAGAATGAAAAACGCTGGGCCGAAGAAGAGCGCCAGCGTCTTGAAGCCGAGAAGCGCAGCGATCACCATATCACCACCTCCAAAGTGGCCCGCGCCGCCGAAGATACCAGTGATATGGATGAAGAGAAGCGTGGTCGTCGTTCACGTCACAAGAGTGCCGGTAAGAAACGTACCAAGGACTCCCGTGACGGTCGTGAGCGCAACATCCGCAATCGTGCGCCTCAAGCCATGAGCCATGGCTTCAATAAGCCGGTTGCTGCGGTAAACCGCGATGTACGCATAGGTGAAACCATTACTGTGGCCGAACTGGCGCAGAAGATGGCCATCAAAGCCACTGAAATCATCAAGACCATGATGAAGATGGGCTCTATGGTGACCATTAACCAGGTACTGGATCAGGAAACTGCCCAACTGGTTGCCGAGGAGATGGGTCACAAGGTTGTGCTTATCCGTGAAAACGAGCTGGAACATCAGGTTCTGGCTGACCGTGACGGTGAAGATGTCAAACTGGAGCCTCGTGCGCCGGTTGTGACCATCATGGGTCACGTTGACCACGGTAAGACTTCGCTGCTTGACTATATCCGTCGCACTAAAGTCGCGGCCGGTGAGGCCGGTGGTATTACCCAGCATATCGGTGCCTACCATGTAGAAACTGATAACGGCATGATCACCTTCCTGGATACTCCTGGCCACGCCGCGTTTACCGCTATGCGTGCCCGTGGTGCCAAGGCCACAGATATCGTGATTCTGGTGGTGGCTGCCGATGATGGCGTAATGCCTCAGACTATTGAAGCTATCCAGCATGCCAAGGCCGGCGGTGTACCGCTGATCGTGGCAGTGAACAAGATGGATAAGCCTGAAGCCGATGTCGATCGCGTCAAGAGTGAACTGTCCCAGCACGGCGTGATGTCGGAAGATTGGGGCGGCGACAACATGTTCGTGTTTGTCTCTGCCAAGACAGGTATGGGCGTGGACGAGCTGCTGGAAGGTATCTTGCTGCAAGCTGAAATCCTCGAACTCAAGGCTGTACGTGACGGCATGGCCGCCGGTGTGGTTGTTGAGTCTCAGCTGGACAAGGGCCGCGGTCCTGTTGCTACCATCCTGGTTCAGGAAGGTACTCTGCGTCAGGGCGATATCGTTCTGTGTGGTCTGGAGTACGGTAAGATCCGTGCCATGAAAGATGAAAACGGCAAGAACATCACTGAAGCCGGTCCGTCGATTCCGGTTGAAATCCTGGGTCTGTCCGGGGTGCCTTCTGCCGGTGACGAAGCGACAGTTGTTCGCGACGAACGTAAGGCCCGTGAAGTTGCCCTGTATCGTCAGGGTAAGTTCCGCGACATCAAGCTGGCGCGTCAGCAGAAGTCCAAGCTGGAAAACATGTTTGCCAACATGACCGAAGGCGAAGTGAAAGAGCTGAATATCGTGCTCAAGTCTGACGTACAGGGTTCTTTGGAAGCCATCGTCGACTCGCTGACTCGTCTGTCTACCGAAGAAGTGAAAGTGAACATCATCGCCAGTGGCGTGGGTGCACTGACCGAGACAGATGCGACTCTGGCCGCAGCGTCCAACGCCATCATGGTGGGCTTCAACGTCCGTGCTGACGCTCAGGCTCGTAAGACCATCGAAAGTGAGAGTGTGGATCTGCGTTACTACAGCGTGATCTACGACCTCATCGACGAAGTCAAGTCGGCCATGAGCGGTATGCTTTCTCCTGAATTCAAGCAGGAGATCATTGGTCTGGCTGAAGTGCGAGATGTGTTCAAGTCGCCTAAACTGGGTGCAATCGCCGGCTGTATGGTGACCGAAGGTATCGTTAAGCGCAGCGCACCTATCCGGGTTCTGCGTGAGAACGTGGTTATCTATGAAGGTGAGCTTGAGTCTCTGCGTCGCTTTAAAGATGACGTTAGCGAAGTTCGCAATGGCATGGAATGTGGTATCGGCGTGAAGAACTACAATGATGTTCGCGTAGGCGACCAGATTGAGGTGTTCGAAACCGTCGAGGTTGCCCGTACCCTGTAACGACAACATCGAAAAGGGCGGCTGAGGCCGCCCTTGTTGATTTTGGGGAAGAATACTATGGCAAAAGAATTTAGTCGTACCCGGCGTATCGCCCAGCAACTGCAACAGGAACTGGCGCAGGTACTGCAGCGTGATATGAAAGATCCTCGTGTAGGCATGGTCACAGTCAACGACGTGGAAGTCTCACGGGATCTGAGTTATGCAAAAGTGTATGTCACCTTCTTTGAAGAAGACCCGGTTAAGGTTGATGAAAAGCTGGCTGCACTCAACAAGGCAGCACCTTATGCCCGCACCCTGGTTGCCGGCAGAATGAAGCTTAGGGTGATGCCTGAACTGAAATTTGTCTATGACAAGTCTCTGGTCGAGGGGATGAGAATGTCCAACCTGGTAACCGAGGTTATTAATAAGGACAAGGCCAAGCAGCAAACCTTTGGCACCGAATCTCAAGACAAGGATGAGGAAAACAACTGATGGCGCGTCGTCCCAAAGGCCGTTTGGTCGATGGTATCGTCCTGTTGGATAAAGACACAGGCATGAGCTCCAACTTTGCCCTGCAAAGGGTAAAGCGGATCTACAATGCCGCCAAGGCTGGCCATACCGGCGCGCTGGATCCACTGGCGACCGGGATGCTGCCCATCTGCCTTGGCGAAGCTACCAAGTTTTCCCAGCACCTGTTGGATGCCGATAAACGTTATCTGGTGACTGCCAAGCTTGGGCAGCGCACTGATACCAGCGATTCAGATGGTGAAGTAGTGCAAACCCGGCCGGTTGAGTTTTCCATGGCCCAACTGGAACAGGCGCTGGAGCATTTTCGTGGTGATAGCATGCAGGTGCCTTCCATGTACTCGGCGCTCAAGTATCAGGGTCAGCCCTTGTACAAGTACGCCCGGGAAGGTAAAGAGGTGCCTCGCGAAGCCAGGCCTATTCACGTCTATGAGCTCAAGTTCATCTCTTGGGAGAATGACGAGCTGACGCTGGATATTCACTGTTCCAAGGGCACTTACATTCGTACTATCGTAGATGACTTGGGTGAAATGCTTGGTTGTGGCGCCCATGTGATCATGTTGCGTCGTACTCAGGTGGCGGGTTATCCCTATGAACGCATGGTTAGTCTGGCACAGCTCGAAGCCTTGCTGGAACAGGCCATGACCGAAGAGCGGGTGCCTTCCGAGCTATTGGACCCTTTGCTGCTTCCCATGGATACGGCGGTTGCCGACCTTCCAGAGTGCAATGTCCCCGATGCCATGGCCGGATATCTGCTTAATGGTAACCCGGTGCGGGTTGCTAAGTTGGAAGCCGATACTCTGGTGCGGATCACCTTGGGTGACAGCAAACGCTTTATTGGTGTCGGCATGATGAATGATGATGGTTTGCTGGCTCCCAAGCGCTTGGTAGTGTTGCCTGAGGCAAAAAGCTGAGCTTGACTTGCGATCTACAGCCCTTGGGGTTATTATGTCGCGCCCTTGGCTGAGTTAGTGATCGGCTGGGGAAACTATCAAGACTATTTTGGAGAGACACATGTCACTAAGTACTGAAGCGAAAGCGAAAATCCTGGCTGAATTCGGCCGTGGCGAAAACGATAGCGGTTCTACTGAAGTTCAGGTTGCGCTGTTGACTGCTCAGATCAACCACCTGCAAGGCCACTTTAAAGAACACACTCACGATCACCACTCACGTCGTGGTCTGCTGCGTATGGTTAGTTCTCGTCGTAAGCTGCTGGCTTACCTGAAGCGTACCGACGTTGCTCGTTATACCGCTCTGATCCAGAAGCTGGGTCTGCGTCGCTAATCGCGAACTGTACCAAAAGAAGAGGAGGCCCAGGCCTCCTTTTTTTGTGTCTGCAATTTTGGGGAAGCGTATTTTAGCTCGTCCCTTTTCACTTAATGTCAGTCCTCTAAAACCGATTGATTACAATTCAGCTCAGTTGGCCATCCAATTTGAGGATCCTGGCAGTATGGGGGGCTATGTATTTAGCTTCAAACTCCTCCAGTGACAGCGGCTGACTGAAATAAAAGCCTTGACCTATGGCGCAATGATTTTGCTTCAGCCATTCAAGTTGCTGCTCGTTCTCAATACCTTCAGCGACAATTTTCAGATCCAATTGTCGCCCCAGCATCAGAATGGTGGAAGCTATTGCGCTCTCTTGAGGAAGATCGGTCACAAAACAGCGGTCAATCTTCATGGTGGTGATTGGTAGGTGTCTTAGGTAAGAGAGGGATGAGTAACCCGTGCCGAAGTCGTCGACGGCAATACCAAAGCCTGCCGATTTAAGCTGTTCAAGCTTGCTGATCGCCAGCTCAATGTCATTCATCAATGAGGTCTCGGTGATCTCCACCTCCAACAGTTCGGGCCTTATTTGATAGCGCAGGGCCATCTGTTTGATATCCGGTACCAGGCTGGCGTCGGCAAACTGTTGTGAAGCGACATTGACAGCGATTGGAGGACTGAAGTTATAGCGTTTTTGCCAGCGCCGCAGTACCCGGCAGCTTTGCTCTATGACCCAGCGGCCAATAGGAATGATGATCCCGGTTTCTTCGGCAACCGGAATAAAGGACATGGGGCTTATCAAACGGCCGTCTTTTTGCCAGCGGATCAGTGCCTCACATCCCACCAGTTCACCGGTCTCGATATTAACTTTTGGTTGAAAGTGCAGCAGAAATTCGTTGTTGCGAATGGCATCGTGCAGCGAGGCTTCGGTGCGCAGTCTCACCGCCGCCCGCTCTGTCATCTGCTGCTTGAAGAAGGCCCATTGGTTAGAACCGGCTGCCTTGGCGCTGTACATGGCGATATCGGCGTGACGAATAAGATCTTCGGCACTCAGGCCATCTTCGGGATAGATGGAGATGCCTATGGATGCGGCCGGGTGAATGGTATGTTCATTGAGTTGCACCGGGGTGTTGAGCTGGATTAACAGCTTGTCTACAAAGTCGGCCGCCTGAGTTGGTGATTGAATCTCATCGGCCAGGATCACAAATTCATCCCCACCGAGACGGGCCACAGTTCCCTTGTCTCCGACCACCCGTTCCAGAATCCGGGCAATTCTTGCCAGAAACTGGTCACCCACCGCATGCCCCAGTGAGTCGTTGACGTTTTTGAATCTATCGAGGTCGATAAACAGCAGGCTGAAGTTGCGTTTATGTACCCGGGCACGCTGAATGGCAACGGCTATAGTTTCCAATAACAAGGTACGGTTGGGCAGGCCGGTGAGAGGGTCCCGGGTCGCCATTTTGCGCAGCTTGCTTTGGGTCTGGCTGAATTGTTTAAGGATCTGATTGAATTTGGAGGTTACCAGTCCCAATTCGTCATCTTTGTGGTTGGCTGATACCGGCAGCATGTTTTCATCCGGTGACTCAGGGTCAATTTTGTCTATTGCTTCACTGATCCGGGCGATGGGTTGGGTCAGGAAACGGTGGAACACTATGGACAGCACCAGTGTCAGAAACAACGCCCTGGCCAGGGTGGCGGCAAAACTGAACTGCAGTTGGCTGATCAGGCTTTGGGTCAACTCTCGGGTATCATAATTGATGGTGAGCGTGCCTATCAGTTGCTCTTTTTCCGCGCCTTCAAAATAAAAAGGACGTTGCAGTGGCCTTGATATCTGCTTGAGATCGCCAAACAGTTTGAGACTCAAATGTCCAAAAGTATCAGAAGGCTCAGGACGGCTGCTGCCGAGATTGACGAATAGGGAGTTGTCATCCAGGGTGATCCTGGCTGAACCGACATGCTCCACTTTCATCACGCCTTCCATTGTCTGACGCGCCAAATTGTCATCCAATGCCCAGACCGCATTGGCGGCCGGTTGTTCAACTGAGTCGAGTAACTCTTGTTGACTACTGAGCAACGATTGCCTTTCTGTGGTCACTACAATCAAAATTTCAATGATAAAAATAGCAACGGCAAAGAAAAGAGCTGTGAAAACCACCAGATTGGTTTGCTTCCAGGTGAGCGACTTGAACCTGGCGGTATTCATCTGCCTTTTCCTGCTATTATGGGGGCGAATTCTATATTCAAGGCTAGTCCAATTCGGTAGCAATGCAGCAACATGTGATTGATATAGTCCACTTTAGAAAAAAGAAGCGTCTTTGTCATCATCTGGCACTCTTTATCTATTCTAGAGGTTTGCAGTATACTTACGCGCGAAATTCAAGGTTATTAAATTAAGGAATGGGTCAAGTGAATCCAATTGTAAAAAGTTTTGAGTATGGTCAACACACAGTCACTCTGGAAACAGGGGTTATTGCACGCCAAGCCGATGCAGCCGTTCTGGCCAGCATGGGCGATACTACAGTTCTGGTGACTGTGGTTGGCAAGAAAGAAGCAGACCCAAGCCGTGACTTCTTCCCGCTGACTGTTAACTATCAGGAAAAGACTTACGCAGCCGGTAAGATCCCTGGTGGTTTCTTCAAGCGTGAAGGTCGACCATCCGAAGATGAAACACTGATCGCCCGCCTGATTGACCGTCCTATCCGTCCACTGTTCCCTGATGGTTTTACCAACGAAGTTCAAGTGATCATCACTGTGGTTTCTGTTGATCCACAGATCGAGCCAGACATCGTGGCCATGATAGGTACTTCTGCTGCTTTGGCTATTTCCGGTATTCCATTCAATGGTCCTCTGGGTGCGGCACGTGTCGGTTACATCAATGGCGAATATGTGCTGAACCCTGGTGCAGAGCAGCGTGAAAACAGCCAGCTGGATCTGGTTGTTGCCGGTACCCAGAGCGCCGTGCTTATGGTGGAATCTGAAGCCAAGGCCCTGCCTGAAGAAGTGATGCTGGGCGCCGTGGTATACGGTCACGAGCAGCAGCAGGTAGTGGTTAATGCCATCAATGAACTCAAGGCCGAAGCCGGTAAGCCTGCTTGGGACTGGACTGCTCCTGTTGCCAATGAAGAGCTGGTTGCCAAGGTTAAGGCGCTGGCAGAGGAAGGTCTTACCGCCGCTTACCAGATCATCGCCAAGCATGAGCGCCGCGATGCGGTAGTTGAAGTCAAGAAAGCTGCTATTGAAAAGCTGCTCGAGGAAAACCCTGAACTGGATCAGCGTGAGCTGGACGGCCTGCTGGGTAGCCTGGAGAAGAAAGTGGTTCGTAGTCGTATCATCAAAGGTATGCCTCGTATCGACGGTCGTGAGCCTGATATGGTACGTGCCCTGTCTGTGATGGCCGGCGTGCTGCCACGTACTCACGGTAGCGCCCTGTTCACCCGTGGTGAAACTCAGGCTCTGGTGACCTGTACTCTGGGTACCGAGCGTGATGCACAGAAGATTGACTCCATCATGGGCGAGCGTACCAACCGCTTCATGTTGCACTATAATTTCCCTCCATACTCTGTTGGTGAAACCGGCATGGTGGGTTCACCCAAGCGTCGTGAAATCGGTCACGGTAAGCTGGCATGGCGTGGTATCAACGCCGTAATGCCTTCTGCTGAAGAATTCCCATACAGCGTGCGCGTAGTATCTGAAATCACTGAATCCAACGGCTCCAGCTCTATGGCGTCTGTGTGTGGTACTTCTCTGGCGCTGATGGATGCCGGTGTACCTATCAAGACTTCAGTTGCCGGTATCGCCATGGGTTTGGTGAAAGAAGGTGATGATTTCGTCGTATTGTCTGACATTCTGGGTGATGAAGATCATCTGGGTGATATGGACTTTAAAGTGGCTGGTACCCGTGATGGTGTAACCGCACTGCAGATGGATATCAAGATTGAAGGTATCACCAAAGAGATCATGGAAATTGCACTGCAGCAAGCCTATGGTGCCCGTGTGCATATCCTTAATGTGATGGACCAGGCCATTGGCTCTGCCCGTGACGATATCTCTGACCACGCTCCACGTATCACTACCATCAAGATCAACCCTGAGAAGATCCGTGAAGTGATAGGTAAGGGCGGTGCAACTATCCGCGCGCTGACCGAAGAGACTGGTACTACCATTGAGCTGGAAGACGATGGCACTGTAAAGATTGCTTCAAGCAATGCCGACGCCACCAAGGAAGCTATCCGCCGCATTGAAGAGATCACCTCTGAAGTGGAAGTGGGTCGCATCTACAAGGGTAAAGTTATCCGCATCGTTGACTTCGGTGCCTTCGTTAACATACTGCCCGGTAAAGATGGTCTGGTACACATCTCTCAAATCGCTGAAGAGCGTGTGGCCAACGTATCCGACTACCTGCAACTGAATCAGGAAGTTGCCGTTAAGGTAATGGAAGTGGATCGTCAGGGCCGTGTACGTCTGTCTATCAAGGAAGCACAACAAGCCGCTCCAGAAGCTGCCGAGTAAGCTTTCATTGCATGAGAAAAGGAGACCTTAGGGTCTCCTTTTTTATGGTTAAAACTTAAATTATCTTGGATTTGCCACCGCAGGCGGATAGCGTAGGTACGGCTGTATTGCTATGATTGAGCCTGCATTGGGATATGACAAAGGATGGATTGGATGAGTTTTAATCTGCGCGCCGCTGTGTTTTCTGTACTGGCCGGAGCCAGTTTGCTGACTTCGGGATGCGCTTCCCTGCCGGCGTCTGAAGCCAACAGTGAATTGTTGGTTGCCCCTGTTTTGCCGGACTATAAGTTGGAAGTCACTCTGGCAAAACTCAATGAAATCCTGGCCAGGGCTGAACTCACTACCGAGCAACGGGCTCGTTTTCATTATGACCGCGGCGTTATATACGACAGCGTGGGCTTGAGGATCTTGGCTCGCATCGATTTTCATCAGGCGTTGAAACTGCAACCCAACTTAGCTGATGCCTATAACTTCCTCGGTATTTATTACACTCAGGAGGGGGAGTTTGAGAGCGCTTATGAGGCCTTTGATGCGGTTCTTGAGTTGTCTCCTGAATATGATTATGCCTTCCTCAATCGTGGTATTGCACTTTACTATGGCGAGCGCAAACAGCTGGCTGCCAAAGACATGGAAAGCTTTTATCTCAAGGATGAAAGTGATGGTTACCGGGCGCTGTGGTTATATCTGATCGAATATGAGCTCTCCCCCCAGGAAGCGCTGGCAAGGTTGCAGTTTAATCGTACCCGTTTGGATGACAATGCCTGGGCGACAGTGTTGGTCGACTATTACCTGGGAGCGGTTGATGAATCTCGGGTGTTTGCCATGGCCAAGAGTGGCCTGACTCACCCCAAAGAGTATGCAGAGCGCTTGTGTGAAACCTACTTTTATCTGGCTAAGGTGGCGGCCGAACAAGGCGATAAAGATAAGGCTGCTGATTATCTGCGCCTGGCACTGGCCACCAATATCTATGATTTTGTCGAGCACAGATATGCCCGAATGGAACTGGCATTGCTGGAGCAAACGCCGGAACCTGTGCAACAGACGGCTAACTGATCTACCTTTATCTGACAATCAAAGGCCTTGCCTAGCCAAGGCCTGAGTGAGGCGCTATAATTTGCGCCTTTTTCAAGCGTCATAAGTGTACGGAAGATCATGTCAGGTATTAAAGTCGAAGTGGACAAGCGCCGCACCTTCGCCATCATTTCTCACCCGGATGCGGGTAAAACCACTATCACAGAAAAAGTCTTGCTTCATGGCCGCGCCATTCAATCTGCCGGTACAGTAAAAGGCCGTGGCTCGTCTCAGCATGCGAAATCTGACTGGATGGAGATGGAAAAGGAGCGGGGGATCTCGGTCACGACTTCTGTAATGCAGTTTCCTTACAACGACTGCTTGGTCAACCTGCTGGATACCCCAGGTCACGAAGACTTCTCTGAGGATACCTACCGTACCCTGACAGCGGTGGACTCCTGCCTTATGGTTATCGATGCTGCCAAAGGGGTTGAGGACAGAACCCGTAAGTTGATGGAAGTGACTCGGCTGCGTGACACCCCGATCGTCACCTTCATGAACAAGCTTGACCGGGATATCCGCGATCCGATGGAATTGCTCGATGAAGTGGAAAACGAGCTCGATATTCTCTGTGCTCCGGTCAGTTGGCCCATAGGTTGTGGTAAGTCTTTCAAAGGCGTTTACCATATTCACCGCGATGAAACCATTCTGTATCAGACAGGTCACGGTCACACCATTCAGGAAGTGCGGATAGTTAAAGGGTTGGATAACCCTGAGCTGGATGAAGCCGTTGGCAGCGACCTTGCAACACAGCTACGTGACGAGATGGAGTTGGTAACCGGCGCCTCCAATGAATTTGATCTTGAACTATTCTTGAGTGGTGAGCTGACACCTGTGTTCTTCGGTACCGCCTTGGGTAACTTTGGGGTCGACCATATGCTCGATGGCTTGACCGCTTGGGCTCCCAAACCTATGCCTAGGCAGACCACCGAGCGTCTGGTCGAAGCCGGAGAAGAGAAGTTTTCCGGTTTCGTATTCAAGATCCAGGCAAACATGGATCCGAAACACAGAGACCGTATCGCCTTTATGCGTATCGTTTCCGGTAAATATACCCAGGGCATGAAGATGAAGCATGTCCGCTTAGGGAAAACTATCAGTATCTCAGATGCGGTTACTTTTATGGCCGGTGACCGTGAGCGCGCCGCCGAAGCTTACGCCGGCGATATTATAGGTTTGCACAATCATGGCACCATTCAGATTGGCGATACCTTTACCCAAGGTGAAGAGTTGAAGTTTTCCGGGATCCCCAACTTTGCACCGGAAATGTTCCGTCGTATTCGTCTTAAAGATCCGCTGAAGCAGAAACAGCTGCTCAAAGGCCTGGTGCAACTCTCGGAAGAAGGGGCTGTACAGGTTTTTCGTCCTCTGGATACCAATGATTTGATCGTAGGGGCTGTTGGGGTACTGCAGTTTGAAGTGGTGGTCGCCAGACTCAAATCGGAATACAACGTGGAAGCCATCTATGAGGCTATAAACGTGGCAACCGCGCGTTGGGTCTACTGTGATGATGCCCGTAAGCTGGAAGAGTTCCAACGTAAGTGCTCCACCAATCTGGCATTGGATGGCGGTGATAACCTGACTTATATCGCTCCGACCATGGTTAATCTTAATTTATCCATGGAGCGCTATCCGGATATTGAGTTTGCCAAGACCCGGGAACACTAAATCATAAAGGTGGAGCTTGCTCCACCTTTTTTATTGGGATGTTGTTGAGAGATCTTCTGATGTTTTTTATTCAAAAATGCTGGAAAAGTTACATCCGTTTTTGCGACAGCTTGGGGTTAACCGAAGATAGTCGCCGTTGTTGTATGCCAAGGCTCAGCGATCCGCCATTAAAGAAACGTGAGCAGGAAGAACCTCTGGCAGACGAACAAAAAGAAGGAAAGCAACATGATCTTTGACTCCCATGCTCATCTGGATTTCAGTGAGTTTGATCATGACAGGCAAGCCCTCATAGCCGCGATGAAGGCTGCCGGTATTGGTGGGGCCATAATTCCCGGTGTTAGCCGTGAACATTGGTCAAAACAGAAAGCGATTGCTCACCAACTGCAACTGCCTTATACCTTGGGGATCCATCCCTGGTATTGCCCGAAAACCCTCATTGAATGTGATCAATCCCTTGCCGCACTGAGAACCGAGCTCATAACGGCGAATGACTCTTTGATGGTGGGAATTGGCGAGTGTGGTTTGGATAAACCCAAGGCAGAGCTCGCACCAGATAACCCGGCGCATGCCCCTTGGAATTTACAATACCGAGTGCTTGATGGGCAGTTGGCCTTGGCGTCGGAGTTGAAGCTGCCACTGATATTACATTCGGTGAAGACCCATAATGAACTCTTGGGAATGCTGAAACAGTATTCACTGCCGCGGGGCGGAGTGGTTCATGCATTCAACGGCTCCTACGAAACAGCAATCGCTTATCTGGAACTGGGTTTCAAATTGGGGATTGGTGGCTTATTGCTGAATAAAAACGCAAAAAAGTTACGTGACACAGTTAGCAAATTACCTCTGGATGCGCTCTTGATCGAGACGGATTCACCCTCAATGGCACCTCATTTCTTGCCGGAAAAGCGCAATACCCCTCTGACGCTGGTACAAATAATAGCCGAAATGGCGAATTTGCAGAAAAACAGCAATGTTCTAATATCAGAACACCTCCAACAGAATCTAATGCAACTATTTGAGCTTTAGTTTTTTTTAATGGAACAGGTGTAACTCGCATTACATGCGGTGACTAAACTTTTGAAAATTAACTTCAAAAACTTGATCAAAACGACGATTTTGCCCCGGAGGTCGGGTATAATCTTGCTCGGAAAAAGGTTGGTTAACAACATAATTAAAAAGCGTTAACAATAGGGTGATGGTTAATGAATATACTTATGAGCTTGGTAGGGGTGGTCACCCTACTCGCGATTGGTTTCTTGTTGTCCAACAACAAGAAAGCAATCAATCTTAGAACAGTCGGTGGTGCACTGGCGATTCAGGCCGCTTTCGGTGGCTTTGTGCTGTATGTGCCGGTCGGTAAAGATATCCTGAAAAGTATCTCCGACGCTGTTTCCAGTGTTATCGGTTATGCACAAAATGGTATCGGTTTCCTGTTTGGTGATTTGGCTAACTTTAAGGTCGGCTTTATCTTCGCAGTAAACGTGCTGCCAATCATAGTGTTCTTCTCTTCTCTGATCGCTGTGCTCTATTATCTGGGCATCATGCAGTGGATTATCCGCATCATAGGCGGCGCCTTGCAGAAGGCCCTGGGTACCAGCCGTACCGAGTCTATGTCTGCCACTGCCAATATCTTCGTGGGTCAGACCGAAGCACCTCTGGTGGTTCGTCCCTTCATTCCTACCATGACTCAATCTGAGCTGTTCGCCATTATGGTCGGTGGTCTGGCATCTATCGCGGGTTCTGTTCTGGCAGGTTACGCGCAGATGGGTGTACCGATCCAGTATCTGGTTGCGGCATCTTTCATGGCCGCTCCAGGTGGCTTGTTGATGGCCAAATTGATGCACCCAGAGACAGAAACTGCCAAGAACGACATGGATGAGCTGCCGGACGATCCTGACAAGCCAGCTAACGTGCTTGACGCTGCTGCAGCCGGTGCTTCTTCCGGTATGCACCTGGCGCTGAACGTTGGTGCTATGCTGCTGGCCTTCATCGGTTTGATTGCCATGATCAACGGTATCATTGGTGGTATCGGCGGTTGGTTCGGCATGGAAAACCTGACCTTGGAACTGATCCTGGGTTATATCTTCATGCCGCTGGCTTACCTCATTGGTGTGCCTTGGAATGAAGCCATGATTGCAGGTTCTTTCATCGGTCAGAAGATAGTGGTCAACGAGTTTGTGGCTTACATGAACTTTGCACCCTACATCCATGATGCTGCTATGGCTTGTACTACAGTTGCCGCTGACGTCACTAAAGAGTTGCCTATGTGTGTGGCTGAAACTCAGGCGCCAATGACAGCCCGTACAATGGCGATTGTCTCTTTCGCTCTGTGTGGCTTTGCTAACCTGTCTTCCATCGCAATTCTGCTGGGCGGTTTGGGTGCCATGGCACCAAATCGTCGTCACGATCTGGCTAAACTGGGTCTGCGTGCTGTGGTTGCCGGTTCTCTGGCTAACTTGATGAGTGCGACTCTGGCCGGTTTGTTCCTGGCACTGTAAGACGGTAGTGAACAGAGGCCTGAATTCGCAGGCCTCTTGTTAACCCAATCGATTTCCAAATTAGCTTTGCTTGGCTCATATGCCTATCTATGGTTGGCAAGATGAGCAGAACAAGAGTGCAGATATTTCTGGCAAGTGAGTGAAATGGGTACTTTTGTTCAAATATAAAATTAAGTGTTCGCATTTTATTTTTGTCTTTCTTGTAGTTTTGGACGGAGAAGGTAGAATGCGGGCGCCAATTAAAAGAATGCCGCTCCAAGAGGGTGGCGAGAACCAAAGATGAATGGGGTTGATGATGAAAAACGTTAAAACTTTAGCTTTAGCCGCTACCGCGGTCGCCGCCATGTCAGGCAATGCTTACGCCGCTGATCGTTCTGATCTGCACGGCAGTGATTACAAGTGGATGCAGTTCAACCTGATGTATTCTATCGGTGAGAAGCCCGATAACCCAGCTACAGGTGATCAGCACAACTACCTGGAAATGGAATTCGGTGGTCGTTCCGGTATCTTTGACCTGTACGGTTATGTTGACGTGTTTAACCTGGGTAACCAGTACACCAACGACGGTGACAAGAACCCAGGTTCAGGCAGCAGCAAGCTGTTCATGAAATTTGCACCACGTATCTCCTTGGATGCCGTATTTGGTAAAGATCTGTCATTCGGTCCAATTCAAGAAGTTTACTTCTCTACTCTGTTTAACTGGGACGGTCTGATTAACGACGGTGATGGTACAGGTGTAAACAGCTCTTTCTGGGGTGTGGGTGCTGACGTTATGGTGCCATGGCTGGGCAAAACCGGCATGAACCTGTATGGATACTACGACCTGAACAACAAAGAATGGAACGGTTATCAGTTCTCCATGAACTGGTTCAAGCCTTTCTACTTCTTCGACAACAAGAGCTTCCTGTCATTCCAGGGCTACATCGACTACCAGTTCGGTGCTGACGAAAACAAGACCGCTTTCGTACCAACATCTACCAATGGTGGTAACGTATTCTTCGGTCTGTACTGGCATTCAGACCGTTACGCTCTGGGTTATGGCCTGAAAGGCTTTAAAGACGTATACCTGATTGAAGATGGTGCCGGTGCTCTGGCTCTGGAATCTACAGGTTGGTCTCACTACCTGAGCGCGACCTACAAGTTCTAAGTTCTGATGGGGGTGACCCAATTGGGTGACCCCCGTTTTTATTTTGCTCTGACTTAATCTTTACCTAAGCCTGAGCTATAGTGAATTGGGTTCAATGAACCCGGATTAATAGCCGGAAGCTGGTTCAGCTTGTTTATGTAAAGGTTGACAGATTTCTCGCGTTAAAAGGGATTTTTCGCGGCAAGGCAAGGAACTCGAGTTCCCCCTTCCCGGTCTTCAAGGATTCAAGTCGTGATACTCGTTATCAAGGTTGAATACCCTACAAAGATGATTTGCAGTCAAATGCAGGCGTCGCCCGAAGGCCCGGCCATAACAATAACCACAAAAGCCCCTCTGGCGCTGCCAAGACAGATTTTTAATCCTTTGATTTTATGTCTCGGAGAGCAATTATGAGCGATTTAAAACAAGCAGCACAGCGCGCCATCCAACTGATGGACCTGACCACCTTGAATGATGATGATACCGATCAGAAGGTGATTGATCTGTGTCATAAGGCCAATACCCCGGCCGGTCATACCGCTGCTATCTGCATTTATCCACGTTTTATTCCTATCGCGCGCAAGACTCTGGATGCCATGGGTGCCGATGATATCCGTATTGCCACAGTCACCAACTTCCCTCACGGCAATGATGACATCGCTATCGCGGTGCTGGAAACTCGTGCAGCAGTCGCTTACGGTGCTGATGAAGTGGATGTGGTATTCCCTTATCGTGCGCTGATGGAAGGCAACGAAACAGTTGGTTTTGAGCTGGTGAAGGCTTGCAAAGAAGCCTGTGGTGAAGATGTGCTGTTGAAGGTGATCATCGAATCCGGCGAGCTGAAAGACCCGGCGCTTATTCGCAAGGCTTCTGAGCTGTCTATCGATGCCGGCGCTGACTTTATCAAAACCTCTACCGGTAAGGTGCCGGTCAATGCCACTCTTGAAGCAGCTGAAATCATGCTGACTGTTATCAGTGAGAAGAATCCTGCTGTAGGCTTCAAGCCCGCCGGTGGTGTGCGTGATGCCGCCCAAGCTGCTGAATTTCTTGGCGTAGCCGAGCGTATTCTGGGCAGTGACTGGGTGTCTCCCCGGACTTTCCGTTTCGGTGCATCCAGCCTGCTGGCCAGTCTGCTGCACACGCTGGAACTGGCTGACGCACCAGCACCGACTCAAGGTTACTAATCCCCGCTGATTGTGATCCAAGTCTATTTGGGGACGTCAAAACTTGGTTAGTATCTGTAATAAAATTACTACACATTTGACGTCCAACCCCAATGCTGTAACAGCTTTTATAGACAAGGTTGCAGCAGAAAGGAGGCAGTATTATGTTTCTGGCACAAGAGATAATCCGTAAAAAACGTGAAAAAATGGCGCTTTCCAAGGAGGAGATCCAGTTCTTTGTCAAAGGCATTACCGATAACAGTGTGTCTGAAGGTCAGATAGCTGCATTCGGGATGGCGGTGTATTTTAACGACATGACCATGGATGAGCGCATCGCACTGACTACGGCTATGCGTGATTCCGGCACTGTGCTCAATTGGGATAGCCTGCAGCTCGACGGCCCTGTCATAGACAAACACAGCACAGGCGGCGTGGGTGATGTTATCAGCCTGATGCTTGGCCCTATGGCGGCAGCCTGCGGCGGTTATGTTCCCATGATTTCCGGTCGTGGTCTGGGCCACACAGGTGGTACTCTGGATAAGTTTGACGCCATTCCCGGCTATCAGACTGAGCCCGACAGCGAACTATTCCGTAAGGTAGTTAAAGAGGTCGGTGTGGCCATTATCGGTCAAACCGGCGATCTGGTGCCCGCCGACAAGCGTTTCTATTCCATTCGTGACAACACGGCCACCGTCGAATCGATCCCGCTTATCACCGCCTCTATTCTGTCGAAGAAGCTGGCTTGTAGCCTGGATGCGCTGGCGATGGACGTCAAAGTGGGCAGCGGTGCCTTTATGCCTACTTATCAGGCATCCGAGGAGCTGGCTCGCTCTATTGTTGCGGTTGCCAATGGTGCAGGTACCAAGACCACGGCGCTGCTGACAGATATGAACCAGGTGTTGGCCTCCTGCGCCGGGAACGCGGTCGAAGTGCTTGAGGCGGTGAATTTCCTTACCGGCAAATATCGTAATCCGCGCCTCTACGAAGTCACCATGGGACTTTGCAGTGAGATGTTGCTGCTCGGTGGCCTTGCCGCCAATGAGGCCGAGGCCCGCAGTAAGCTCAACGCCGTGCTGGATAATGGCAAGGCCGCCGAGATCTTCGCCCGTATGGTTTGCGGACTGGGTGGCCCGGCCGATTTTGTCGAACATCCTGAAAAATATTTGCCCCAAGCCAAGATTATTCGTCCTGTATATGCCGAGCGTTCAGGCTTTGCTTACAGTATGGATACCCGTGAACTCGGCTTGGCTGTGGTCACTTTGGGTGGTGGTCGTCGTAAGCCTGGTGATGCCCTGGATTACAGCGTCGGCCTGACACAGGTTTGTGCCCTGGGACATGAAATCAATGCCGACAAGCCGCTGGCAATGGTGCATGCCCAGTCAGAAAGCGCCTTCGAAGAAGCCGCTGCCGCTGTGCGCCGAGCCATAGTCATTGGCGACAGCGCCCCTGAGAAAACACCGGAGATTTATCGCGCCATCCGCGCCGCCGATCTCCAGGAGAAGTAGTATGAAACGTACCATTATTTTAATGCTGGATTCCTTCGGCGTCGGTGCAGCCGGTGATGCTGCCAAGTTTGGTGACCTGGGTTCAGATACCTTTGGTCATATCGCCAAAGAGTGTGCCGAAGGGCGTGCCAATGATGGCCGTGAAGGGCCGCTGAAGTTGCCCAATCTTAGCCGTCTGGGGCTGGCACATGCCGCCATGGAAAGCACAGGTCAGTTTGCCCCTGGGTTTGACGCCGATGTCGAGCTGATAGGCGCTTATGGCCATGCCGAAGAGCTGAGCTCAGGCAAGGATACCCCCAGTGGTCACTGGGAAATGGCCGGTGTTCCCGTGCTGTTTGATTGGGGCTATTTCAGCGACAAGCAAAACTCTTTCCCCAAAGAATTGACCGATAAGATCCTGGCGCGCGCCGGCCTTGGCGGTTTCCTCGGTAATTGTCACGCATCCGGAACTGCGATTCTTGAAGAGTTGGGTGAAGAACATATGCGTTCCGGCCTGCCTATCTTCTACACTTCGGCCGACTCTGTGTTCCAGATTGCCTGCCATGAAGAAAGCTTCGGCCTGGAGAACCTCTACCGTTTGTGTGAAATCGCCCGTGAAGAGCTTGAGCCATATAATATCGGCCGAGTCATAGCGCGACCTTTTGTTGGCAGCGGCGCCGCCGATTTTGCTCGCACCGGCAATCGCCGTGACTACGCAGTAGAGCCACCGGCGAAAACTGTGCTGGATAAGCTCAAAGCCGCCGGCGGCCAAGTGGTCAGTGTCGGTAAAATTTCCGATATTTATGCCCACTGCGGTATCACCAGCAAGGTTAAGGCCTCGGGCCTGGAAGCCTTGTTTGATGCTACACTGGAGCAGGTCAAGGCTGCCGGTGACAACACCATAGTCTTCACCAACTTCGTGGATTTCGACTCCCATTATGGTCACCGCCGCGACGTGGCAGGTTACGCCCGGGGACTGGAATACTTTGATGCAAGATTGCCTGAAATCCTGGCACTGCTGAATAAGGATGACTTGCTTATCCTGACCGCAGACCATGGTTGCGACCCTACCTGGGAAGGCACAGATCATACCCGCGAACATGTGCCGGTTCTGGCCTATGGCGCAGGTTTGAGTGCCGGCTCGTTGGGGCGTCGCAAGAGCTTTGCCGATATCGGCCAATCCATTGCCAGCTACTTCAAGCTGGAACCAATGGAATACGGCGAATCATTTATTCGCTGACAAGATTTGGCTCCCTCGCCGGAGCCGTCTTTAATAAACAGACTTGAGTCTTTATAAAACTAACGGGGTTATTTCGATGGCAACACCACATATAAATGCAGTTGACGGCGCATTCGCTGAAACCGTACTTTTCCCTGGCGATCCACTGCGGGCCAAGTACATTGCCGAAACCTTTCTGGAAAACGTAGAGCAGGTTACCGATGTACGTAACATGCTTGGTTTTACCGGTACTTACAAAGGTAAGCGTATCTCTGTGATGGGTTCAGGTATGGGTATCCCTTCCTGCTCCATTTATGCCACTGAGCTTATCAAGGACTATGGTGTCAAGAACCTGATCCGTGTGGGCACCTGTGGTGCAATCAGTACTGACGTGAAAGTGCGCGATGTGATCATCGGCATGGGCGCCTGCACCGATTCCCAGGTAAACCGTCTGCGTTTCAAGGGCCAGGACTTTGCCGCTATCGCCAACTATGAGCTGATGAGCGCTGTGGTTGACTCAGCCAAGGCTCACGGTACCAAAATTCGTGTAGGTAACGTGTTCTCTGCCGATCTCTTCTACACTCCGGATCCTGAAATGTTCGACGTGATGGAAAAGATGGGGGTACTGGGTGTGGAAATGGAAGCTGCCGGTCTCTACGGTGTTGCCCATGAATTCGGTGCCCGCGCTCTTTGCGTGGTAACTGTCTCCGACCATATCCGTACCGGTGAGAAGACCAGCTCTGATGAGCGTCAAACCACTTTCAACGATATGATCGTCATGACGCTAGACGCCGCGGTTACCCTGTAATCCGGTAGCGAACTGACATCATAAGGGCTCCCTCGGGAGCCCTTATTGTTTAAGCCTTTTCGTTTATTCCTGGAGCGCAGCTCTGCAGCAGAAGCTAGCTTTCAGGCTAGTTGTTCTTTTTGTTTGCTTCTGCAGTTTGTGACTCCCGTTTGGGGGCTACTTCTGTCCTGGGACGTTTACTGCGGGGATTGTCCGCATCGACAGGATCCGGGTTCAGGCTATCGCTGGCTTGCTTGGCTTGCTTGGCTTGCTTGGCTTCGCTTTGGTCTCTTTGGTCTCTTTGGTTACTTGGGTCAATTGGGGATGCTGAAGTTTCAGAGCCTGTTTCTGTTTGGATTTTTTCCCCTGTTTTATTGCCAATCCCAGATTCGGTGTTTACCTCTGAGAGCTCTGGCCTGGCAGCCTTTGTGGCCGATGCTTTGGCGGGCTGTTCAGCCTGTTTGGGAGACGTATTGGTGTTGAATTCAGCGGCAAGCTCTGTCTGGGATTCGCCTGTATCCGGGGCTGAATCTTGGCTTTCGGTGGCAATCAGTTCAGTATCCGCGGCTTCCTTGGCGGCTGCTTTGTCTTGCTGCTTGAGCTTTTTACGCCTGCGTTTGACCCGGGTGCGGCGGCGGTCAAAGTCGGCGCGTTTGAACGACAAGGCCCGTGATAATAGCAGGCCGATAAAGCCCGCGACTATCAGCATCAGTTGCTGCTGCTCCATATTCAGCTGGTGGGCTTCCTGGATCTCATTGAAAAACAGCTTGGGATCCAACCTGACTTCGACAAACCCCAGGTTGTTACCTTGCTGGATCACCGGCTCGACATAAGGGGGATAGGGCGCCAGCAGATCATCCAGTTCCGGGGAATCCGGCTCCAACAATTCGGGGCTGACGTCCTGGGCAAAGGATAAGCGCTGGCCATCCTCACTGTAGATAGTCGCCGCCATCACCTTGGGATCTTCCACCAATGCGCTGGCGAGCCACTGCAACTGCTCATCATTTTGCAGTTGCAGCGCCGGGGCGGCACCGTAGGCTGTTTGTTGCACCAATAATCTGGCCATCTTTTGGGTTTGGGTCTTCAGAAGCCGCTGCCCTTGTAGTAGGCTTGTCTGCCACAGCTGGACCAGGCCGACCAGCAGAGTGACGGCTATGGCGATCTGCAGCAGTCTGCTGATCTTCTGGCTTTTTTTAAGGCCCTTGAACAACAATACTTTGTCCCTTAATCAATTCGGTGTTTCCCTAATCATAATGGATTATGGGTATGCCCGATAGCCGGAGAGCAGTGACCATGGAGTCAGTCTTACCTTTTCCCCTGTTGGCCAGTCAGCGTCAAGATGGCGTCTATACCTTGAGTCTGCAGCAGCACACTTGGCCGGCATTCAAGGAAGGGCTACACGCTCAAGGCGAGCGACTGCGGTTGATCTTCAGTGAAAAGGCCGCGGCTGCTGTTGCCGACTTGCTTCTTGAGCTGGCACCGAGGGCGGTGGCAATTTTGCAGCGCGAGCAATCCTTGTATGGGCTTGAGTTACAACTCGAAACCAGCCCCTGTCAAGCCATGTTGCAACGTCTTGAGTCAATTGGCGAGCTGGATTACCTGCCCATAGCCGCGACAGCGAATTTACCTGAGCTTTCTACTCCAGGCCTGTTGGTGATGGATATGGACTCGACCGCGATTACCATTGAGTGTATCGATGAATTGGCGGCCGCTGCCGGAGTGGGCGCCGAGGTGGCACAAGTGACCGAGCGGGCGATGCAGGGAGAGCTGGACTTTGAACAAAGCCTGCGCCAGAGGGTGGCCAAGCTCAAGGGCGCCGACCAAAGTATTATTGATGATCTCTGTGCCCGCTTGCCCCTGAGTCCAGGGCTTGAGAGCATGATAGCCGAGCTCAAGTCCCATGGCTGGCGCACTGTGGTAGCCTCAGGTGGTTTTACTCCCTTTGTTGGTCATCTGCAGCAGTTGCTTGGGTTGGATGCCGCCTTTGCCAACGAGTTGGTGATAAGCGATGGCAAGTTGCTCGGCGAGGTTCGCGGTCAGGTAGTGGATGCCGCCTTCAAGGCCGATGTGGTGACAAAATGCGCCGGGCAGTGGCAGATAGCTGCCGGGCAAAGGTTGGCTATAGGCGATGGCGCCAACGACATCCCCATGGTGCAGGCAGCCGATTTTGGTATTGCCTATCATGCCAAACCTAAGCTGGCTGCGGCGGCTGCGGCGAAGATCAATAAGCTGGGCCTGCAGGCATTACCTTTCTTGCTGCAAGGGCGCTGAAGCGTCAACCGTTAGAACTAGAGTGATTGCTCTTGTTTTTATGACCGGGTTTTATTAGCTTCTGCTATAGAACCCGGTGACGACACAATTCATGGAAACTGTACAGCAATCAATCTTTCTGCCTTATCGCAATGGTGAGCTGCACCTTCGCAAAATTTCTCCCGCTGCCGGTTTTCGGCATCAGATCCCGATTTTGATGTTGCATGGTGCCATGTCCAACGGCCGGGTATTTTATAGCAGCAGCGGTCGAGGTCTGGCGCCGTTTCTGGCTCAGGCGGGCTTTACCGTCTATGTAATGGATAGTGCAGGTCGTGGCCTCAGCACGCCTAAGCTGGCGCGTGGGTTCGAGCTTGGGCAAGGCGAGGTCATCCGTGAACAACTACCCTTGGTGCAGCAATATCTGCTTAAGGCCGAGTCGCTGGACAAGCTGCATTGGTGCGCCCATTCCTGGGGCGGGGTGCTGATGACCAGTGCCCTGGCCCGGTTTCCTGAGCTGCAAGCCTCGGTGGCATCACTGCTTACCTTTGGCAGCAAGCGCACCATAAGAGTCAGGTCACTGAAAAAGTGGTTGATGGTGGATCTTGTTTGGAACCGCCTGGCTCCAGGGATTGCCGCCGGTCACGGCTATCTTGCGGCCGACAAGTGGCGCATGGGCATGGATAACGAGAGCCGGGCTTCGTTGCAGCAGAGCATAGATTGGGTGCGCGGAGATTGGATAGATCATGACGATGGTTTTGACTATGGCCAGGCTGCCGCCAAAGCCACTTGGCCCAAGAGTTGGTTTATCGCCGGACAGAATGACACTGTGCTCGGCAACCCGGAAGATGTGTTGGATATGATGGCCGAATGCGGCTTGCAGAATAGTCGCTTTACCTTGCTGTCACGGGAAAACGGCAATCGCCACGACTATGGTCATGCGGATATGCTGACCCATGTGGATGCTCCGACCGATCATTTCAACAAGGTGCTTGCCTGGTATCAGGGCTTTGAGCTTTCCAGCGTCAGTGATTGAGCTTCAGGGTTCAGTTCCGGGTAGCGCAGCAATACCTCGCTGGTGATCTCCAAAAACTCGCCGACGCCCACGACCCGCCATAGCATCTCTTCGAGCTTCTTGGCCTTGTGCTTGGCATGGACACCTATATATTCCAGCTCGCGGCGGATATAGCCCAGATCCGGTTTACCGGCAGCGCCGCGATAGACTTTCAAGGCCATAAAGCTGCCGAGCGATTGCGCCTGACGAATAAAATCTATTTGAGCCTGACGCTCTGTCAGCTCATGGCGGGCAGTGCAGCGCAGCCGCAACTGGCCGCTGGATTGGCGCACCAACTGCACAAAGACTTCGAAGCTGTCCATGGTCATCTGCGGCTTCATTGCCCGTATCGGACCGATAAAGTCGCGCTTCAGCCGGCCGTCTTGCAGTAAAGGTTCGAGATTGAACTGCAACTGTTCAGCGCTGCTGTTGGCGAACAGGTCGCTGACGACATCCGGCTTGACGCCGACCCCCAGCGCCGAAAAACGGAAAGACTTGACGGTTTTTTCCACAAGGAAAGGCACTGAATGCAGTTTGCGCATCAAGAGGTTTTTCATTCCTTCGGCCAGTTCTTTGACCTCAGAGTTATTTTCTGTCAGTTGCTGCAATTTCTCGCGGTTTTGCTCTATCAGGCGCTGCAAAAACTCCACTCCCGGATGAGGCGTGTGGCCCATCACCGCCGCCAGATGCAGGGTGACACCGTTTTTACGGCTGCGCACCAAGCGGTAGGGCAGTGCCTGCAGTTTTGCCTTGGGCGCCAGTTCTTGCAGCTTGGGAAAGCTCAGCAGCAGTGGCTCCTTGGGATTGAGAGTCGCGTTCTCATCCAGATTCAGCTGCAGGCCACGACTGGAAATGTCGTGGGTGATCCCTGTGTATTGCTGTTTTCCCTGACTGATGTTGACCAAGGTCTTGAAGGAGAACCTGGCTTCCTGACGTCGCTCGCTGAAATACATGGACACCAATCGGATACTGTTGGTGGTGATTTTGGTTTGGCCGAAACGCTTGAGCTCATTGGCGTCCATCTTGAATGGCCAGCGACGATACTCTTCGGTGGCCTGTTCGTCGGTCACGTCCATCAACTGTAATATGTGGCTGTATTTGCTCAGTTGCTGCTCGGTCAGTGCCGAGTAGTTGCTGTCATCCCCCGGGAGCATGGAGGCCTTGTAGGAACCCTGGTGGTCTATGGCATCCAGGCTCACCTGGATAACCTTCCAACTGCCCTTGGTGGCACCAAAGCCCAGAAACAGAGGTTGCAAGCGGCTTTTTTTCAGCTCGCTGAGGCTGGCTGAGTAGAAGTAGAGTTGACCACGGGCATTATAGGTAAAGCTGAACAGTAATCTGTGCTCGGCGTTGTCCGGTTCGGCGAGCATGGCCGCCAGTCTCTGCTTGCTCAGCAGTCCCGGCAATTGGTTGATATCGGCTTCATCGAGAAAATCGTGCAGCAGTGCCTGATTGTCCCGGCTCAGCAGCAAAGCGCCAATAGTTGGCTTGCCTTGGCTGTCCTGCTCGATAAACAGCGGCAGGTGTGGCAGATGGGCCAGATAATGGCGCTCAAATCCCAGTCCTGTTGCTGTTGTCAGTACATCGTTGACATCCACCTTGTAACGGAACTTATAACCGCGAATAAGGCTGGCAAGTAGCTCGGAGAGCTGCTCACTGCCGCCGATGCGTTTTAGCCGCATCCAGCAGGTATCCTGCTCTGTCTGGGCATCGACTATCTGGTAGTCGACTCCGAGTTGCAGATCCCGGTAATAGTATTCATCGCTGAGGTCCAGTAGCTTGACCCTTAGCGGCCGGTTGAGATCGAAGTTGTGTCTGGCGGGCAGGCGCACCCTGGCGCCACCGACGGAAAGATCTGCGGTATTGCCGCGCAACTCTTCTCTGCCGGGTTGGGAAACCGCTATCTTGATGCTGTAGTTCATCCGCTCTTCACTGCGGTTGAAGTAACGTCCCAGGACGATTCCGGGTACCAGATAGGGATTCTCCTGGCCTTCCTGATTGCGGGGCGTTTGCTGTAGTCGTTGGCGACGCTGGCGATGAGCCTCCATCACCTGTTCATATACTCCCATTGTGTACTGGTTGCGGTACAGCGCCAGTGCGGCATCTAAGGCCTCTTTGGCCGGGGCATCGAGATAATGGCGTTGGTCAGCGAAGCGATACTCCAGGCAGGGCAGTTCCGATTTGTCTCTGAGATCAATGATCCTCAGACAGGGGGAAGCCAGGCGCTGGATTTCCATCTTTAACAGAAAGCGGGTCGAGTTGGACTCTTCGGCGGTGAGCTGCAAGAAGATCTCACTAAAGTCCGGCTCCATCATCAGGGGCTTGAGTTGCTCAATCAGGGCGCTGTGGTGATCTGGGCTCATGGACTCGCTCTTTAAAGGGTGCTTATTCTTGTGCTGACTGTTAGTCTTATGTCGGCCCGGCTTTGGGAAGCTTGAACCCAAATCGGGATTATCGCGCTGAAACTATCACTTTGAAAGTGCAATTATTTTAATTAACTATTACAGATTTTACACAAGTTTGAACCCAGATGGCGAAGAATAAAACAGCATACGTGTGCAACGAATGTGGCCAGGACTTTCCCCGTTGGCAGGGGCAGTGCAGTGCTTGTCATGAATGGAATACCATTACCGAAGTCAGACTGGGGGCAGCCACACCATCCCGGGGGGGGCAGTTCAGCGGTTATGCCGGTGCCGGTGCCAGTGAGATCCAGACGCTGGATCAGATAGATCTCAACGAAGTGCCCAGGATCCCCAGTAGCTTTATCGAATTCGACCGTGTGCTCGGTGGCGGCATAGTCGCCGGCAGTGCCATCCTGATTGGCGGTCATCCGGGGGCCGGTAAGAGTACCTTGCTGCTGCAAACTTTGTGTCAGCTGGCAGAGACAATGCCGGCTCTCTATGTCACCGGCGAGGAATCTTTGCAGCAAGTGGCTATGCGTGCCCATCGTTTGGGTCTGCCCACCGGACGTTTGAAGATGTTGTCCGAAACCAGTGTCGAGACCATCTGCACTGTGGCACTGCGGGAGAAGCCCAAGGTCATAGTGATAGACTCGATTCAGGTGATGCATATCAGCGATGTGCAGTCTTCCCCCGGCAGTGTGGCCCAGGTTCGTGAGTCGGCCGCTTTTCTGACCCGTTTTGCCAAACAAAATGGTATCGCCATTATCATGGTCGGCCATGTCACCAAAGATGGCTCTCTGGCCGGCCCCAAGGTGCTGGAGCACTGTATAGATTGCTCCGTGATGTTTGAAGGGGACAGCGATAGCCGCTACCGTACCCTGCGCTCCCATAAGAACCGCTTCGGTGCCATCAATGAGCTGGGAGTGTTCGCCATGACGGAACGGGGGCTCAAGGAAGTGGCCAATCCGTCGGCGATATTCCTGTCACGCGCCGATGAAGCTGCCTCCGGCTCCTTGGTGATGGTGGTTTGGGAGGGCACCCGGCCGCTGCTGGTGGAGCTACAGGTGTTGGTGGACAGCTCGGCACTGTCGCATCCGCGGCGAGTCGCCGTGGGGATGGATGCCAATCGTTTGGCTATGTTGCTGGCGGTAATGCATCGTCATGGCGGCTTACAGATGTCGGATCAGGATGTATTTGTTAACGTGGTCGGTGGTGTCAAGGTGACAGAAACCAGCGCCGATTTGACTCTGCTGTTGGCCATGGTTTCCAGTTTCCGTGGTGATATTCTGCCCAGGGATCTGGTGGTGTTCGGCGAAGTGGGCCTTTCCGGTGAGATACGTCCTGTGCCCAATGGTCAGGAGCGTTTGGTGGAAGCTGCCAAGCATGGCTTTACCCGGGCGATTGTGCCTAAGGCCAATATGCCGAAAAAGCCGCCTCAGGGGATGCAGGTGATAGGGGTGAGCAAACTCAGCGAGGCACTCGGGGCTTTATGATTGCTATGTGAGCGCTATGTGAGTGCTATGTGGAGTAATAGCCCGGCAAACAGGGCTATTGCCGCCCTGTGACCTGTGAAGCAGGAGCCGCTTCAGCGGCTCTGTTCATGTTCGGCGATAAACTGTTCCAACTCCCGGTGCAGCAGTGAGGCATCACCAAGATTCAGCTCCAATAGCCGTCTTAAGTGACTGATACTCTCGATATCAATAAGCCCGCACTTGAGGCCCAGAAGGCCGTTGCGGCGATACACGACATCAGCCTCCATGCACAGTTCAACTTCGGACTGGGGCAGGCAAAAACTCAGCTTCAGCACGCCTTCGGGAGCGAAATCGGCAGGTTCTTCCACCATGGCGCCATTGAGACAGAGATCCAGCAAATGGGTGCTCCACACCTTGTCACCGCAGCTCAGCTGGGCATCTATGCTAGACAGGATCCGCGAAAACTTGCGCTTTTCGTCCATATTCAGTCCTTTAATTTTTGATTCGTCCTTATTGTAGCCACATAAAAAGCGCTTAGCACCGAACTCAGGTCAAATATCTATCCGCTACAGACAAAATATGAAAAATTGTGAATAATGGCCTCTATCCCAGCCGGTTGGAATACAAGCATGGCATACCGCATATTGATAGTGGACGATGAGGCTATCATTAGGACTCGTTTAAAAGGCTACTTTGAAAAAGATGGTTACCAGGTGATGGAGGCCGCTGACGGTGAGCAGATGTGGCAGCAACTACAACAACAGCATGTGGACCTGGTGATGCTGGATATCAATATGCCTGGTGACGATGGTTTGATGCTGACCCGTGAGCTGCGCAGTCGCTCAGATGTGGGCATTATTCTGGTGACCGGCCGGGATGAGGCGATAGATAAAATAGTTGGCCTGGAAATGGGCGCCGATGATTATGTCACCAAGCCGTTTGAGTTTCGTGAGCTCAGGGTCAGGGTCAAAAATCTGCTCTGGCGCATCTCTCTGGTGAAGAAGGCGCAGCAACAAACGGCCGAACAACTGTCGCGCTCGGACGACAATCTTTATTTCGAAGGCTATCACCTGCAGCTCAATAGCCGCCGTTTGAGCTTGGATGGGCAGGCTATCAAGTTGACCAAGGCTGAGTTTGAACTGCTGGTGGCCTTTGCCCTGCACCCGCAGCAGGTGCTATCGAGAGAGCGCTTGATGCAACAAACCAGTCACAGGGATCAGGATGTTAACGACCGTACCATAGATGTGATTATTCGGCGTCTGCGCAGCAAGCTGAGTCCAGAGCTGTTTGTCACTGTGCATGGTGAAGGTTATCTGTTTGCCGCCGATGTTAGCGACTGAGTTCTGAGCCCTTGGCTTCCACTCTGTATACCGGGTAGAAATCCGCCGGTGCCAAACTGTCATCTAGTTGCATGCTGTTGAGGTTATCCGGGCGCAATTGCAAAATTGCCGGGCCTATATCACCAAACGCCTTTTCCCCCTGCAACAGCCTAACGGCGAGATCGACCGCCAGCCGCCCCTGTAGTACCACTCTGTCATCATTGGCATAAGCGACCTTGTTGCGCTTGAGGCCTCGCATGACATCCGGAGACAAGTAGCTGCTTACCAGCGCCATTTTATCCGTCATATTTCTCTGTCTCAGAGTGCCCATGGCGGCTTCAATCGCCACAGCACTGCCGAGTAAGGCTTGTGGCAGCGGCGGCTTATTTTGGTTAAGCAACAGATTGAGCTGATCCCGGTAGAGATTGCGGTTGTTGTCGGCATGCATCACGGCCACTATCTCTACGGTGCTGTCTTGCAGTGCTTGTCCGACGCCTTTTTCCACCAGATCGGTACCACCGCGGCCTTCGGGCCCCGCCAGCATCGCCAGACGTTGATATGGTTTGGATGCGAGAAATTGACCTGTGAGATAACCCATCTGATACCAGTTGACTCCTATATGGGTTTGTACTCGGCTGTCTGCCAACTGGTTCACCAGCGCCAACACCGGCTTGGTCAGCTCAAGCGCCTGGCCCTCAAGCAGGTGTGGGCTGACGGCGCCGAGCAAAATGGCATCGGCATCACCATCGAGGCAGGATTTGAGTTGTGCCAACTGGGTTTGAGTGTTGCCATAGCCACCGGCTTCATGGAGTTCCAGCCCGAGCCCCAATACTTGGCTCTGTTTGGCTAAGCCATAATTAATCCCTATCCAGTAAGCATCTTTCAGATGCGGCACCAACGCGCACAGTTTCCAAGGTTTGTTGGCCTTGGTGAGCGGCGTGTGGGTCAGAGGGCTGGCCTGCTGGATTGCTTCGTTGAAAGGACTGCGTTGCTCCAGCTCCCAGGCTTCATTGGCCAGCGCGGCAGGGATAAACATCAGCAGAGCCAATAACCACAGCTGTAGCGGTTTTTTAGTTGCAGGCAACACAGCCTCAAACTTGGCGGAAAATTGGCTCATGGGGAAGGCCCTGATATATGATGCAAGTATTCTACCATAGCATTCCTGCTGAATGTTTGAGTGAGTCAATGCCTATGCGAACCGGTATCAACAAGGATAACAAGTGAGACCTTTATCTTCATGGCTGAGCAGCCTGACCGGCCGTCTGATGCTGGCGTTCTGTTTACTGGCGCTGTTGCTGTTATTACTGGTGACTCTGGGCAATTTGAGCCTGCACTGGGTCAAGGGTGCCGACAGTTTTCTGTATGAGAAGGCCTTGCCCGCATCAGAAGCCGCGCGGCAGTTATCGCAGTCGGCCACCTCGTTGGCGGAGAATGCCCAGCGCCTGGGCACAGTTGCAGATGAAAAGCAGCGTCAATATTTGGGACGCCGCCTGTCTCTTGAAAGCAATCGCATGTTGGCGGCGATAGCGACCCTGGAGCAGTTGGCGGTGCCGGATTCGGCCAACCTTAAACAGGCGGCGGCCACCATTATCGCCGAGCTGACCTTACTCGGCGAACAGACTGGCGAGCGACTTGAGCGTACCCAAGCGCTGAAGCAGCAAGGACTTTTACTGGTACAGGCTTCCAAGCAGGCCGATAATCTGCTGCGTTCCGAGCTGGCGGTGCTGGATTCAGTTATTATTGCCAAGCTGAGCCAGATCCCTGGCGCTGAGACAGTAGATGACATTATAGAGCTGGATCTCAGCAGCGCCGAGCAGCTCAACCGCGCCCTGAAACTGACCCACAAGATAGCCTTGCTCGGGCAGATATTTGCCGCGGCCGATGCGCCGCAAGACTTGGTCGGCGCCATCAACCAGGCGCCGTTGACCGATGATGCCCTGTCCCCGGGATTGCTCAAGCGTATTCCTGTGGCCGATTTGGTTCGGGACCCAGGTAGAGCCGAGGCGCTCGAGGCAGAATTTGCTCGTCTTGACCAGGTCATTGCCGGTCAACAATTGGCCGAAGCGATATGGCAGTTGCAGCAGCAACTGGAACAAAGGCAATTGGTGATTTCTGATAACCTCAAGTCGATGGAGCAAACCGTGGATGCCGCCCTCGAAGGCCAACAGCAACAGCTGAATTTGGCCCGCCGCGACTATCTGGGGCAGCTCAATTGGGCCAGCGCAGGGCTCTGGGGGACGGGCGCTTTGATGTTGCTGCTGATCCTGTTTGTCAGTTGGCAGGTTATCTATAAGGGCATCGCCCGGCGCTTGAGCGATGCCACCCAGGCACTCAGTCGCCTGAGTCTTGGCGATACCAATGTCAGTATACGCTCCTACGGTGATGATGAACTTACTGCCATGGCCTCGGCGCTGGAAGCCTTCAAACAGAAAACGGCTCATAATCAAAAGTTGCAGCAGGATCTGCAACGCACCGCCGCCGAGTTGACCGAGCATAAATTAGCGCTGGAGCTGAAGGTCGCCGAGCGAACCCGCGAGCTCGCCCAGACCAATGCCCAGTTGGAGGAAGCCAGTCAGGCCAAGTCGCTGTTTTTGGCAACCATGAGTCATGAAATACGTACACCGCTTAATGGCTTGCTCGGTACCCTGAGTCTGCTGGGGCAGGCGGAGTTACCCGCCAAGGCGCGGCAGATGTTGGCGTTGTCCCAGTACAGTGGCACTCAACTGCAAACCGTGCTCAATGACATTCTCGATTTTTCACGTCTGGAGCAGGGTAGGCTGCTCAATGAGCCAAGGGCTGTGGAGTTGCCGGCGCTGCTCAACGAAGTGACCGCCATCATGTTGGCCGGGGCCAATCTTGCCGGGCTTGAGCTCAGGTTGTTAAAGCCGGAATTGCCCGAATGGGTCTGGCTTGATGGGCCCAAGCTCAGGCAGGTATTATTTAACCTTCTGGGCAATGCGATCAAGTTTACCACCAAGGGCAGTGTGACTCTGGAGGTCAGTATTGAAGGTGCACGCCTGTGCTTCAGCGTGACTGACACAGGTATCGGCATCCGCCCCGAAGCCATGGCGCATCTGTTTACCCCCTATGCCACAGAGGCGACCCATGCCAGTGCCAGGGGTACCGGGCTTGGGCTGAGTATCAGTCGTGACCTGGTGCAACTGATGAATGGCCGTGAGAGCGAGGATGAGCCCGCCATAGACGTTATCAGTACGCCGGGGCAGGGCAGCCGTTTCAGTTTCAGTGTGCCGCTTCAGCCCTGTGAGCAGGGGGAGCAACAATCGAGTCGCCTGCCGCAGAGTGAAATCGCCAAGCGGGTGTTGCTGGTGGAAGATAACAGGGTTAACGCCCTGGTGGCTCAGGGCTTTTTGGCGCACCTTGGACATGAATCACTCTTGTGTGTCAGTTTGGCTGAGGCGCGAAGTGTGTTGCTTGATAACACGTCAGGCCCCTTTGATGCCGTGATGCTGGATTTACAGCTGAGTGACGGCTCCGGCAGCGAGCTGTTGCCTGAGCTCAGGCAACAGCTGGGCACCAAGGTGCCTATTGCCGCCTTTACCGCCCAGTTGCAGACTCAGGACATGGCTGATTATCAGGCCATGGGCTTTGATACAGTGCTGGGTAAGCCCTTGGGATTGCAGGCACTGGCCAATTGGCTAGGGGTTGTCTCCGGCTCGAATCTGAGTGATGAGCGCCATAAGGAGGAGGATATCCAAGCGCCGGGCCTTAAATCCCGCAATACGGACAACGCCCAATGGCTGGCGCTGGAGCAACTTGAGCAGGACTTGCAGGTACTCGGCAAGGCCACTTTGCTGGAGATGCGGCAACAGTTTGTGGATAGCTGTGACGCGCAGCTGCAAGCTTTAAAGGCGGCGGATGGGCAACGGGATATCATGGCTGCCAAGCTGCACGCACTCAAGGGCAGCAGTGGCAACATGGGGCTTGAAGCGCTGCATTTGCGCTGCGCCGCACTGGAACAGTCCATCAAGGTTGGCAATCCTTTGAGCGACGAGGAACTTACCGAGCTGACAGATTGCGTAGCGGCATCATTGCAGGCGCTCGAAAACTGGCTTGAGCAGCAATCAGACTAAGGTGCTTTTTACCTGGGGTTTAAGCGAAAGAGAAGAAGCGCAGCATTTACCGGCTACTGATGATATAGAAAGGGCGCCGCTCGATACTCGAGTTGGCGCCCTTTGACCCTTTGATCCTTTGATTAGGGGGAGGCTGTGTTACGTTTGATTCAGGCAAGCACTTGAGTCAGCACTGGTCTAAATCGCCTCGCTCAGTGCGCTGCGGCGCCTTTTAGCCATTCGGCATCGCTTTGAACAAAGGCCAGGGTCAGGCGCGCGAGCGCGGCATAAAAACCGCCGCGATCGCATTCGATCACCCGCTGACAAAATGGCTCCAACCAACTGAGCAGACATTCTTGCAGAAATTCTTGCTGCGTTGAGGCCGAGGCGTTCAGACACAGATGAGCTTGGTATGCCAGAATCACCGCCAGATGGTCGGCGGGCTCGGGGAAGTCACCGCTCAGCTGCAGCTGACTTCGCTGCAAAAAGGTCAGCATCTGTTGATGCTGTTCACCGAACAGGGTGACATCGTCATCCGCTTGCAGATAGAGGCCTGCATAGGGCGAAGCACTCTGTTTACTACCCACCAGAAACAGCCCGCAGAAGTCTGCCGCCAGCTCCAGCAGCGCCTTGTCTCTGTCCTGCATCCAGGCGATGGCCAGCAGTTTTTGCTCCATCAGCTTGGCTTCTTGCTTGAGGGCAGGATCGCTGCTCAGCTGTTGCCAGAAGTCCTTGCTCTGCGGCGCCGTCAATTGATTCAGGCGCTCGGCATTCAACTCGCGGGCGAACAGGCCCGAGAGGAAGTTGTACAGCATGGCTCTGCCTTGGTTTAACTGTTCCATTGGCTTACCTCAGTTATCTGCGATTAGGGATGATGCGAATAAGTTCTCGTGGGACTTGTTTGCACCTTCCCTTAGATTTTTATCTCAATCGGCCCATCGAAGGAGGATACCTTGGGCGCCTTACCGGTGAATTTTTCAAACTCCACTTGGCAAGTGTAGGCCGAGCAAGCCTGCGCCAGCTTGGAGGTACCTATATCCTGAGTCAGGGTATTGGGGTCACCATAGCTGCACAGGGCACCGATTTCGGCGCCGCCTTCGACGCTGCCATCTTTGCCGACCGGGCCATACCAGGCGCCTTCATGGATCCGAATTACCCCTTTGGGGAAACGGCCGGAGACGACGGCACCGGCCAGTAGTTGACCGCGGTCGTTGAACACCCGCACCAGATCGCCGTCTTTGATACCGCGGGCCCTGGCATCTTCAGGGTTGATGTAAACCGGCTCACGCCCTTGCACCGTATAGGTTTCGCGATATTCCTTGGACTCACACATCTGTGAGTGCAGGCGCTTGTCCGGATGGCAGGACTGCAGCCAAACCGGGTACTTATCGCTGCCTGGACCACCGTGACTGCGCTCGGATTTTTCCATCCACACTGGGTGGCCTGGGCAGTCATCATAACCGAACTGGGCAATCTTACGGCTGAAGATTTCAATCAGGCCTGAAGGAGTACCCAAGGGGTTGATCTCAGGATCCTCGCGGAAGTCGGCGTGTCTGACCCAGTTTTGCCCTTCACCGAAGTGCACATAACCCTGCTTCCAGAACTCGTTGAAGTCCGGCATGGCAAACTTGCCCTGGTTGGCGGCCTTACACTCGTTGTAGAGTTTTTCCAGCCATTCCATTTCGGTTAGCCCACGGGTGTATTCCTTCTCTTTGCCGAGTATTTTGGCAAAGCGGGTGAATATCTCAAAGTCAGACAGACTTTCAAACAGCGGTTCAACCATCTTGTGCATCGCCAGAATACCGCGGCCGGCGTAGGCACCGTAGACATCGATATCGTTGCGCTCCATGGTGGTACAGGCGGGCAAGACTATGTCAGAGAAGCGGCAGGTGGCGGTCCAGTTCACATCTATGGAGACCACGCATTCCAGCTTGCGGAACGCCTGCTTCATACGGTTTCTGTCCTGATGGTGGTTCCAGGGGTTGTTGCCCGAGAACACCATCATGCGGATATCCGGATAGGTGACCTTGCTGCCGTTGGCATCAATAGTCTTGCCGGGTTCCAGAATGGCATCTATCCAGCGGGCGACCGGAATAGTGCTGCTGGCACCCTTGAAGTCCTTGTTGTCGAACAGTGGCTTTTGGCCTTCGTCCAGGTTGCGCGGGAAGGCGCCCGGCGCGGCGGCACCTGTGGCAGGTACGCCGATACCCGAGTAGTGGTGACCATAACTGATACCACCGCCAGGCAGGCCTATCTGGCCTATCATGGTGGCCAGTACCGCTGCCATCCAGTAAGGCTGCTCACCGTGTTGCTGACGCTGAATGCACCAGCCCATCATGATCTGGGTGCGGCCCTTGGTCAGGGTACGGGCCAGATCGCGGATGACTTCAGCCTTGACGCCACAGATGGCTTCGGCCCATTCCGGAGTCTTGGCGATGCCGTCTTTGTCGCCCAGGAGGTAGGGCAGGAACTCTTCAAAGCCCAGGCTATAGCCTTCGATAAACTTGGCATCGTGCAGCTTGGCTGTGTACATCTCATGGGCGATACCCAACATCAAGGCCACGTCTGTTTGTGGGTTGACATACAGCTGCTCACAACCCAGATAGGCCTGGGTCTTGGTTTCGACCGGATCTATGCTGATCACCCGGATCTTACCGGCTTTGACCTTTTCCTTGAGCTGCGCCAGATAGGCGAAGGACTCGTGGGTTTCGGCGTTCCAGCCCACCTGCAGGTTTTTATATGGATCGTTGGACCAGAGCACTATGGTATCGCTGTGCTCGAGGATCAGCGGCCAGGAGGTGCCTTGAGCGTACACTTCGGTAGAGCCCAGCACATAAGGCATAATCGTTTGCCCGGCGCCGGTGGAGTAGTCGCCTACTTTCTTGACGAAGTTGCCGTGCATAGCAATGGCGCGCTGCATATGGCTGGTGCTTGAGTGCAGCTGTCCGGTGGCTCGCCAACCGGTTTGTCCGGCGTGCAGGCCAGATGGGCCGTACTGGGTTTGAATGATATCCAGCGACTCTTTGAACAGAGTCAAGGCCTTGTCCCAGGTGACACGAACGAAACGGAAGTCGCCGCGTTCATGGGTATTGCTCTTGTGTCCCTTGAGCAGGAAGTCGAGCCGCACCATGGGATAACGGATCCGTGATGGGTTATAGACCAGGCCACGGATACCGCGGATCATGTCGGTGGGATACTTGTCGTATTCCAGTGGTTTGACTTCGGCAATAACCCCGTTGCGGCGCTTGATACGAAATGCACCGAAGTGGGAGCCTGTGGTCAGCCAGGCGTCACCGTCATCCATCCCCTTGGCCAGCGCCGACAGGGGAGCGAGTACCGAACTGCTTCCGGCAACCACAACGGAAGTGGAGGCCAGGCCTTTTAAAAAGTCTCTTCTGTTCATAACGCCAACCTCTTAGTGCTCTTCTTTGCTGAAGGTGGAAGAATGTTGTTGCAGGTATTTCTGCACCAGTGCCTGGGTGTCCTGATCCATGTTGACGAAGGCCAACATCCCCTGGAACATGCCCGGCCAGGTGTTGGCATCAAAGTGATGCTCATCGGGCTGGGTGTGACAGACACTGCAGCTAGAGGCATAAGTGCTGCGGGCATAGCCCCAGAGTGGTGCCAGTTCGGTCAGCAGATAATCGCTGTCGGTCCAGATCTCGGCTTCCACACGCTGCCACTTGAGGCCAGTCATGGGATCTTCTTTCTCTTCAAAGGTCTTGATCACCCCGTCGGTTTCGGCAGCGGCCTTGGTCAATTGAGCCGAGAGGATATTGATACCGAAGTCCATGTAGATCACCCGGCCGGCACCTATCTTTTTACGCCAGCCATCGATGGCGATTTTGACGCGCTTGCCCTTGAGCTCCAGTACCTTGATTTCGGTGGCCACGTTCAGAGTACCGGCTTCTTCCGCGCTCTTGTCATCCAGATACAGAGGCTTGGTCAAGGCGCTGAAATATTTGCCGCCCTGTTGCAGTGAAGTCTCACCCGAACCCACTTCGGCAATCAGTTCCGGGGCTCTGGCTGTGCCCATATCAGGCAGCTTGTGAGCTATGCCCTTGTGGCAATCGATGCAGGACTGATCTTTCTCGGCCGCCTGTTTCATCTGTTTTTGCGCCAGGGCTGACATCTCTTCCCATTTCATTGACTTGTAGTCATGGCAGTTTTTACAGGCCTGGGAGTTGTCACGGGCAAAGCGTTTCCATTCACGGCTGGCCATTTCCAGACGCTTGGCTTCAAATTTTTCCGGAGTGTTGACCGTTTGGAACAGCCAGCCCCAGACATCGTGAGATGCTTCCATCTTACGGGCTATCTTGCGGCTCCAGTCGTGGGGCACGTGGCAGTCTGGGCAGGTTGCCCGCACGCCGGAGTGATTCGACCAATGCACAGTTTGCTGCAGCTCTTGATAGGGATTGCTCTCCATCGAGTGGCAACTGATACAGAAGGCCTCTGTGTTGGTGGCTTCCAGCGCCGTGTTGAAGCCGCCCCAGAAGATAATACCCATGATAAAGGCCGACAGGCTGATGGCGCCCAGGCTCAGGTACTTGGTTGGGCGGTTGAGAGTACGCCAGATTGTTATTAACCGTTTCATCTATTCAATCCTCTCTTGTATCAGTGACTGGCGACGCCGCCGAGGGCCAGCATGATCCAGATGATCAGGCCATAGAGGCTGATACCTGTGATGGTCAGGGCCGGAAACAGCATGAAAATAATCAGGCCGTGGGCCATAAGTTCCTGTTTTTTGCTTGATGTGGACTCAGACATAGTGATTGCTCCAACGCAGCAGGGTTTGCTTGATGGGGCCACTATAGGGAAAGGATGTGAATGGCGATTGCGCTGCCAATGAATGGGATTTGAGAAAATATGAAAAGTTATGAACAACTGCATATTCAGGATGAGCCACAGATCCCGAAATCTTTTTAGCCGGGGGCGCCAATTTGCAGTATTATCCGCGACCAACAAAGGCTGCGTTGGACATCGTTTGACGATACTCCTTGGTGCCCACCACCTGCAGGTCACGTTTTGTTGTGGATCTCTCACCCGCCCAGCGGGGCTCTCACCTGCCGTAGCCGGCGTCATCTGACCCGAATAAAGAGATCAAAAAGGTAGAATAATTATGATGTCTTCAAAGACAAATACCGCTGTACCTACTACATCGTCATGGCTGGAACGCTTCTTCAATATCAGCGCTCGTGGCAGCACTGTCCGCCAGGAAGTGATCGCCGGTTTGACCACGTTTCTTGCCATGGTTTACTCAGTTATCGTTGTACCCTCCATGTTGGGAAAGGCCGGGTTTGATCCCGGCTCCGTGTTTATTGCCACCTGTCTGATTGCCGCCTTCGGCTCATTGCTGATGGGTCTGTGGGCCAATCTGCCGATGGCAATAGGCTGCGCCATCTCACTGACTGCGTTTACCGCCTTTAGTCTGGTGTTGGGGCAGGGCATGAGCCTGCCTGTCACCCTGGGGGCGATTTTCCTTATGGGTATCGTCTTTACCCTGGTGAGCGTTACCGGCGTTCGCCAGTGGGTGCTTGCTAACCTGCCCAAGGGGATTGCCCATGGTACAGGGATAGGTATCGGCCTGTTTTTGCTGCTGATTGCCACTAACAGTGTGCAACTGATTGTGGCCAATGATACCGGTTTGCCGGTCAAGCTCGGCGACATCCACAGCCTGCCGGTGATCGCCACTGTTGTGGGGCTGGCTGCCACTATCGGACTCGAGCGTCGTCGGGTGCCGGGCGGCATTCTGTTAGTGATAATCGCCCTGTCAGTGTTTGGTTTGCTGTTTGACCCCAATGTGGAGTTCAAAGGCGTGTTTGCCATACCCGACTTAGGCGCTGAAGGCTCTTTGATTGGCCAACTGGATATCATGGGCGCCCTTAACCCTGTGGTGCTGCCGATAGTGCTGGCGCTGGTGATGACAGCTATCTTCGATGCCACAGGCACCATAAGAGCCGTGGCCGGACAAGCCAATTTGCTGGATAAGGACGACAACATCATAGGGGGCGGCAAGGCGCTGACCTCGGATTCTGTCAGTTCTATCTTCGCCGGTCTGGTGGGCGGCGCACCTGCCGCTGTATACATTGAATCGGCCGCCGGTACTGCAGCAGGCGGAAAAACAGGCCTGACCGCCACTGTGGTGGGGGTACTGTTCCTGCTGATGATCTTCCTGGCACCCCTGTCTTATTTGGTACCTGCCTACGCCACGGCGCCTGCGCTTATGTATGTGGGACTGCTGATGTTGTCCAATGTCACCAAGCTGGACTTCGATGACAAGGTGGATGCCATGGCGGGACTGACCTGCGCAGTATTCATCATACTCTCCTGCAACATAGTCACAGGCATTATGTTGGGGTTTGCGACCCTGGTTATCGGCCGAATCTGCAGCGGTGAGTGGCGTAAGCTCAAGCCTGGTGTGTTGGTTATCACCATAGGCTTGGTAGTGTTCTATATGGGCGGCTGGGCCATTTAACCCTGAAGTTCAAGCTTTAGGCTTGGTTTAGGGAAGGCAAACAAGGCTTAACTCGTTGGCGCTTTTAATTCCCTATAGGGCAAACTAACCGTGATCCAATAAGGCGGCGGCCAAGCATTACTGCTTTGGCCGCCGTTTTTATTGTCCCGGAATAGGGATGAGTGGATTAATCCAGCAGCAAGTCGATTTGATTCAGTGAGCACAGGTGAGCATAAACCGGTGAGTAGACGCCGCGCTTGGCAAATTCCAGTTTAACCTCATCGCTCAGGGCATTGAGCTTTTGCTCATCGACGATATAGAGGCCATCTATATTGCTCTTTTCACCCTGTTTGTTGGTTACTGTCAGAGTCTTGGGTTGCAGTAATTCATGGCTGGTCAGGGTCTTGACGAACTGCTTGGTGATTTCACGGTACTCAATCAGGTTGCCGATAAATTCGATGCGGTTTTTCAGGAATTCGGTCTGCTCACCGGTTTCGGTAAACAGGGCTTCGCCCTTGTCTTCGCTGACATGCTTGCTGTTGACATCGATACCGATAAGTACATTTTCCTGGCTGGAGTCACCGGCGGCAAAAGGTTGCATCCGGCACTGCATTGGCAGGTAACGTCGGGTCCAGGTGTTGTCCTTGATAAAGCAGTTGCTCTCAGGCTTCAGAGAGGTGATGGCAACCGGCTGGAATTCTCCACTTTGGCTGTTCTTGGCGAAAATGATCGGGAAACTGGTGGCGGCAGGCAAAAATTCCTGCACCAGCAAGGGCAACATATGGTGCTGCTCAAATTCGCTGAAATCTATGCCTGGAGTGACTTTCAGAGCCTTGTGTGCGCCGTTGTTGAGCGGGACGTATTGTGCTGTCATTGTCTTTTTATCCTTGTTGTTATCTGAGGTTCCGTCAGCCAATCAACTGACGCACCGGAAAATAAATCGTCACTGAAATATCGGGCCAGAACCGCTTCTTCGGTTGTATTAGTACCGCAAACCAGTAAAAAGTTCAGCTTGAGACTTATTGGCTTGTGACCCCAAGCATGCTGCGGATGTTAACAGTGGGCAAACTGGATGTCATTGTTAAAAATATGTTTGCAAGCGCTGTTTTCAAGGGGGCTTGGGAAAATAAAAATTGTCAAAAAAATGTAGAAATAAGGTTTGTACTTGTGTATGTTTATCGATGACAGCGTTGTCATTGCTTGTGTGACTATTGTTTCCATGACCATGCTGTCTTGTAAGGTCTGCATGTCGAGGATGAGGTCTCCTTTACATGCCTTCCACAGTTGAGTATCTGTCGGGCGGCTGCGCAACTGTGTTTTCAATACTGTAGTCTCTCCCCGGAAACTAGAGTGGGCTGGGTGCTGATTTCAGTACCTGGCCATTTTTTTATCCCGGTTGTCACTCAACATAGCTTGTTGAGGTGACAGCCACTGCTTGAGTCGACAGGGAATATGGCATCATGGTGAAAACAATAATAAGGACAGGAGAGTAACGGAATGAAGTTAACTATCGCGGCGTTAGCCATTGCCTTGAGCTTGGGGCTGACGGCTTGTTCTGACAAGCCGCCGGCAACCGGGACTGAACCAGGGCAGAGCCAAGCCGGTTCTTCGTCAAAAGCCTCGAGTGAAGATCTGACTCAGAATAAGCTGCATAGCTTTGCCCAGAGTTTGCAGCTGAAATATGCTGTGCTGTCCAATGTGCCGGATGATAACTGCGACCCGAGCCGTGCCGAAGGCCGCTGTTTCCAGGCGCAAATTCGCCTGACTCCGAGCGAAGATCTCAGCGCTTCTGACTGGGCCATCTATTTTAGCCAGATGCGTCCGGTACTCTCGGTTGCCTCGCCTGAGTTTCATATAGAGCATATTCAGGGCGATCTGCATCGTCTGACGCCAACCGCCGCCTTCGGCGGTTTCAAAAAGGGTGTCAGCGAAATCATCAATTTTCGCGGTGAGCTGTGGCAGCTGTCGGAAATCGATGCCATGCCCAACTATTACATGGTGGTTGAGGGGCTCAAGCCGGAGGTCATCGCCAGCACTGAAGTTAAGCAAGACCCGGATACCGGGCTTGAGTTGCTTCCCTATGTGCAGCCTTATACGGATGCCGAGAAACAATATCGCCGCAGCTCAAAGGATAAGCTGCCCTGGGATACCGCCAATGTCGTCTTCGGCCAAAATGCCGATACTCCCGATGATGCCGGCCTTGCGGTGGCAAGCCTTATTCCTAAGCCGGATTCAGTGACTTGGCTTGAGCAAACACCCGTCACCCTCAATGCCGGGATTAAGCTTAACCCGAGCCACATAGCTACCGGAGTCGAGCTGCAATCACTTGAGGCGGCGCTCTTGCGCCTACAAAGGCTGGGTGTCAGCCAGAGCGAGCAAGGATTGGCGCTTAACTTGCTGCCGCTCAAGGGCGGGCAAAGCGAGCACTATCGACTCGAGATTGAGGCCGGCGAAATTAACCTGGCCGCCGCAGACGCCGCGGGTTACTCCTATGGCTTGGCGAGTCTTGCCGCCTTGCTGCAGTTGCCTGCCGATGATACCCAATCAATAGCACTGCCACAGCTGCGCATTCAAGATGGCCCCAGATACCCGTTTCGTGGTATGCATCTGGATGTTGGCCGCAACTTCCACTCCAAGGCGTTTGTGCTGAGCCTGCTGGAGCAGATGGCGGCTTATAAACTCAACGTATTGCATTTGCACATGGCCGACGATGAAGGCTGGCGCCTGCAGATCCCCGGCCTGCCGGAGCTGACCGAGATTGGCAGCAAGCGTTGCCATGATCTCGATGAAAACCGCTGTTTGCTGCCGCAACTCGGCAGTGGCCCCAATCCTGAGACTCAGGTCAACGGGTACTACACGACCCAGGACTATATCGACATTCTCAAGTTTGCCGCCGCAAGACAGATCCAGGTGATCCCGTCGATGGATATGCCGGGTCACTCCCGCGCCGCTATCAAATCGATGCAGGCCCGCAGCCGCAAGTTATTGGCTCAGGGCGACAGTCAGGCCGCCAGCCAATATCTGCTGGCGGATCCCGAGGATGCCACTGTCTACAGCTCTATTCAGTATTACAACGACAACACGCTCAATGTCTGTATGGAGTCCAGTTACACCTTTGTCGCCAAGGTGATAGATGAAATTGCCAAGCTGCATCAGGCCGCCGGAGTACCGCTTAAGCGCTATCACATAGGTGCCGATGAGACCGCCGGTGCCTGGCTCGACTCGCCGGCCTGTGAACGCTTTATTGCGGCCAATTCGCAGCGAGTGGCCGACAAATCGGCCCTCGGCGCCTACTTTATTGAGCGGGTATCGCAGATGCTGGCCGATCGCGGCATAGAGGCTGCCGGTTGGAGCGATGGCATGAGTCACGTCAACCCGGCCAATATGCCGAGCCCGGTGCAAAGCAATATCTGGGACATAGTCGCCCACGGCGGCTTCAAACGGGCACATGCCCAGGCCAATCTCGGCTGGGATACTGTACTGTCCAACCCGGAAGTACTCTATTTCGATATGCCGCCGGCGGCCGATCCGAAAGAGCCCGGCTATTACTGGGCCAGTCGCAGCAGCAACAGTCGCAAGTTACACAGCTTTATGCCGGATAACCTGCCGGCCAATGCCGAGCAGTGGGGCGATATTGAGGCCAGGCCTTTTGTCGCCGATGACACAGAGCAACTCAGCCCACAAGGAAAGCGTCTCAGCGGCCCAATGGCGCCGGGCAGGGGCTTTATAGGCCTGCAGGGGCAACTCTGGAGCGAGACGATTCGCAGCGACACGACCGCAGCCTACATGATTTTCCCTCGCCTCTTGGTTTTGGCGGAAAAGGCCTGGCATAAGCCGGACTGGGAACTGGCTTACCGGCATCAGGGGGCAAGTTACAGCCAGGATTCCGGTCACTTCGTTGCCGAGCAGCGACAGGCGCAGGCAGAGGATTGGCATCGACTGGCCAACATCCTGGGGCATAAGGAACTGGCCAAGCTGGATAAGGCCGGGGTCCATTACCGTTTGCCGCTGCCGGGCGGCAGAATCAAGGATGGCAAGCTTGAGGCCAATATCATCTTTCCCGGGCTCAAGATCCAATATCGCCGACCAGGGGCTGAATGGCAGGAGTATCGCGGCCCTGTGGCAATTGCTGCGCCGCTTGAGCTTCGCAGTGTTTCGCCCGATGGCCGCCGCTATAGCCGGGTTCAGCCACTGAATTAGTCTTTAAGCAGGTACGGATGTGGGCTGGCGTTAACAGATAACGCCAGCCCACGTTGCCTGACTTATTTTTAATGCCCGGTTTTTAATGCCTGGTTTTAATACTTGAGTTGCGTTTAGAAGAGTGGCGTTTAAGAGTGGTTAAGGGGCCCGAGTCGCTCAAAGATAGTGGCTTGCTGAATATTTATTGGTTAATTTTCAATGTATTAGTCAATGGCGAGTCCTAGCCATGAGTCGATTTATCTCTGCTGATTAAAATTAAATGACAACGCTGTCATTTGTGATGTAACATTAGTTTAACCACATGGTTAACTATAGCTTTAACTTGAGTGCGCTCAGTGGAATGTCATCGGGTTAATCCTGAAAGGCGCCTTACTGCAGCGATTTGTCAGTGTTCCGCCGCGCCAGATTGCGCCGTGACCATAAAAGAAACAGAAAGAGGTCTGCCATGGGGGAAAACCCGACACCGGATACACAAGTGTTTATAGGGATAGACGGCGGCGGCAGTAAGTGCCGGGCAACCCTCTACTGCCGGCAAAAGGGTGTGCTGGGAACCGGAGTTGCCGGTCGGGCCAATCCTTTGCACGGTCTGAGCCAAACTTTCGACTCCATCATCAGTGCTACAGGTTTGGCCCTGGCCGATGCCGGTCTGCAGCAAGCCGATTGCGCCAATATGGTGGCCGGTCTCGGGCTTGCCGGTGTCAATATTCCCAGGCTTTATCAGGAGATCCTCGATTGGAGGCATCCCTTTGCCGCCATGTATTTGACCACAGATCTGCATACCGCCTGCATAGGCGCCCACCAGGGGGAAGAGGGTGCCGTCATCATCACAGGCACAGGTTCCTGTGGTTATGCCCATGTGGGCGAACGGCAATTGTCTCTCGGTGGTCATGGTTTTGCGCTGGGCGATAAGGGTAGTGGTGCCTGGATGGGCTTGAAAGCCGCGGAGCAGGTGTTGTTGTCGCTCGATGGTTTTGCGCCGCAAACAGCCCTTGGCGCCAAATTGCTGGCCCATTTCGGGGTGACCGATGCCTTGGGGATAGTGGAAAACCTCGCCGGTCGCTCCTCCAGTTGTTATGCCGCCCTGGCGAGAATAGTGCTGTCCTGTGCGGCCGAGGGCGATGATACCGCCACCACTATTGTCAGCGAAGGTGCCGACTATATCAGCCAGTTGGCACGGCGCCTGTTTGAACTCAATCCGCCGCGATTTGCCATGATAGGCGGCCTGGCCGAGCCGCTCCGGCCCTGGCTGGCCGACGATGTGGTCGAACGAATCGCCCCCGTGTTGGCGCCACCGGAAATCGGTGCCGTGCACTTTGCCATGCACCAACACTCGCAATTTTCAGCCCGTCCGGCCGATGCCGGCGCATACGACTTAGCAAAGGTGAAACCATGACCCATACCATAATGGAGCGCGAGGCTCGCAGTGCTCCCGAGAAGATTGCCAACCAGTTGCAGGCCAATGACCAGTTAACCCGGAAACTGGGGCAGCGGCTGCGCGAGTTTGCGCCCAAGTTTGTGATGATTGTGGGTCGCGGCTCTTCCGATCACGCCGGGGTATTTGCCAAGTATCTGTTTGAAATAGAGGCCGGTGTGCCTACTTTTGCCGCCGCGCCTTCGGTGGCCAGTGTCTATGGCAAGCGCTTGCAGTTGGCCGGTGGTCTGGTGATAGTCATCTCTCAGTCGGGACGTAGCCCGGATATTCTGGCCCAGGCCAAGATGGCCCGCGAAGCCGGTGCCTTTTGCGTGGCGCTGGTTAATGATGAAACCGCACCTATCAAGGACATAGTCGATCTTGTATTGCCGCTTCGCGCCGGAGAGGAGCAGGCGGTGGCCGCCACCAAGAGCTATTTGGCTACCCTGTCGGCGCTGCTGCAACTGGCCGCTGCCTGGACCCAGAGCCCTGAGTTGGCCCGCGCCATAGATGAATTGCCCCAGGCGCTGCAGGCGGCTGTGGATGCAGAACCGCAACTGACTGCCGAATCTTTGCAGGGCAGCAACAACCTGGTAGTGCTGGGACGAGGACTGGGTTATGCCATCAGTAAAGAGATAGCGCTCAAACTCAAGGAAGTCTGTGCTATCCATGCCGAGGCCTTCTCCAGCGCCGAGTTTCTTCACGGCCCTGTGACCCTGGTGGAGAACCAGCTCAAAATAGTCGATGTCTGTGTGGCCGATGAATCCTATGCCAGCCATCTTGAGCAGATAGCCGAAGTCGGGCGCCGCGGCGCTGAGTTGGTGCACCTCAAGCAAACCGCCAATGAGGTTCACCCCAGAGTGGCACCACTGGCATTGCTGCAGCGTTTTTATATCGATGTGGCCGCTGTGGCCATAGCCAGAGGCATAGATCCGGATCAACCGGCCGGGCTTAAGAAAGTCACCCAAACCCTTTGATTAAAGTGGCCGACGTGCCCAACCTGGATAACGCTGTGGAGAGCAGAGAATGACGCAAACCTTTATCGCCGAGCGCTTGTTCGATGGCAGGCAATATCATCACAATCTGAGCTTTGCCGTGGAGAACGGCCATCTGCAGGCCTTGGGCTCTGCGGCAGGTTCAGATGCTATCCGCCTGCAAGGCCTGGTCGTACCCGGATTTATCGATGTGCAGGTCAATGGCGGTGGCGGCGCGCTGTTTAACGGCGAGCCTACACTCGAGTGTATCGCAACCATAGGCCGGGCCCACGCCAGGTTCGGCACCACGGGCTTCTTGCCGACCCTGATCAGCGACAGAATCGAAGTGATGAACCGCGCGGCCGATGCGGTGGCCGAGGCGATAGCCAGGCAAAGCACAGGGGTGTTGGGGATACATTTTGAGGGGCCGCACTTGTCTGTGCCGAAGAAAGGCGTGCATCCACAGCAGTATATCCGCCGAATTTCCGATGCCGAGCTGGCACTGTTCAGCCGTCAGGACTTGGGTGTTCGTTTGCTGACTCTGGCGCCGGAAAATGTGGCGCCTGAGGTTATCAGTGCCTTGGTCGAGGCCGGTGTCCGTGTTTGTCTAGGTCACTCCAATGCCGACTATGATACCGTGCGTTCGGCCCTGGCGGCAGGTGCCAGCGGTTTTACTCACCTCTACAACGCCATGTCGCCCTTGGGCTCCAGAGCACCGGGTATGGTGGGCGCCGCCATAGAGGACGAGGCCAGTTGGTGTGGCCTTATCGTCGATGGTCATCATGTGCATCCGGCCGCAGCCAAGGTGGCTATCCGCGCCAAGGCTAAAGGCAAGATTATTTTGGTGACGGACGCCATGCCACCTGTGGGGTTGGAGCAAGATGCCAGTTTTGAGCTCTTTGGCCAGCAGGTGCTGCGCCAGGGCGACAGACTCAACGCCATCACAGGAGAGCTGGCCGGATGTGTGCTGGATATGAATACCGCGGTGCGAAACGCTGTCTCTCTGCTGGGGCTCAGTGTTGAAGAATCCATACGGATGGCGAGCGAGTATCCGGCGGCATTTCTTGGGCTTGAGCAGCAAGGCCACTTGGCTGCGGGCAAACGTGCCGATTTCCTGGTGCTCGATAATGAACTCAAGGTGCAAAGCACCTATATCGGCGGTCAATTGGTTTACGCCGCCGAGGAAAGAGTGTACTGAAATAAGCCGTTGCGCCAAGAACACATTAACCGTCTTCACATAAGCAGTGCAGCTTTTACCCGGATAAAGATAATAACAACAGGGAAGCCCTATGACTGAAAAGATAGCGGCGGCAACTGAGACCGCCAACAAGCCCAGGCTGATGTCGCTCGATGCGCTGCGGGGCTTTGACATGTTCTGGATCCTCGGCGGTGAAGCGCTGTTTGCCGCCCTCTTGCTGCTGACTACTTGGAGTGGCTGGCGTTGGTTCGATGGCCAGATGCACCACAGCAGTTGGCATGGTTTTACCTTCTACGATCTTATCTTCCCGCTGTTTATCTTCCTCTCCGGCGTTGCCCTGGGTTTGTCTCCCAAGCGTCTGGACAAGTTGGCGTTTGCCGAGCGACTTCCAAAATATAAGCACGCAGTTAAGCGTTTGGCTTTACTGCTGTTTTTTGGCGTGCTCTACAATCACGGCTGGGGGACGGGCATGCCGGTGGCCCTGGATGAGATACGCTATGCCAGCGTCTTGGGGCGTATCGCCTTCGCCTGGTTTTTTGCCGCCATGCTGGTGTGGCACACAGGGCTCAGAACCCAGATCTATGTTGCTGTCGCTATCTTGCTGGGATACGCCATGGTGCAGCTGTGGCTGCCGGTCCCGGGCGGCAGTGCCGGAGACTTCAGCGCCGCCGGTTCTATCAACGCCTGGGTAGACAGTCATTTCCTGCCCGGGATCAGCTACCAACATAAGCCTTATGATCCGGAAGGCCTGTTATCGACCCTTCCCGCAGTGGTCAATGCTTTGGCCGGTGTGTTTGTGGGCCGCTTTTTGCAGCAGCAAAGTTTTTCAGCCTGGGGCAGGGTAGGTTTGCTGTGTCTGGCCGGGCTGGTTTGTTTGGGGCTTGGCTGGCTGCTCAATCCTCTGATCCCGGTTAATAAAGATCTCTGGACCAGCAGTTTTGTGCTGGTGAGCAGCGGCTGGAGCCTGTTGCTGCTGGCACTGTTTTACGCCGTTATCGATGTGCTTGGGCTGCGTTGGTTGGGTTTCCCCTTTGTGGTGATTGGTTGCAACGCCATCATCATCTATCTCGCTTCCAGTCTGGTTCAGTGGCGCTATAGCAGCGAAAGTCTGCTTGGCGGTTTTATCAATAGCGCTCCCGAGAACTGGCAGCCACTGCTTGGGGTATTGGCCATGCTCGGGGTGCAATGGTTGCTGCTCTGGTGGATGTATCGCAGGCAGTTGTTTATTCGGGTTTAGCTTGCCTAAGTGAGGTGAACAAGCGGTCATCTGCCGGGTTTAAAATTAATGACAGCGTTGTCTTTTTTGTTATTATGACGTAACTTTATTGAAACAAAGCCGTGTATAAAGCTGCCGCGGCATCAAGGTTTCAAGGGTTAAACACCACTCAAGATGGATGGGGCGCCGATAAATTTGGTTGCCAAACAATAAATTACTATAAGAAGCAGGTTTATGAACATGACAGTTGCTACCCCGGCTGACGCAGCCTCAAGAAGCAGTTTTCTGCCTATGACTATCGTAGGTGCGCTGTTTTTCATCTTTGGATTTGTGACCTGGTTGAATGGTTCATTGATCCCTTTTCTGCAAATCATCTGTGAGCTCAATGAGTTTCAGGCACTGTTTGTCACCTTTGCCTTCTACATCGCTTATACCGTGATGGCGCTGCCCATGTCATCTATCCTGCGCCGTACCGGCTATCGCAATGGCATGGCGGTGGGGTTGGGGATCATGGCCGTCGGCTCTATGCTGTTTATTCCCGCCGCCTTCAGCGCCAACTTTTTGATGTTCCTGCTGGCGCTTTTTGTACTGGGAACCGGCCTGACCATTTTGCAGACGGCGTCCAACCCCTATGTGGTGCATATTGGTCCAAAGGAGAGCGCCGCCATGCGGATCTCCATCATGGGGCTGATTAACAAGGGCGCCGGGGTGATAGTGCCTATTCTGTTTACCGCTTTGGTACTGGCTGATCTGGAAGGGTTCACCGCCGGGCATCTGGCTGCCATGGCCCCGGCCGAGCGAGAAGCCCAAATAAGCGAACTGTCTGCACGTCTGGTGATGCCCTATATCTATATGACGCTGGCGCTTGTGGTACTGATCGCACTGGTGAAGTTTTCTGCTTTGCCGGAAATCGCCTTCGAGGGAGAAGAGGGAGAGCACGCCGACAAGAGCGGTATAGTGCATTTCCCTCAGGTGATCCTGGGCGCCATAGCCATCTTTGCCTATGTGGGGGTTGAAGTGATTGCCGGTGATACCATAGGTCTCTATGGTGCCAGCCTCGAGGTCAACAATTTCGCATCCCTGACCTCCTACACCATGGTGTTTATGGTTATCGGCTACCTTTTGGGGGTTAGTTGTATTCCACGTTTTATCAGCCAGGAAAAGGCTTTGCTCGCCTCGGCCTTGGCGGGTATTGCTTGCATCTTTGGCATCATCTTCTCATCGGCCGAGAGCCATGCTATCTCGTCGCTGCTGTGGGGGTGGAGCGGTATTCCAACTATTCCGGATACAGTCACCTTTGTCGCCATGATGGGCCTGGCTCACGCTCTGGTTTGGCCTTCTGTGTGGCCGCTCGCGCTGGAAGGCCTGGGCAAGTACACGGCCCAGGGCTCGGCGCTGCTGATCATGGGTATTTCAGGTGGCGCCATACTGCCGCTGATATTCGGCAAGATCGCCCACTTCAGCGACAATGTGCAGTTGGGTTACTGGATAGGCTTGCCCTGTTATCTGTTTATTCTCTTCTATGCGCTGAAAGGCCATAAGATGCGTAGTTGGTAAACAGGGAAATTCCGGGCATAAAGAAGCCACCTGCTAAACAGGTGGCTTCTTGCTTATCAAGGTATCTCTCGTATTCTTCTGTAACTCTGGCTCTTGCAACAAATAGAATAGATAAAGAAACCAGTTAATCTTTCCTTGCCGAGCTTGGCAGGGAATCAATTCCAACTTGGATTAGTCGTACGCTTGTGGCCATGAGCCACTGGTTCCTTGATTGAGCCGTTATCGCTGACATAGATATCAAATGCCGTAGAAGTAGTTACCCAGTAGCAACGTCAGAGCATAGCCCACCGAGTAGCACAGCAGCAGCGCAGGTACATACTTGAGGTAGGAGACAAAAGTCAGCTCTTTGATCTTGCTCATGGCGATGATCCCGGCCGCCGAACCTATTACCAGCAGAGAGCCACCAACACCTACTGCGTAGGTCAGGCCGAGCCACTCTGGTGTGGTCAGTTGCGGTGCGGCTTTCAAAAGTGCCGCGGTCAAGGGCACGTTATCCAATACCGCCGAGCCCATACCTGTGACAAAGTTGGAAATGTTGGGGTCGTGACGGGCGTAGACCTGGGCCAGCAGATCCAGCGTTCCTATCTCTTTGAGCATCCCTACCAACAAGAGGATCCCGAGGAAGAACAGTAAGGTGTCGTATTCCACTTGGCGGATATACTCGAGGATCTGCAGCTCTTCTTTGTCGTTACGGGCGGTGTGGCCCACCAGGAACATGATTGACAACCCGGTGAGGAAAGTTAGCACGGGGGGAATGGCAAACAGAATATTCAGTGCCATGGTCATCAATATGGTGGTGAAGAAGATGATGGCTATCAGCACATCCACTGTCTCGTAACTTTGACGAATAGGTGTGGTGGACACCTCGCCCTTGGCATTGAGGGAGAAGAGTATTGCCAGCAACATCACGCTGAACGCCGCCGGCAGCACCAACATCAACAGCTCTGACATATGCACATGGCCGCCGAGGAAGATCATCAGGGTGGTGACGTCACCCGTTATCAGGGAAACCCCTCCTGAGTTGACGGCAAAGATAATCAATACCGCCATCCGGCGACGCATCTGTTTGTCGAGTTTGAAGGTGGTCAGCAGTCCCAGAGAGACCAAGGTAGCGGTGACGTTGTCACAGATGGCCGACAATACCAGGGAAAACAGGGCGACTTGCAGCATCAGCATCCGGGTACTGACCCGCTGCGGAAACAGCTTCTGCACTAAAATTTGGATCATGCCCTTGGCGTTGAGGTAGGCCACAAAGGTCATGGTCGACATCAAAAACAGCCAGAGCGTCGCGATTTCCAGCAGGTTTTCATTGAGTTGATGCTCTACCAGCTTTTCATGGCCGGGGTCGCCGGCAGACATGAACAGAGCTATCCAGGAGATACAACCGAAAAACAGAGTCGTTTTGGCTTTGTTGAGGTGAGTCACCTCTTCAAAAATGATACTCAGCAGTGCCAACACCGCCAGTATGATAAGAAAGGTATAGAGCATAAATGCAATTCCAACTGCTGATTTTATGTTCGTCTGCCCTGGGGGATGTGGGCAGTTTTTGTGTTGGCCATCAAGGTTCAGTTAATCAAGCTGTGATAGCGCGTGCGCATCAGACCACACTGACATGGATAACGCAACTGTTAACTGGAACACATTTTCTTAGACTTTGTGATAAGCATCCGTCTACTTTCGGGCTAAGCCAGTGATTTGGTCTGTTTATTTTTTATATCTTGGTGTTTTGTACTGATTGGGTTTGTTTGGCAGTGAAACGCGACAGTCGACTCGCGAGCCGGTGGCAAGTTGGCGTGACAGCCATGGTGCAGCTTTAATTGACTTGTGAGTATGGCGCTGGGTGGAAAATTGCAGAAGGGGAATTGAGCAACCTGAGTTCGAGCTGGACGCCAGAGAAATCTACCCGGCGGGAGTGGGCATAAAAAACGGGGCCGTATAGGCCCCGTTTTCAATCCATCTGCGGATTACTTCATGCGTGCCAAGACGCGATCGGCTGCATCCAGAGTCGCTTGCAGCTCTTGCTCGCCGTGAGCCATAGACAGGAAACCTGCTTCAAAGGCGCTTGGTGCCAGGTAAATACCTTCATCCAACATGCCGTGATAGAAGGCGCGGAACTGCTCCATATTGCACTTGGTGACCTGCTCAAAGCCGGTGATCTTCTCTTCATCGGTAAAGAAGAAACCAAACATGCCGCCAACATAGTTGATGGCCATAGGGATACCATGTTTGTCGGCCGCGGCCTTGAAGCCTTCGGCAATACGCTTGGTCTTGGCAGCCAGATCTTCATAGAGGCCAGGCTCTGACAGGGCTTCCAGCTGGGCCAGACCTGCGGTCATGGCGATAGGGTTACCTGAAAGGGTACCGGCTTGGTACACAGGGCCGGTCGGGGCAATATACTGCATGACTTCTTTCTTGCCACCGAAGGCACCAACCGGCATACCGCCGCCGATAACTTTACCCAGAGTGGTCAGATCCGGTGTCACGCCATAGTGGCCTTGAGCACCGCTCTTGGAGACGCGGAAGCCTGTCATCACTTCGTCGATGATTAACAGGGCGCCGAACTGATCGCATAGCTCACGCAGTCCTTCAAGGAAACCTGCAACCGGCGGGATACAGTTCATGTTGCCGGCAACCGGCTCAAGTATGATACAGGCGATATCCTGCGGATGCTGGCTGAACAGCTCTTTGACTGAGTCCAGATCGTTATAGACAGCAGTCAGAGTGTGCTTGGCGAAGTCAGCTGGGATCCCAGGGGAGCTGGGCTGACCCAGAGTCAGGGCGCCTGAGCCGGCCTTAACCAGCAGACAGTCGGCATGGCCGTGGTAGCAGCCTTCGAACTTGAGGATTTTGTCTCTGTTGGTGTAACCACGAGCCAAGCGTATGGCGCTCATGGTAGCTTCTGTACCAGAGCTCACCATGCGTACCTGTTCAATGGAAGGCACCATCTCAATGACTTTTTCTGCCATCTGCACTTCCAGTTCGGTAGGTGCGCCGAAAGACAGACCGTTCTCCACCGCCTTGAGAACTGCTTCGCGGATCTTGGGATGGTTGTGACCCAGGATCATAGGCCCCCAGGAACCGACATAGTCGATATAGGCTTTGCCGTCGGCATCATAGATATAGGCACCGTCGGCCTTTTCGATGAAGCGGGGAGAGCCGCCTACACCATTGAAGGCACGTACTGGCGAGTTCACACCGCCGGGGATGGTTTTCTTGGCCTGTTCAAACAGGTCTTCAGAACGGGTCATGTTTAATCCTTAAAGTCAGTGGCCGCTCTTTAGCGATTGGCCTTGCGTGAATACCAGTTAACCGGACACTCGTATTTTTCCAACTGATTGTCCACCCCGAGTGTCAGGGCAAACAGTGCCATGCGGATCAACAAGCCATTGTCGGCCTGACGGAAGATAGCCAGGTTGGGATGGTTGTTAAGATCATTGTCCAGCTCATTGGCCTGCAGCCTGGAGTCCCGAGGCAATGGATGCATGATCACTGTATTGGACTTACAATTTTTGGTGTATATGGCGCTGTTCAAACGGAACTTGCCACGATACTTATCGGCTTCCTCCTGCGAGGGGAAGCGCTCTTCCTGAATGCGCGTCAGGTAGAGTATATCAGCCTGATCTAAATTGCCTTCCAGTTGGTCTGTTATTGTGATCTTATGCCCGGCATTTTCAATGTCGGCGATCACATAGTCAGGCATTGCCAGCTCGGCAGGGGAGATCAGGGTGAAGCTGATGTTCTTGTACATGCACAGTAGACGCGACAGCGAGTGCACAGTGCGGCCGTATTTGAGATCGCCCACCATGGCGATATGCATACCGTCTATGCCTAAGCCTTTGCTGTGCAGCTCTTTCTGTATGGTGAACAGATCCAGCAGTGCCTGGGTTGGATGCTCGTTGGCACCATCGCCGCCGTTAATCACAGGCACCCGGCTGCCTTCGGCAAATTCGCGTACCGAGTAGGACTCGGGGTGGCGCATGGCTATCACGTCCGAGTAGCTGGACAACACCCTGGCGGTATCGTAGAGGGACTCCCCCTTGGACAGCGACGAGGAGGCCATGCCGACCGTTTCAGCAACCCGGCCGCCAAGCAGGTTGAAGGCGCAGCCGAAGCTGACCCGGGTGCGGGTGCTGGGTTCAAAAAATAGATTGCCGAGAATAGCACCGTCCAGCACCTTGGTACGCTTCTCGCGTAGTGCGTATGGGGTCATCTTTTGGGCTACTGAGAAAATGGTTTGAATGGCGTCCAGATCTAACTGGTTTACAGAGAGGATATGTGATCCCTGGAAATGGTTCATCAGCCTTGGTTTCCAATGCAGTTGGGTGTTGACACTGAGGTCTGGACCCATGGGTTATGTAGGGTTTGGCTGAGGCGCAACTATAACAGAAGGCGGCGGTCATGAAAATGACTGATGACTGAAATTACACTTCTCCGGCACGGATTTCCTGCTGCAGGTTAGACCAACTGATCACTCCGACGATATTCTCCGGGTTATCTTGATAGATATAGACTTCACCGGCACGTTTCGGCGCCAGTATTTCATACACCTCGTTGAGGGTGGCCGAGTCGGGTAGCCCCTGGATCCTGTGTTGGGTCAGGCTGGTGTCAGTGTCAAACGAAGGCATCTGCAACTCCAGCATGGCAATCTGGCCTTCGGCATCTCTGGCAAGCACGGGCCTGCCCTGGGCGCGTTTCATTACTTCCAGCAGCAGCTCATCATTGTTGTTGACTATCACTATGCGCCTGTCCATCAGGGCGCGTACCCCGAGTTTCTGTAACCCCAGGTTAACCGGGGCCACTTTATAACCCAGGCCCATGATATCCAACTGACGAAAGAATATGGATTTGGCATTCAGCCCCTGATAGGCGATGAGGTAGGCGGGCACGGCCACTATCATTCCGGGCAGTATGATGGAGGCATCATTGGTCATCTCCAGCAGCGCCACCAGGGCGGCGAGCGGTGCACTGAGGCAAACCCCCATCATGGCGGTCATGCCGATGACGGTATAGAGCCCGGCATAGGGGGCCACCGAGGGAAACAGCAGCGCGGTCGCCTGAGCCAGAATGGCGCCGCCCAAGGCGCCTATACCGTAGAGTGGGCCTATGATCCCACCCGGGATCCCAAGGCCGATAGCGGCAATGGTTGCGATAATCTTGGCCAGCAATACCGCCAGCAAAAACCAGATGGCCGGATTGTCGCTGACCGCAAGTCCTATGGCCATTTCACCGCTGCCCAATGCCTGAGGCAGCACCAGGCCTATCAAAGTGGTGATAACACCCGCCAGTAACAGGCGGATAATCAAGGGCCAGTGTTGGCCGCGCTCGGTCACCTGAATAAGGCTGTGATTGAATAAGGCCGCGGCGACCCCCAGCACTATACCGCCGAGTGCCAGCAGCGGGTACTGATCCAGTGGAATATGGCTGACCTTGATGGCATCAAACTCGTGGATATTACCGAACACCACCTGGCTGGATACGGCGCCGCAGATGGCCGACAGCATGATGGGGAAGAAGTACTGTACCTTGTATTCCCTGAGCACCACTTCGAGGACAAATACCACGGCGGCCAAGGGCGCGTTAAAGGTGGCGGCTATCCCGGCGGCTATGCCGCTGGCGCACATGATGCGTACACTGTTGTCCGGCAGCTTGAATTTTTCCGCCAATACCGAGGCGGTGACCGCCCCCAGATGAATTGCCGGGCCTTCACGACCGACCGAGAAGTTGCTCGCCAGTGCAAACAGCGCCTGAAAAAACTGCCCCGGTGCCGACTGCAGCGGAATTTTGCCGTAATGCAGTTTCACCCTGTGCAGCACATAGGCTATGCCCATCCGCTTGTAGCGTTTGGAGCCGAATTTGGCGACAATCCAGATCAAAAAAGCCCCAAAAAGTGGTAACAGGACTCGCCAGTCACCGATTGAGCCCGTAAAATCCCATTCTTGTGTTTGGGTAAAATGATTGGCCCATTGCAGCAGCAGGCGAAACAGTATGATGACAGCCGAGGCCATCAGCGCAAACAACAGGGCCAGCAGACACAGTTGAATACTGATCCTCGTTTGGGACAGCTTGTCTCTCATCTGGTGGCGCAGATACTTTCGCGCCTCAAGTTTGAACTTTCTGAATCTTGTCTGCACTGCTGCTTTCCGAAGCCTGATGTGAAATCTTAGTACCCAAGATGGAAATTTTTATATAAGGGGCTGTTAGTTAATGGCAAATTATCATCGCTGGCTCGATCGCCTGCAAGTGATGGAGCGAAATATTCGCCCATCCAGTCTGTATTTGTTGCTCTTGGTCATGGTGGCCTTTCTGACTGGACTGCTCAGCTATCACTTTTTTATTCCGCCAGCAGAAGTCAAATTTCAACGAAACGATGGCAAGAGTCAGCGATTGCAGATCGAGTTACAGGAGCAGGCGCAGCAGTTGGCGAGCCGCAATTTGGAGCTGAGCCTGGCCAAGGAAGCCAACGAACAGATGCAGCAGCTGTTCAACAAACAGCATAAAAAGCAGCAGGAGCTGGAACGTGAGTTGGCCTTCTACCGCAGCATCATGGCGCCGGAGTATAATGCCGAAGGGGTGGCTATTCATGGTTTGGAATTGATGCCTTTAGCCACAGCTGGACAGTTTCGCCTCAAATTGGTGCTGACCCAGTTGCAAAAGCGTAAGCAGGCGCTCAAGGGAAGAAGTGAGATACTTCTCATTGGCATGCAAGAGGGCAAGCAAGTCGAACTGAATTTAGCTAAACTGGTGGACACCAAGTTGGCATTTAACTTCAAGTACTTTCAGGTACTGGAAGCGGAATTTACCCTGCCTGAAGGGTTTGAATTACAGCAGATGAAAGCCAAGGTCGTTGTGCCTGCGAGTCGCTGGAGCAAAGGCGCCGAAACCGAGCAAAGTTTCAGCTTGCCTGAGTTGCTTGAGGGCGAAAAAGATCCCGGCATAATACTTGAACAAAATAGTCAGGTAACAGATAATCTGCCACAGCAAACAGATGTAAGAGGTAGTAATGACTGAACAAGCTGAATCAGCTATGCCCATCCAGTTTACCGATGCGGCGGCAACCAAGGTCAAGGCCTTGCTGGAAGAAGAACAGAACAGTGCGCTGAAGCTGCGGGTCTATGTCACGGGCGGCGGCTGCTCAGGTTTTCAGTATGGCTTCACCTTTGACGAAAAAGTGAATGAAGGCGATTTCACTGTGGAAAAACAAGGGGTACAGCTGGTCGTTGATCCCATGAGCCTGCAATACCTCGTTGGCGGTGAAGTGGATTACACCTCAGGGCTGGAAGGTTCGCGTTTTTTCGTCAAAAACCCAAACGCCACCACCACCTGTGGCTGTGGGGCCAGCTTCTCGGTATAACCGAGAATAAAAGCAGCAAAAAGCCGTCCACTGGGACGGCTTTTTTGTGGGCGCAAGGCCGGTTACTGCATCAGGTTGAAGTTCATCTTACGCTTGAAGAAGGCTTTGACCTTGGGGGTAAAGGCTATCCATACCTGCAGCATGCAAAAGCCTATCAGAAAGCTGAAAATGGCCCAGTCCGGTGCCTTGATCTCAAAACCTGTGATTTTGAGTGAGTTAGGCCCAGTAGCTACACTGTCGCCCTGATCCAGAAGATAGGGCAAGAAACTCACCAGCGCGAGTTGCACCAAGGTATAGAGTCGTAGTGCCCATAAGCCGGCTTGATGGCGCGCTAATACCGCCAACACCATGATCAGCGTCAGCAGACAAAAGATAACGCCTTGACCGGCAATCAGACCACTGACCGCGGCAGCGATATAAAGTAGCATCAGCAGCAGTAGGCGTTTGGGAATGGCGTAGCTTTCTGTGGCGGTTTGGCTCATCTCGCGGCGCTCCTTGTGCACTATTGAATCATGCTCTATCGACTCAGTGACGCGTCTTGGGCGCCAGTCGCTGCTCCAGCTCATGTGGCGGGATCACTACGCCGAGATCTTCCAGCATAGGGAAGACGGCAACATAGAGCTCGTCATCTTCCATACCTGGAACCCAGCGCTCCAGCCACTCGGCCAGGCCGATAGACAGCGGTCGGCAATCTTGCCAATCATCCTCGGCCCACAGGGAAGCCGTCTCTTCACTGGGCCAAACTGGAATACAGTCTTCATCATCCGTGGTCAGCATCACGCAGCCGTCATTGTCTTGTAATACCCACAGCTCTTTATGTTCTTTTACCTGCTCTACCAGAAAGTCGTAGCGGCCTTCCGGTGTCATACCGGCGAACTGGGCCTGGGTTTGTTTCTTGCTCATGGTGACATCTCATCTCGGTGGCCACGGCACTGCGCCCGGCCAAAAATTGACGGCATGTTAACATTGCTTGCAGGCAAGAAAAAGCGCCCCGCAGGGCGCAATGGCTAATTCCTGTTTTTCAGCTTTGCCTGGTTGAAGCCAATCTTTTTTCAGGCGGCGGGGAAACGGGCACCGAGCACGGCTTCGCGGCTGGCGCCGGTTACCGCCGGCAGGTTCGCCGGTAAGCCTTGATGGTGGCGCAGCGCCAGCCAGGCAAACGCTATGCCTTCCACCCACTTGGGATCAATACCCAAAGCCGAGGTAGTGGCTATGCTGTGCTTTGGTAACTGGGCCCCGAGGCGTTTCATCAATACGCCATTGAGCGCGCCGCCACCACAGACATAGATTTCGCCATCCGGGCTCAGCTTGGCTATGTCTCTGGCAATGCTGTGACAGGTGAGATCCAAGAGTGTCGATTGAATATCTTCTTCCGGCAGATGGCTGAACAGCGCCAGTTGTTGATCCAACCAGGCGTTGTTGAATAGCTCTCTGCCCGTGCTCTTGGGATAATCCAGTGAGAAATAGGGGTGTGATAACAACTGCGCCAGAAACTCCGCCGAACTGTTGCCGCTTTCGGCCCACTGGCCATCTTCATCAAACGGCAGTTGTCTTATCTGCTGGCTCCAGGCGTCTATCAGGGTGTTTCCCGGGCCGGTATCAAAGCCAAGGATCTCCCGGTTATCGGCGGGCAGGAAAGTGATGTTGGCGATGCCGCCGATATTGAGAATGAAGCGATTTATACCTGGGTGTGAGAATATCTGCTGGTGGAATGCCGGCACCAAGGGAGCACCCTGGCCACCGAGGGCGACATCCTTACGGCGAAAGTCGGCGATAACATCTATACCGGTTTCGGCGGCGATTGTGTTGGGGTCGCCAATTTGCAGGGTAAAGCCCACTTCCAGGTTGGGCATGTGGCGTACTGTCTGGCCGTGGCTGCCGATAGCACAGATCTGTTCTTTACTCACCCCAGTCTTGGCCAGCAGTTGCTTGACCGCGGCTGCAAACACCTTACCAACAGTGCGATCCAGCCGTCCCAAACGGTTAATTTCATCTGTATCCGGTTGGCACAGACGCTGCAACCCCTTGAACAAATGAGTGGGCAACGGCTCTGTATGTTGGCCAAGCAGCTTAGGTTGACCACTGCTGAAGTCCACTAATACGGCATCAACGCCGTCCATGCTGGTGCCGGACATCAGCCCAATAAAGTATCCTGAATTCATCTATGCTGTCCCTGTTATTGCATCGCAACCTGAACTTGTTTGTTGCGCAGCAGAGTGGCCATCAATTGGCTACTGAGTTGTTGGAACGCGACACGTTCGCGCTTGGCTATCGCTTCGGCCTTGGGGAGATCCACAGTGCGCGGGTTTCTGTGTACACCGTTGACGATAAACTCATAGTGCAAATGGGCGCCAGTTACCCTTCCTGTGCGGCCAAGAGTACCTATGATCTGTCCCTGTTTGACGCTTTCACCTTGTTTAACCTTACGCTTGTTAAGGTGTAAGTATTTGGTGGTATAGGTTTCGTTGTGTTTGATAAACACATAGTTGCCGTTGTATTGGTTGTAACCTGCCTTGATGACCCGGCCGCTGCCGGCCGCTTTGATGGGAGTGCCTATAGCGGCAACATAATCCACTCCGCGGTGAGCCTTCACCTGACCGGTAACAGGGTGCAGGCGGCGGGGATTGAAGTTGGAACTCACATACTTGAAGTCAACCGGAGAGCGCAGGAATGCTTTGCGCATGCTGCGGCCTTCCTCGGAATAGTAGTTGCCATCCTTATACCTTACCGCGGTGTAGCGCTCGCCCTGGTTGATAAATTCGGCCGCCAATATGTTGCCGTTACGTAGAAACTCACCATCGGCATATTCTTCTTCGTACATGAGGGCAAAGCTGTCGCCTTCGCGGATATCCAGGGCAAAGTCGACGTCCCAGCCGAATATGGTGGCCAGCTGCATAATCTGCGCCGGTGTCAGTCCGGCTTCGACTCCGGCATTCCAGAAGTTGCTCTTGATGCTGGCGCGGGCAAACTTATCCCGGGTCTCAACGGTTTTTACCGCCAGTTCTTCTTGATAACTCTTGCCCTGTTTGCGGACTATCAGAGTAGAGATGGCATCGAGGCGGTATCTGAGCTCTTGCAATTCGCCATCGGCGTTTTTACCTATGGCGACTTCGTCACCAGGCATGATTTTCAGCAGGTTTTTTTTCGCCAGCGGCAGCTGGGTAATGTCGTGAACTTCTCTGGCAGTAAGTGAGGCGCGACTGAAGAGCGCCGCCAGGGTATCGCCACTCTTTATCTCGAAATGTTCAAGCTCGGCTATCGCCGGACTGGTTTGCTCCTGAACTGTCAGAGCGGCTTTAGCCTGTTGATTGAGTTTCTCTGTCAACGCCTCAGCGGCGGCTTCTGATTCTGGATCTTGTCCGCTTTCAACCACTTGCTGGGCCGTAGGTGAAGTGGGGGTACGAAAGGCCAGAGGCACTTGGTAACGAACATGGGTTTCCGGAACTGCGCTGTTTTTCGATGCCTCGGCTTCGTCAGAGGGCAGCAACAGGGTTATCAGGGTTATGGTAGTAAAAATACTAAGCAGGATTTGATGCTTTCTGGGCAGCAGTTTGAAGAGAGTTATAAGCTTTGCCATCGACCCGGATACCAATTTCTTAATTCTTGGGCATATTGCCTTAGTGTACACACTTTCATTTAGGCTGGCTAACAAGTAACATAAGTCTCTTTGAATTTGAAGAGCCTAGGGAGTTGTTGGCGAGATGGCTGATTTAGCACAAATAATGGCGGAAATTAAACGTGGTACCGACGAGGTTTTGCTCGAAGCAGATCTGCTTGAAAAGCTGAAAGAAGGTCGGCCACTTAAAATCAAGTTGGGTGCTGATCCGACTGCGCCGGACATTCACCTAGGCCATACCGTTATTCTTAACAAACTCAGACTGTTCCAGGACCTGGGACACGAGGTTATCTTCCTTATCGGTGACTTTACCGGTATGGTCGGTGACCCGAGTGGCAAGAACAGTACTCGCCCACCTCTGACCCGTGAGCAGGTATTGGCCAACGCCGAAACCTACAAGGAGCAGGTATTCAAAATTCTGGATCCGGCCAAGACCCGGATTGAGTTCAATTCCAGCTGGTTGGAAGATCTCGGCGCCGCCGGTATGATCCGCCTGGCCTCCCGCCAGACTGTGGCTCGTATGATGGAGCGTGACGATTTCAAGAAGCGCTTTGCCTCAGGTCAATCGATCGCTATCCATGAATTTATGTACCCGCTGCTGCAGGGTTATGACTCAGTGGCATTGAATGCCGATGTAGAACTGGGCGGTACTGATCAGAAGTTCAACCTGCTGATGGGCCGTGAGCTGCAGAAATCCGAAGGCATGAAGCCTCAGGTGGTGATTATGATGCCGCTGCTGGAAGGGCTGGACGGCGTGAAGAAGATGTCAAAGTCTGCCGGAAACTACATAGGTATCAGTGAAGCCCCGGATGAGATGTTCGGTAAGATAATGTCCATTTCCGATGAGCTGATGTGGCGTTACCTGGAGCTGCTGTCTTTCCGTCCGCTGACTGAAATCGAACAGTTTAAGGCCGATGTCGAAGCCGGTGCCAACCCAAGGGATATTAAGATAGCCCTGGCGAAAGAGATTATTGGTCGTTTCCACAGTGAAGAAGCTGCCGAGGCTGCCCATCAAGCCTTTATCAATCGTTTCCAAAAGGGTGCTATGCCGGATGATATTCCCGAGCTGACTCTGGAAGCCGGTGAAGGGTTGGCGATTGCCAATCTGCTGAAAGAAGCCGGTCTGGTTGGCTCCACTTCCGATGCCATGCGGATGATCAAGCAAGGTGCGGTGAAGATGGATGGTGATAAGCTTGAAGACAGCAAGCTGGTACTGAACGCCGGCACTTGCGCGGTATTCCAGGTTGGCAAGCGTAAGTTTGCCAAGGTAACACTGGCCTGAACTCAAGGTACCTAAATTCCAAGGTAGCTAAATTTAAGCATTTGTTTGAGCTCGTAAAATACCAAACCCGGCATTGCCGGGTTTTTTCTTACCTGTATCAGGCTCAGTGGTCGTGAGGCGGGCTACAGTTGTCGGTACCAAAGTAGACCTTGTTCTGGCAGCGCCAACTGAGCACGGCTTTTTCCACTGACCAGTCTCCGGCATTGTTATCGAGCGCCAGAATAAGCAGCATCTGCGGATGTCCTTCCTGGGTGCTGACATTATAGGTTAAGGTCTTGCCGTGAGAGTGGCTGATGCGTACAAACTTAAAGGCTGAGCCAGAATAGTGGCGGCTGATCCCTTCGGGATTGTTACTCCAGGGAGCCTGTTGATGTTGCGCCTGCATCAGCTTTTGATTGAAACGGTTTATAGGTTGTGCGGCGTAGGAAACCACCAGGGGTGGTTCAAACTTTTCTTCGGCATTGAATGCTGCCTGGGCCTGAGTCATCAGAGGGAAGCACAGGGGCAGGACAGCCAGTACGGATAAGCGACTCATCTTTACCTCTCGGATCAGAGTGAACCCTGATCTCGCTGTTGGCACTCAGATGAGTTGGACAGTAAAAAACAGGCCGGGTTCCCGGCGAGCTGGATTACTGAGCCGAGAGTTGATCCACCATGGTCTGATAGTCCATCAGATCCATATGTTCTTTCACCCTGTGGTTGAGTGTATCCAGCTTTAGCGTGGTTACTCCGGGGATGGCGATATCAATAATTTTCCCGGGCTTGCCAAATTGCTCTCCCGGACCCTTATAGTGGTAGTTGCCTATCATCACCACCAGAGAGCCTGAGTTGAACATGTGCTCTATGTTGAATCGATACTCGAGTACGCCGCGGTGTGCCCGCTCCAGAAACTCTATAATATGCCTGCCGCCCGTGTATTTGCGGTTTGCTGTACGGTCGTTGAAGACGCTGTCACGATTGTAAAAGGTCGCCAGCTCATCATAGTCGTGAGTGGTCAGAGCATGGATATAGCGTACGGCCATCTGCTGCTCCGGCGGCATATCGCCGCTGTTGGCCAGCAATGGTGGGCTTAACAATGCCAGGATCAACACCAAATAACGCACAATCAATCTCTCTTGGTCTTTAGGTCAAACGCGGGTAACGACAGGTGCCAACGTATGGCGGCCAGGCGAATTATCAAAGCCGTGAAAAAAGCCAGCATCAGCGCCGCCTCGGCTTCGAATTTTAACTGCAGGCTGCAGGTGTACACCAGACCGCCCAGAATAGATGCTGTGGCGTAGATTTCGGTACGCAACACCATGGGGATCCGGCGGCAAAGCAGATCCCGAATAATGCCTCCTCCCACTCCTGTGATCAAGCCCATGACTACGGCTATCAGGGCGCCAAACTCTAGAGTCAGGGCCTTTTGGGTACCGATAACGGTAAAGAGCGCCAGGCCGACGGCATCGGCTATGGCCAGGCTAGATGGGGGCAAACGCCAGGGGCGGCGTACCAGAATCAAGGTCAGTACCACGGTCAGTAGTATCACGTAGAGATAGTTGTGGTCATGAAGCCAGAATACCGGAGCGCCCAGAATGGTGTCTCTTAGGGTGCCGCCACCTATGGCTGTGACCGCTGCCAGTACCAAAACGCCGAAAGGATCCATCCTGTGCCGGCCGGCAGCCAAAGCGCCGGAAAGGGCGAATACTGCGGTGCCGAACAGATCCAGGCTATAGACCCACAATGTCATTAACCCATCTCTTTGAGATGAATGTTGAGGGCATCGACCGAGATACGGATTTCAATCACCGACAGGATTAAGGAATACAGCAATAACAGCAAACTGGCGCCGAAAATCATCGAGCCTGTAGTGTTAAAGCCAAGATAGATAAAAATCATACACAGCACACACAGGGCGAAGCTGGTGACACCTGCCTCCTGCATGCGGCGGATGATAACGATGCGGCGGCGCAGGTTTTTCAGTTGTTCGGCGGCAACGGGTTTATCGCCGCCACTCAAGGTGCGAATTAGCGCGGCCAGTGAGAAAAATCTATTGGTATAAGCCAGCAGCAGCAGGGAAATGGCCGGAAACAGCAATGCCGGGGTCGTCAAAGAGATATGCATATTGTCCAGCACGGCAGTCTTCTCAGTGTCAAGCGGGGAATGAAGGCATTATAAGGAGAAATTGAATAATTTAAAGCGTTTGTGAATAACGTAACAAAACCCAAATCAGAGGTAACAAGATCACAAAAGCAAACCAGATGGTGAAGGTGCGAAATGTCAGCGCAATCGCTTTGGGTATGGTCTTGTGATCCGCTATGGGCCCCGGGCCGATTTTCTCCACCTGTACCTTGATGCCGGAATACTTTTGTGGTCCGCCAAGCTCTGTCATCAGTACAAATGCTGCCATGGTTGCCACCTGGAAATTAGAGCCGATAGGAAAGCGGCTATGGGGTGTGTGCCAAAGCAGTTTTAATGTCTGGGGACCACCCTGAATCGCCAGGGTAAAACGCCACAGCTGCGCCGGAATATACAGTAGCACTTGATTGACCAGAAAAACGGGGCGACCGAAGAAACGGTATTGTGGATCCAGACACCACCAGCTCTGTTCCAATTGTTTGAGCATTCTCACCAGCAGCACCATGGGCGCGCCGGCGAGACAGAAGAAAAACACCACGGTAACAGTGCCGTGAATGGGAGTGGTCACCAGCTTTTCTATAGTGGCCTTGGCTATGCCTGCCTCGGACAGTTCGGCCGTATCGCGGGCAACCCAGGGGGCGAGCAACTCTCTGGCGGCCGCTTTATCTCCCCGCCTGAGGGCTTGGTATATCTCTTCGGCTTCCTGAATAAAACAGGCGTCGTTGAGACACAGATAGAGGATCAAAAACTCAAAGAACCAGGGGAATGCCGCCAGTTCCAGCAGAAAGGTGATGATTAACCAAAATGGCAGTACCAGCAGTAAAATAGCCAGTGAACCGGCAATCAGCTGCTGCTTTTTGTCTCTGTCGCCCCGTTTGACCTTGGCGGCCAGTGACCTGGCAAGATGGCTCAACCAGGCCAGGGGTTGAAACGCCTGGGGCAGCGGCGCCAAACGTGCCAGTAACAAGGCCAAAAACAGCACCAGAAACCCCTGTATGAGGGGGCCATCTAAGGCCAGCAGCTGCTCGCAAAAGGGCAGACTCATGGGCTCTGGTGCTCCTTAAATTAAAGGTGATGCAGCATGCCTATGACCATCAGGGCCGAGTGGTGCCCCGCCTTGACCAGATAGGCATCAAAGTCGACCGGAGAGTCGTTGTTGGCATTATCGGACAAAGAGCGGATCACCACAAAGGGCACGCCGAACTGATGACATACCTGAGCAATGGCGGCGCCTTCCATTTCGCAGGCCGCCATGGTGGGGAAATGTTTTAACATGACGGCAGTGCGCTCGGGATCGCAAATAAAGCTGTCACCTGTGCAGATAAGGCCTTCAATGGCTTTGACCTCTCCCAAACCTGCGATGGCCTGTTGGGCTGCCAGCATCAATTTGGGATCCGGGATAAAGGCTGCCGGTTGCTGCGCCATCTGGCCCATCTCATAGCCAAAGGCGGTGACATCGACATCGTGGTAGCGGACTTCATTGGAAATCACTATATCACCTATCTGCAGCGCATCGACAAACCCACCGGCCGAGCCGGTATTGATGACTGCATCCGGGGCGAACTTTTCAATCAACAGACTGGTCGCTATGCTGGCGGCAACCTTGCCTATGCCGGAGCGGGTAACTATGACTTCTTTGCCAACCAGAGTGCCGCTGACAAATTCAATGCCGGCAACCTTGCTGTGCTGTGGGTTTTCCAAAGAGGCAATCAGGTGAGCAACTTCCGGCTCCATGGCGCCGATAATACCGATTTTCATGGCTTAACCTTCTTTAAATGTCTTGAGTGAGCCTGAGGGCGGCTTAATATAGCACAAGCCAAGATTGGTGCGAACAAGTCTGCCGGTTACAGCCTGGTCGCTGAAGTCAGGATGCATGTTATAAACGGCTTTGGCTGCGCTATTCCCGGAGTGTAGAACAGGCGAAAAAAAGCGCACCCGGGAGGTGGGTTCCCGGATACGCTCAAAGTGTTGAGTTGTCAGCTGAGGAAATTGAGGATCCCAAGCGCCGCATCGCGCCCTTCGGCGATGGCGGTGACCACCAGATCTGAACCCCTGACCATATCACCACCGGCAAATACTTTGGGGTTACTGGTCTGGAACGGATTGGCCGCTTCTTTTTCAGCTTTTACCCGGCCCCATTGATCCAGGGCGATATCAAACTCGGCAAACCAGGGCGCCGGGCTGGGTTGGAAACCGAAGGCGACAATCACGGCGTCAGCCTCCAGCAACTGATCGCTGCCCGGGATGGGCTCTGGACGCCGGCGACCGCTGGCATCGGCGTTGCCAAGCGCGGTTTCAACAAATTCGACTCCCTTGACCTTGCCATCGTCTGTGGCAATCGCCACCGGCTGGCGGTTGAACAGAAACTCGACTCCTTCTTCGCGGGCATTTTGCACCTCACGGCGCGAACCCGGCATATTCTCTTCGTCGCGGCGATAGGCACAGATAACCGACTCGGCGCCTTGGCGCACCGCCGTGCGCACACAGTCCATGGCGGTATCACCGCCGCCGAGCACTACCACCTTCTTGCCCTTGAGGTCGATGTAGGGCTGTGCCGGATCGGCTTGCCCCATCAACTCACGGGTGTTGGCAATCAGGTAGGGCAGGGCTTGAATAACCCCTTCAGCTTCTTCACCGGGCAGGCCCGCCTGCATGGCGTTATAGGTCCCCATGCCGAGGAACACGGCATCGAAGTTGGTCAGCAGCTCGGCAAAGGGAATATCTTGGCCTACAGTGACGCCGAGGCGGAACTCTATCCCCATGCCTTCCATCACGCTGCGGCGGGTAGCCATCACGGACTTGTCGAGCTTAAAGGCGGGAATGCCATAGGTCAGCAGGCCGCCTATCTGAGGATATTTGTCAAAGACTACAGCCTTGACCCCGTTGCGGGCCAGGATATCGGCGCAGCCAAGACCGGCCGGCCCCGCGCCTATGATGGCGACCCGCTCGCTTCTGGGCGTTACCTGGCTCATGTCAGGGCGCCAGCCCTGGGCGATGGCGGTATCTGTGATGTACTTTTCCACATTGCCTATGGTGACGGCGCCGAAGTCATCATTCAGGGTACAGGCACCTTCACAGAGCCTGTCCTGCGGGCAGACTCGGCCGCAGACCTCCGGCAGGGTATTGGTTTCATGCACCAGGTCTGCCGCTTCCAGGATACGTCCCTGTTTGGCCAGCTTGAGCCAGTTGGGGATATAGTTGTGCAGCGGGCACTTCCACTCGCAGTAAGGGTTACCACAGTCCAGGCAGCGATCGGCCTGCTGGTCGACCTGCGCCTGGGCAAAGGGTTGGTAAATCTCAATAAACTCAGTCTTGCGGCGTGCGATAGCCTGCTTGCTCGGGTCGATACGACCCACTTCGATAAACTGAAAATCGTTACTCATGCTCGCTTACCCCGCTTTTACGGCCAGTTCCGGGCTCGGTTGTTCCAGTTTGAGCAGATCCGAAACCTGAATATTCTTGGGCTTGACCAGGACAAAACAGTCGAGCCAGTTGTCAAACTCACTGAGAATGGCACTGGCGTGTTCACTGCCGGTCTCGGCCACATGTTGCTCTATCAGCCCTTTGAGGTGCTGTTGATGAATGGGCATCTCCAGCTTGAGGGTATCGACCAGTTCGGTATTGACCCTACGGCTAAAGCGGCCGAATTGGTCGAACACATAGGCAAAACCGCCAGTCATACCGGCGCCGAAGTTAACGCCCGTGGTCCCCAGCACCACTACTATGCCGCCTGTCATATATTCACAGCCGTTGTCACCGACCCCTTCAACTACCGCCAATGCCCCAGAGTTCCTGACCGCGAAGCGCTCACCGGCCCGTCCCGCCGCAAACAGTTTGCCGCCGGTGGCACCATAGAGGCAGGTATTACCGACAATGGCGCTGCGCTCGGATTGGAAGGCGCTGCCGAGCGGTGGATAGATGGCTATCTTGCCGCCGGACATACCTTTACCCACATAGTCGTTGGCGTCGCCGCACAGTGACAGCTCGAGTCCTGGGCTGTTCCAGACCCCGAAACTTTGGCCGGCGCTACCGTTGAAGCTGAGTCTTATCGGCTTGGGACAGCCTTTTACGCCCCAGGTTGCCGCGATATGGCCCGAAAGCGCGGCGCCTACTGAACGGTCGGTATTATTGATGGGGAAGCAGATATCGAAGCCTTCGCCCTTGGTGGCACGCTCGGCGCACTTGGCCAGCAGTTCCTGGTTCAGGCTGCCGGGATCTGCCGGCGTATTGATCTCTTTCCAGGTCAAACTGGTGCTTGGCAATACTTCGGGTTTGAACAGGATAGGGCTCAGATCCAGTCCCTGCTGCTTGGCGGTCTGGCCTTCGATGGCCTGCAGCCAATCGCTGCGCCCTACCAATTGTTCAAACTCGCTGACCCCCAGCTTGGCCATCCATTCACGCACCTCTTCGGCGACAAACTCAAAGTAGGTCATTACTCGCTCGGGCAAGCCATGATAGTGCTTGTCTCTCAAGGTCTTGTCCTGGGTGGCAACGCCGGTGGCACAGTTGTTTAGGTGACAGATACGCAGGTATTTGCAGCCGAGCGCTATCATGGGCACAGTGCCAAAGCCGAAACTCTCGGCACCCAGTAAGGCCGCCTTGATAACATCTGTGCCAGTCTTGAGACCACCATCCACCTGCAGGCGTATTTTATGTCGCAGACCATTGGCCACCAGAGACTGGTGAACTTCGGCAAGGCCCAGCTCCCAAGGGCTGCCGGCATACTTGACCGACGTCAGTGGGCTGGCGCCTGTGCCGCCATCATAGCCGGAAACGGTAATCATATCGGCATAGGCCTTGGCGACTCCTGTGGCTATGGTGCCAACACCCGGCTCAGAGACCAGCTTGACCGAGATAAGCGCCTTGGGGTTTATCTGCTTGAGATCGAAGATCAGCTGCGCCAAATCCTCAATAGAGTAGATATCGTGGTGCGGCGGCGGTGATATCAGCGTTACACCCGGGCGGGCATGCCTGAGGCCGGCGATTTCAACACTGACCTTATGACCGGGCAGCTGACCGCCTTCACCGGGCTTGGCGCCCTGGGCGACCTTGATCTGCAGCACTTCGGCGTTAATCAGATAATGGGCGGTTACCCCAAAGCGGCCAGAGGCTATCTGCTTGATGGCCGAATTGCGTTCGCTGTTGAATCTGCGGGCATCTTCACCGCCTTCGCCCGAGTTTGAGCGGCCGCCGAGACGGTTCATGGCGATGGCCAGCGCTTCGTGAGCTTCCGGGCTCAGGGCGCCGATACTCATGGCGGCGCTGTCGAATCTGGGGAAGAGAGTTTTGGCCGCCTCTACATCTTCGAGCGCTATGCTTTCGCGCTGCTGTTTGATGCTCAGCAGATCTCTCAAGGTGGCGACCGGCCTTTGGTCTACCAACTCGGCAAACCGTTTGTAGAGCGGGTAATCCACCTCTTTCAGAGCCCGTTGTAAGGTATTGACCACATCCGGGTTGAAGCAGTGGTATTCGCCGCCCTCAACGTACTTGAGCAAACCGCCCTGCGGCAGCGGCACATGGGGGCGGAAGGCCGCCTGACTCAGCAGTTGCTGATCGGCTTCTATGCCATCGAAGCCCACACCCTGAATACGGCTGACCACGCCGTTGAAGCATTGTTTAATCACCTCGTCGGCCAGGCCTATGGCCTCAAACTGCTGGCTGCAGCGATAGGAGGCGACTGTGCTGATCCCCATCTTGGACATGATCTTGCGCAGCCCCTTCTCAATGCCGTAGCGGAAGTTGAGCATCAGATTAACGATATCCTCGGCCTGATGGCGCTTGGCGAGTTCGGCAATGGACTCGTACACCAGATAGGGGTAGATGGCCGTAGCGCCAAAGCCCAGCAGTACCGCGAAATGGTGCGGATCCCGGGCCGAGGCTGTTTCCACTATGATGTTGGTGTCACAGCGCAGGCTCTTGTTCACCAGCATCTGCTGCACTGAACCTACCGCCATGGCGGCCGGAATGACCAGGGTATCTTTGCTGACGGCACGATCCGAGAGCACTATCAGGGTGGTGCCGGTGCGTGCCAGGCGCTCGGCTTCATCCGTGATCCGTTTGATTGCCTGACTCAGGCCTTCGGAGGCCGGGTAGTTAAGGTCAACCTTGTTGGCACGGTAATAAGTGCTGTCCAGACTCAGCAGTTGGTTGAAGTCACTGAACAGCAAGATAGGCGAATTGAACATCACCCGATAGGCGTGTCCCGTGGTTTCGTTAAACAGGTTCTGCTCGCGGCCGATACAGGTGGCCAGCGACATCACATGTTTCTCCCGCAGCGGGTCGATTGGCGGGTTGGTGACCTGGGCAAATTTTTGCCGGAAATAGTCATACAGCGAGCGCTGCTTCTTCGACAGTACCGCCATCGGGGTGTCGTCGCCCATGGAGCCGGTGGCTTCTTCGCCTTTGCTGGCCAGTACCCAGATCACTTGCTCAAGCTCTTCACGGCTGTAGCCGAACAGCTTCTGGTACTGCAGCAAAGTGCCCTGGTTGAATTCACTGACACCCTGATCCTGCGGCGACAGTTGCTCAGCCGGCACCAGAGTCTGGCTGTTTTTCGCCATCCACTCCTTATAGGGGTGACGACGTTTGAGGTCGTTATCGATTTCGAATGACTGATAAAGACGACCGCTGAGGGTGTCGAGTACCAGAAGTTCACCCGGGCCGACCCGGCCTTTTTCAATCACTTCATCCGGGCCATAGTCCCAGATACCCACTTCCGAGGCCAGGGTGAGAATTCTGTCTTTGGTGATCACATAGCGCGATGGCCGCAGCCCGTTGCGATCAACCGCGCAGGCGGCGTGGCGACCGTTGGTCATGACTATCCCGGCCGGGCCATCCCAAGGCTCCATATGCATGGAGTTAAAGTCATAGAAGGCCTTGAGCTCTTCATCCATCTCGGGGTTACTCTGCCATGCAGGCGGGATCAGCAAACGCATGGCGCGGTACAGGTCCATGCCGCCGGCCAGCAGCATCTCCAGCATATTGTCCAGTGATGACGAATCTGAGCCGGTTTCATTGACAAACGGGGCGGCCTGCTGCAAGTCAGGCAGCAGCGGTGAGTTGAACTTGTAGGCCCGCGCCCTAGCCCATTGACGGTTACCTGTGATGGTATTGATCTCGCCATTGTGGGCCAGAAAACGGAACGGCTGTGCCAGTGGCCACTTGGGTGAGGTGTTGGTCGAGAAGCGCTGGTGGAACAGGCAGATAGAGCTTTGCAGCCTAATATCGGCCAGATCCGGATAAAAGGCCGGCAGATCGGCCGGCATCATCAAACCTTTGTAGACAATGACCTGGCCGGAGAGGCTGGCGACATAAAAGTCTTTATCCTGGCTTAATTGCTGCTCGAGACGGCGGCGAGCCATATAGAGGCGCCGCTCCAGATCTTTTTCTCGCCAGCCAATGGGAGCATTGATGAGCACTTGCCAAATTTGCGGCAAGCTGGACTTGCCTATCTCGCCGAGCACTTGCGGATTGACCGGAACCGGGCGCCAGCCGGCAATACTCAGGGTTTCTTTCTCCAGTTCCCGTTCGAGCAATATTCTGGCTTCGGCGGCCAGGGTTTCATCCTGGTTTAAAAACAGCATGCCAACGGCGAACTTACGGCTGAGATGCCAGCCCTGTTCGGCCGCAATGGCTTCAAAGAATCCTGTGGGCATTTGCATCAGCAAACCGCAACCGTCGCCAGTGCGTCCGTCAGCTGCAATACCACCACGATGTTTCATGCGGTCGAGGCCATGGATTGCCGTGCGAACAATGCGATGGCTGGCTTCGCCATCCATTTGGGCTATTAATCCAAAACCACAGTTATCCCGCTCGAAACTGGGATGATACAAGCTCATACAAAACCTCCCTTAACATCACTATTACTACTCGGGAGAGAGTACCAAACTCTATAGATATGCACCCGAACCATTCAAATTATCCTGAGACTTGCTAAAGGTCAAACCTAAATATTGCATATATTTGATGAATCTTGGGGTGTTTCATACGGAATCTTCAATTGCATTACGTTAACGTAAACTGAGGATTGCGCTGTATAACACTATGAATGAAAAGAAAATCTACTTTGCCCCTGTTTTCTGTTCACCTAATTTTAACAAGCGGCCTCGAATTATCCTTAAAGAAGAAAAACTGATTTCCGGTCTCGCTGGTGTTTACATTAAAAATTTGCATTAAATGATTAAATATTCACAAAAGTGTGATCTGGGAGCGGTTTACGCTCAAGCGGTTTGATCATTGATCACTGGCAAAAGTAGCAGCCATTTGTGACATAAATTGACCTGGAGCAGAGTAGTCCCAAATTGGAGTCGTTAGACTGGCGACTTTTTTGAGAGAAGCAAATGGGACTGGACGATTTTGTCACTACCTTTGGTCAATACTGCCGGCAACAATTTGGTCAACGGTTACAAAAGCTGACTCTGGATGCACGTTTTACCTGTCCCAATCGCGACGGAACTCTGGGACGCGGTGGTTGCACTTTCTGTAATGTTGCCTCTTTCAGTCATGAACATGGAACCGACTTGTCGATTGCGGCTCAGCTTGAGGCCGGCAAACAGAAGATGAGAGCAAAGGCTTCGCGGTTTTTGGCTTACTTCCAGGCCTATACCAGTACTTATGAAGAGTATGCCGAGTTGAAGCGCAAATACGATGAGGCACTGCAGAGCGAACAAGTGGTGGGTTTGTGTGTCGGTACCCGCCCGGATTGCGTACCGGACAGGGTGCTGGATCTGTTGGCGCAATATCAACAAAACGGCAGTGAAGTTTGGTTGGAACTGGGTTTACAGACAGCTCACGACGCCACGCTGAAAAGAATTAACCGTGGTCATGACTTTGCCGCTTACCAGGATGCTGTATGCCGCGCCCGCAGTCGCGGACTCAAGGTATGTACTCATCTGATCCTCGGACTGCCGGGAGAAGGGCTGATTGAACATCAACAAACGCTGGAAGCAGTGTTAAACACAGGTGTCGATGGCCTTAAATTACATCCCCTTCATATAGTAGTCGGCAGTACCATGGCCAAGGCCTGGGAAGCAGGCAGGTTGCAGCCACCGACACTGGACGAATATGTTACCAGTGCGGCGCAACTGATCCGTCACACGCCAAAAGAGATAGTGTTTCATCGGGTGACCGCTTATGCCAGCCGTCCCGTGTTGCTGGCGCCGGATTGGTGCGCTCAGCGCTGGATAGGCTTGGTAGCACTGGTGGATGAGTTGGCGGCTAAGGGCGGGCAAGGTTCTAGTTTAATCAATTTAAATCAATAGCCTATAAATCATTGTATCTATTGTGCCCGGATTTTGTATCGCCAATGTTAAATCCGGGAAAGTTTTGTCTTGTTTAGCGCCTATAAGTTGCACCGGTAATTTTAGCGGGTATGATGTGGTAAATCTGACACATTTGAGGAGCGCCTTCATGGCCACAACTGAACTGGATACTATCTTAGATCTCAATACCCTGGAGCAGTACTGTAGTGCTATTGGTGCCGGCACCTTACTCAAGAGTGTGGTGTTATTTGAACAGTTGTTGCCTGAATACGTCGCGAATTTGCAAAAGGCCGAAGCGGCCGGAGATAAAGATACCCTGTGCGCTGAGGCTCACAAGTTCAAAGGTGCTGCCGGCTCTGTGGGATTAAAGCGGATCCAGCAAACTGCACAGCAACTGCAACACGGTGAAGAAGCCGCTTGGGAAGCCGGGCATAAAGAGTGGCTGGCGGTTATTGTTGAACATGCCGGTGCAGATCTGCAGCAACTCAAGTCTTTCCTCGAAGCCAAAGCATAAATTAGCCTTGGGTGCCGGAGAGAAGCTCCGGCGCAGTCAAGGTATTAAGAAACTTCCGTTACTACCCCCTTTTTTAATACCTGAACCTTAGCCGTCAAGGCTTGGGTTCTCTGCTATTTCCGCTTCAGTGATAGATATCTTGGGGGATGATTTATCGCCTCGGTCACACTCCTGATGTGATACTGCTGCTCGACAGACTTTTTGTGTTAGATTAGATAGAACTTTCTAATGCATTACTCAATTGGTAATCGACAAAATGAAACACTTACCCAGTTTGAAAAATCTCTATTATCTGGTGAACCTGCATCAGGAACAGAACTTCAACCGGGCAGCCAAGGTGTGCCATGTTAGCCAATCGACGCTGTCCAGCGGGATCCAAAATCTGGAAGAACAGTTGGGTTATCAGCTGATTGAACGGGATCATAAGTCTTTTATGTTTACCGCTATCGGTGAAGAAGTAGTACAGCGTTCGTTGAAAATTCTGACCGATGTCGATGACTTGGTGGAATTGGTGAAAAACCAGGGTGCGCCTATGACTGGAGAGATCCGACTTGGCTGTATTCCCACCATTGCCCCGTTCCTGCTGAGCCGTGTAGTTAAGCAGTGCCAGAAGACCTATCCGGATCTGAGTTTGCTGCTCAAAGAGGACACCACAGAGCGTTTGTTGACAGCTTTGGGTAAGGGCGAGTTGGATCTGTTGTTGTTGGCTCTGCCTGCTGATACTTCCGGCTATCACAGCATGAAAGTGGGTATAGATCCCTTCAAGATGGTGGTGCACAAGGACTTATCTGCCGATATTCATGAGCCGGTGGACTATCAGGCGCTGCCGGATGAGAGTATTTTTCTGTTGCAGAGTGAGCACTGCATTACCGGTCATGCCATCAGTGCCTGCCAACTGGGTGACAGCGCCAAGGTCAACCCTTTTGCGGCCACCAGTTTGCACACTCTGGTACAGATGGTGAACAGTAAATTGGGCACGACTTTCCTGCCGCAGATGGCAATAGATGCCGGGATATTGAAAGACACAGATCTGGCGGTGATGAGCCCTCCAGGGGAGGCTCCATATCGTGAGATAGGTCTGGTATGGCGTCAGACTACCAGCCGGATCCTGACTTTCAGAACTTTGGGGCTGGAGATCCAGCAGCTGCTTCAGCAGCAGGTTTAGGCTTGGATTCAAGTCGTAACAGTAAGAAAATACATCTATGATATCTTAGAAAAGCCTTGCAGGATGCGGCCTGCGTAGAGCCGTTTACTCAAACTGCTCTACGCAGGTATATTGAAAGCTCAAGAGCGGTAGTTACACCGATTCAAAACTGGAGCTTGACGCTGTCTCAGTTGTTCATCCATTTTGAAGAGCGACAGGAAACCTACATTGCGCTGTGATTTTTAACGTGACACAGAATTTTGAAAACCCTCTTTCGAATATAATCCGTAAAGCATGTTACTTGACGATGAGCTTCATCTTTACCATCAATATAGCGTTGTGAAAACAAACTAGGGACGATTCCCAAAGTCATCTTACCTGATGGACATACTTATTATTGTAAGAGTAAGACTCCATTCAACTATTCACCTAACTTCCTTTTATAACTCCTTATTGTACATTGTTTTTAAATTGATGGTTTTAGTTGTGGGTGATGGATAGGTGTTTTATTTGGTTTTTGTTTGGTGTGTTTGTTGGTTTTTTGAGGGCGGTTTGTTTTGCCTGTTGTTGTGTTGGATGGTCATTGATAATGATTGTACAAGTGGAATGACTTTAAACATGGAATGTTTGTCATTATGCGTTGGCTCCCCCGTTTTATTTTGCTGGTTTCTTTCGCAGTTCTAACAATATCAACAGTGCACGCATCATCCACAGCCCCTTTAAGTGGCGCTTTTCGGGTCAGTGAGCAAGGTGCGGCAACATATACCATCCCCATAGATACTCCCGCAGCCAGAGGTAAACTAAAGCCCGCCGTAGAGCTGAGTTATTCATCAGGTAGCGGCGAAGCCATTATGGGATTGGGGTGGGGGCTTCAAGGGCTTTCCGCCATCAGCCGCTGTCCAAAAACCATTGAACAGGATGGTTATTTGCAAGGTGTAGAGCTTACCAACAAGGACAGTTACTGCCTTGACGGTGCTCGTCTGGTTTTAACCGCCGGAACCCATAGTCTAAATGGCGCCGAGTACCATAAGGAGCTGGATGATGCCTCCGTGGTGACTGTGATTGGCCAGGCGCCTGGCGGCGGCCCAGCGGCCTTCAAGGTTGAAACCAAATCGGGAGACACCTATTTTTATGGCGATGTGGATGAGGTTTCCGGGAAGCGGTTTCTGGATGTGAATGGCGCCTCATCATCCGGAGATGGTTATCGGTCCGTATCTCAAAACAACAGTGATGTGATTTATCATTGGAGTCTGAAGGCCATTGAGGACTCTGTAGGTAATTACATTAGTTATCACTATGAAAACATCGCCGGTGAGCAATACCTGAAAAGCATCGATTATGCCGGGCACAGCAATGGTGAGGTTTCCTATAATCAGGTCAGATTTATCTATACCCCCCTCAGTTACCCTAAGTATGGTTATTCCTATGGCACCTCTGTTGCGATAAAGCAGCAATTGCAAAAGATTGAGGTGAGGCTGGATGACGAAGTCGACAAAACCTATTACCTGACGTATCACAAGGCGACTTCCAGCGATAAGCATGATTACCTTGAGCAGGTTAAAGCCTGTATTGGTCAAACCCAAACCGACTGCAGCACACCGATAACCTTTGAGTGGGACAGACCGCCGGGTGCATCTGCCGGCCCTGCTTATCAACCCTTTTCCGGCAGACGGGCGTTGAATATTCCGTCCGGTAACAACGACACCGCCAAGTTTTTTGATATGGACGGCGACGGCTTATCAGATATCGTTTATGTACGGGGCGGGCGTTGGTACAAGCGTGGTATTCAGTCGGGTATTGAACAGGCGATGGCCTCGACCGGAGCCGCTAAGGCGGCTTATGCCCAAACCATAGATTATGATGGTGATGGCCAGCGTGACTTGTTGGTGGCCAACAGTGAAACCGCCAATTGGCAAATTCTGTCTTTTAAACCTTCTACTTATCAGCACACTGTGTGTGAGCCAAATGGCCGTGGTACTCAGCTATGTGAGGATGTTGAGCGTGTGGTGAATTACACGCTAAAGGATTTGGGGCGTAAGGCTATTGGGCTTGAAGGCAAAGCGCTGGTTGCCGATGTCAATGGTGATGCATTGGAAGACATCATCTTCATCGATGGTGGCGCCATCAAGTGGTATCGCAATCTGGGAAATGGAAGTTTTGCTGCGGCGCAAAGTCTTTATAGCTTTCCCAGTACTGAAGTTGGGCACAACACCAGTGTTCACCAGTGGCATTCCAGTCGAGGTTTTGGCAGCTCCTTTATGGATATCAACGGTGATGGACTCACCGACTTTATGTTGGAGGTTAGAGAGCGGGAGGCCGTGTGTATTTCCGGTAGCGGCAAAGTGATTTCGGGAGTGACCGAGAATGAGTGTCGTCTGGATATCAGAGGTACTTGGTCTGTCAGTGATTACGAGTATTGGAATCTTTATGTCTCGACTGGCTCCAGTTATCAAAGACGGCAGAAAATTTACCGGGGGCCACACAATAATATCAATATCGCCAATACCCTACGCAGTGCCGATTTCAATGGTGATGGCTTGTCGGACATTGCCTATGTCCATAATAATAAATGGTTTATTCAACTGTCAGATGGCAATGGTTTCTTGCCTCGAATGGATACGGGCATTACTACTTCCGATACTCAGAAGTACAAAACCTATTTTATCGAGATCGCGGGTGATGGCAGAGCCGAAATGGTGGTTCAGCATACCTCGTCTCAGGCGTTGGTGTATCACTCCAACCCCGAGTTAACTTCATGGACCACTTATGGCGCAATCAATTACCTGTCCGATCAACCATTGAATTTTGCGGATATCGATGGTCGTGGAAAACTGGATATTGTCTATTTCAGTAACGGTCAATGGCAAAGGTTAACCCATAAGAGCCATGCATATCACAATACCATCAAGGGGATTACCGACGGATTTGGAGTCAAGACCAGGGTGACTTACGCGTCGTTGACGGAAAAGTCTGCTGGCGAATACAGTGTCTATAAGACTCAGGTTTCCAGTTATCTGGACAACAGTCGTAACTTCTCCCTTATTCCGCCGCAAAAAGTTGTTAAGCAAGTTGCCACTGAAACCGGGGATGGCAGCCAGGTTTCCGTTAACTATGAGTATGGCGGCTTGCTGATAAACCGTTTGGGGCGTGGCCCGGCCGGGTTTGAGTTATTACGCACCAGAGACAATCAGACTCAGGTGGTGACCGAGACTATCTATCATCAGTTGTTCCCGCAAATAGGTTTGCCCCTGGCAACCAAACAAACCTATCAGGGAAAAATATTGTACTCGGCAATCAATGAATACAGCTTTCAGCGAGGCAATGACGGTATTTATCGCCGGGGTGAAGAAAACGTAGTGGAGCGCACCTCGCAATATGGCAGCGATGGGGTGGTAAGGGAGTTAACGCAGACAAACACCCAGACTCAGTTCGACGACTGGGGAAATGCCATTGCCATTAAAGCGGATGTGACTGACCTTGAAGCCAATCAATTGGTTTCAAGGGTCGAGACGGTTAACCAGTATGATGGTCATGGTGGCGGCGAAGCCAAGGGGCGACTGAGTCATACCAGGGTGACTAAATCACGCTTTAATCAGCGAGAGCAGGTTCAGGCGATAGTGACCGAGAGCGCATTCAGCTATTACGATAACGGTTTGCTGATGAACTCAACGGTATCGCCAAATGACAATCGCTACAAATTGACTACCGGCAAAACCTATGACATTTACGGCAACACCCTGACCAAGCGGGTCACCGGAGGCGTAGATGCCGCCGGCAACACCCAGCAGTCGAGACAGATGAGCTATTTATTCGATGCCAGAGGGCGTCTGCTCAAGACAGTGACCAACGCGGCAGGCGACAGCAGCACCTATACCTACAATGGTCAGTCTGCAGACCAGGTAACGGGTAAAATCACTCAAATTACCGTGACTGATGCCAATGGTCGCAAACTGACCAAGGACCATGACAAGTGGGGAAGGCTGGTGCGGGAAGTCACTCCGGATGGTGTTCCAACAAGCTATCAGTATGCCACCTGTGATGCCGGGTGTTCACCTCTCGGTCATGGCCATTTGGTTACCACCAAGACCAAGGCCGGTGCGCCTCAATCCAAAGTCATCACAGATAAATATGGCCGTGAAGTCGGTAAGCAGAAGCAGGGTTTTGATGGGCAATGGGTTGTTACTGCAACCAGCTACGATGCGCAGGGAAGGCCTGTCAGACAATATGAACCCGCTTTTGCCGGTATCAGTGCCTATTACACCGAAATAGAGTACGACCACTTTGGTCGGGTCATCAACCAAACCAATCCCAACGGTGGTGTTTCCAGTATTCAATATCTGGGATTTGAGACGCTGACGATAGACCCCAATGGCAAGCAAAAGCGCGCTGTCTCCAATGCCATGGGTGAGCAATTTAAAGTTGTTGATGATATCGGCAACGAACTGGAGTTTGTCTATGATGCTGGTGGCAAGCTGGTGAAAAGTTTTATCACCTCAGCATCGGGACAAGAGCTGCTGCGCACCGAGGCAAGCTATGATGCCTACGGCCGCAAAATCAGCACCAAGGACATTGATAAGGGACAGTGGCGCTACACCTATAACGCCTTTGGCGAAATGCTGTCACAGACCAATGGTAAATCCCAATCCAGCTTTATCTACTATGACATTCTAGGGCGTAAAGTCAGGCAAACTGAGCCAGATGGCACCTCTTGCTGGACCTATGGTAACAAAAGCAGCAAAACCGCCGGTTTACTTATTGCGGAAACCCGTTTCGACGCCGTTGTGTCCAATTGCTCTCAAACCGGCTGGGTACACAGCAAGCAGAGCGGGTATGACAGTGCCGGCCGGTTGGCCAGCAGCAAGACAAGCATAGCAGGTAGTAGCTATGAGCATCGCTTTAGCTATGACAGCCATGGCAGAGCGGCGACTCAGACATACCCCAATAACTTGCTGACGGTCGTCAACCACTACAATGCTCAGGGATACCTTTTCAAGCGTACCGACCAACAAACAGGTAAGGCATATCAAACTATCACCGAAATGAATGCCCGTGGGCAGGTGGAACAGGTGCGTTATGGTAATGGTGCCCAGGAATCAACTGTTTTTGATGCAACCACTGGCTGGGTTAGCGGTATCAATTTGACCACTGCGGGAGTAACAGCCCATCAACTTGACTATCGCTTTGATACCGTGGGTAACCTGGAGTACCGTCAGCACAACCTGTCTTCGGCTCCGGCCACATTCAGCGAAAACTATCACTATGATGATTTGTATCGCCTGTATGAGCGTACCGTCAGTATCCACTCCGGTGGTACGAGTCTGCCATCAGACTTTAAAGCCACCCATGAGATGCAATATGACGATTTGGGCAATATCACCTTTAAAACCGGTGTTGGTGATTACCGCTACGATAGCACCAACCCTTACCGTTTATTAGATATTTGTGGTAAAGGAGGCTGTGGTGCGCTTGAAACAACACCTGTAAGTAAATCCTGCCCAACAGGTTATGCGCTCAATGCGGCAGGCACAACCTGCCAAAAGAGTGAAACTCAATCAGCATCGCTAAGCTACAGCTATAGCTGTCCCAGTGGTTACACTCTTTCCGGTACAACTTGTTCTAAAACGGAAACCAAAGTTGCACAGGTTAAAACCGAACAAACTTGTCCTAAAGGTGGCTACTTAAATGCATCAACGGGTAAGTGCTCTAGAGATTTCACCATAGTTTCAGCAACTAAACCTTCAGGAGCAGGGGTTGTATGCGGTGGTGGTGAACCAATGGGAGGAGGGCGCCGTCTGTGGGAGTGTACAGAAACGTATCAATCCACACCTAAACAGGTCTATAACTGTGATGCGGG
>NZ_LVDR01000013.1:0-48671 GCF_007636515.1 Shewanella sp. MSW
ATGTCTGGTTCTTTTTTACAACCTGAGGCTCGAAGGTGCCATCTCGGTCACGCGGAGTATGCAGCTCAAAGCTACCGGTAGCGGTCTTCAGTGTCTTACTGGTCTTGCCATTTCTGCGATTACCAGGCTGCTTATCTTCAAGATGTTGGTCGAGCTCAACATTGAGGGCCGCTTCAGTAAGCTGTTTAATGAGTGGTGTGAGAATACCATCTTTGCCGGTCAGGTCTTTACCTGCACGCAGAGCTTCAATGGCGGCTTCCATGTCAAATGTAGGTTTGGTCATTTGAATATCCTTTTGGGTGTATATTACTCAAATGACACAGATTTATGAACACTACCTACAGGGATGTATTCACAGCGTGTCACTGAGGTGCATATGCATAAGGCCTGCGGCAGGCAATGAGTGGCACAATCAGCCGGAAGCCATTGCAAACCCAAACCACTCCCCCGCCCTCGGCAGAAACCTCTGGAATAGAAAAGGCCCGCGTTCGATGCGTGGGCCTTTTCCTTTCCCGGAATAAACAAAAGCCCCGATGCCAAAGGTATCGGGGCTTTCTTTTTTAAGTTCTAAGCTTCTGAGCTTAAGACCGACATTGCGTCTAGCGCAGGAAAAATCGTTTTAGAGCCAGGCATCTTGCCGCGACGTTTAGTGAACTAAACGAGTGGCAAGATAACGCCGCTATAGACGATTTTAACCAGCTAGAATGTCGGGTAGCAGAGACGCATTACTGCGCCACCGCCCCCTAAGAACCGTACGTGCGAGTTTCCCCGCATACGGCTCAAGCCTTTATAAGCTTGCTTAAGAAAGCAAACCAGCAACTAATGTCTATGAGTTATAAAGTAAGTGAAGGGGTTGATCGGATTCAATTTTCACCTGGCCTACCTCACAACCATCCCAGTCAAAACTGCCATCTAGCACTGGCAGTCAGAGTCGGGGCAGCTTCAAACCCACAAGGTTATCCACGCCGGGCGCAGCCCACTCCTTCCTGCTACCTTCTTGTTTGTCCCCTCTCGGCCAAGACTACATGTGCTAGCACATATATGAATTGGAGACATTCAAAAATGCTTCCAAGGGAAACCTCCTGAATCTCTCTGGGTGACGAACATAACTTTACCTTATAAAACTAATTGCACTCAAGTGATTTCGAGTGTAATTGCCGATGACAGTTAATATGCAACATCATCAAATTCGAGCTTATGTCCGTGCCGCCATCCACTCTTCTGACGATATGGTGAATATCCCATTCATCTTCTGAGTGAAACTGCTGGTGACACACCGCACATTTGTAGTCTTGTCTCTCGACAATCTTCCATAGCTTCCAGTTACCCGACAAAGATTTCTTCAATCTTTGCATCTTCAGACGCTCAAAGTATTGTTCGTCCTCCGGTAGGTAACAGTTCACTGTTGCCCGAATTTTCACATGTTTATCGACTTTCACTTTCGCTGCACTCAACAAGCGATAGTGACCATCTTCCCCTTTCGGTTTCGGTGCGCTGAATACCCAGTTTCTATCACCCACTGTTTTAAAGTATTTTTCTTTAATCCAGCGTTTACGGCGATTCAAATGGATTCGGCGACACCACTGCCATAACATTTTCCAGATACGGTAGTCGATATACTTGAATGTCTCACTCGCACATACCCAGCGGTGGTAGTTGCACCATCCTCTGATCATCGGATTCAACTTCGCTATCACAACTGAAGCTGGCACCGTTTTATGGCTGTTGAGATAATCTCGTATACCGCGCAGAAAATTCTTCACGTTTTTCTTTGACGGCTTAATCAACATCTTGCCGTCGTATTTACGCAAATTCTGCCCGAGAAAATCGAACCCGTCGTCTATATGCGTGATCAGCGTTTTTTCTGCTGACAATTGCAACCCACGTTCTGCCATAAAGGCTTCAACTATTGGTAAGACCTTATCTTCTAGTAGCTCTTTCGAGATCCCAGTGACGATGAAGTCATCTGCATAACGCACATAGTTGACCTTAGTTTTGTAACTGGCTTTTGTGTTCTTCTTCCCGAAGTGGGATTCGAGCACCGTTTCCAGTCCGTCTAAGGCCATATTGGCGAGTACAGGTGAGATAATCCCACCTTGCGGTGTACCCGCCTCCGTCGAGTTAAACTTCCCAGATTCCATGAATCCGGCTTTCAGCCACTTCTTAAGTATCGCCTTATCCATAGGAATATTGGCGATAAGCCAGTCATGGCTGATAAAGTCAAAACACCCTTTGATATCACCCTCCAGTACCCAACGGGCACTGGCCTTGCGACTGAGGTTCACGAAACATTGTTCGATAGCATCAGCACAAGAGCGATTCGGGCGAAAGCCATAGCTGTTTCGATCCGCCGTGGTTTCCGATATGGGTTCAAGAGCTAACAGGTATAGTGCCTGCATTGCTCTATCACGCATGGTTGGTATTCCCAGCGGCCTACGCTTGCCATTAGCTTTAGGAATATAGACTCGCCTCAACGGACTTGGCTTATAGCCTTTACGCATTAGTTGGTCTATAGCTCCCCATTTCAAGGCAGGAGTGTTCCAGATTTCTCCATCAACACCCGGTGTGTTTTTCCCTCTGTTTTCAGTGACGCGCCGAATGGCTATCACCTTGGCAGCAAACGAACGAGTTAACATGCGTTGCAGTCTTTTGACCTGTCGCCAGTCAGACTTTTTCGTTGCCTTTGCGATCCGTACCTGTAGCCCTCTCACCGTACGATACATTAGTGACCAGTCGATGCTGTGCCACTGCTGTGTCTGGTGGGAGGATGCAGATACGTCAATTTGCATTGAAGTATGCACCTTGCTTTCCTCCATTAACGATAAGTTAAACAAGCAACACAAGGCGCATCTGTGCCCCATAGGGCAGAGATTTACCCTATGAGGCTTGAACTTGTTGCTGACAGTACCCTAGATCCTCAAATAGGAAAGGTAACGCCCACAATTGGACTCTGACAGTTTCGACTACCGTAAAACTTGACGGCTTTACTGATTTTCACGCAATTAAAGACCAAGCAGACGTGGGCCCCGTTTCCGGTGAAAGCACGTTGGCTTTCTATCCAGCTCATTACAAGCTGACTTTCGCTTTTTCTGCTCTCCTGTGCCCGCATCCTCAACAGCGCCTCTTACGAGTTGCCTGCCCTATTGGGGCAAAGATACGGGGTTTCCGAGTTCCGTTTTCATTACACGAGTTACTTAGGTTCTACCTATTCACCGATGGCGCATGAGTCAGCGTATCCCCAGATGTAAAAGAGATAACCGGCCATATACCTTTTGGTCAGAGCGTTGGTGACGGCTAATCCTCCCAAGGGGACAATTAATCGACACGACAATAGCGTTACGCTCGTCGCGGCTGACGGTGTTTATCAGTAGTTCACTTACGTTAACCATATAACTCAGCCTAGCCCCTAAACCGCCTGCTATTGGCGGTTGTCTTAACCTTCACTTCACAGCGAAAATTAACCACTTGCGTGGGGGTACATTGTCAGGAAGCTCCGAACACAGCGTTACCGCAGATGCACTATCCCTAGGCTACTATTGGCTGAACAACAGGTCTTACTATCCAATCACCTACCCGTCCGAGTAAGAGATTGGCTAAGACAATAATGAAAACAGCTTCGCACCGTGCAGGTGGCTCAAGCTTAAATAAGACACGAATATTCCCGTTACTTCACAGACACTAGTAGCGCTGCTTCAACGTATATCATTCGCCTAAAGCGAGGGACACAGACTTTCGCCCATGCCTAAAATCGGACCTCTTACGAGGACCGATATTCGGGCTTGGGTTCAGCCCGAATATCGGGTTTTATTTATTTGCTATTTCGGCGGGTGGGATAGTAACCACGACATAAAATTATGTGGTTACTATGGACGTAGCCCGCTCGGCTAGCTACCTACGCGACTCTCGTCGCACTACATCATGCCGCCCATTCCGCCCATACCACCCATACCGCCCATATCAGGCGCAGCCTCTTCCTTTGGCAGCTCGGCTACCATGGCTTCGGTGGTGATCATCAGACCGGCTACAGAGGCCGCGAACTGCAGCGCAGAGCGGGTAACCTTGGTTGGATCCAGGATACCCATTTCCAGCATGTCGCCGTAAGTGTCGTTACCTGCGTTATAACCATAGTTACCGCTGCCGTTCTTGACGTTGTTGGCGACAACAGAGGCTTCTTCACCTGCGTTGGTAGCGATCTGGCGCAGTGGGGCTTCCATGGCGCGCAGGGCGATAACCACACCGTGCTTCTGATCTTCGTTGCTCACGTCCAGCTCACCAATCTTGGAGGCAACGCGAACCAGGGCAACACCGCCCCCAGGAACCACACCTTCTTCAACGGCGGCGCGGGTAGCGTGCAGCGCATCTTCAACGCGGGCTTTCTTCTCTTTCATTTCCACTTCGGTAGCGGCACCGACTTTGATTACCGCAACACCGCCGGCCAGCTTGGCCATACGCTCTTGCAGTTTTTCTTTGTCGTAGTCGGAAGTCGATTCTTCAACCTGCTGCTTGATCTGGGCAACACGGGCTTGAATTTGCGACTCTTCACCGCTGCCATCGATGATGGTGGTGTTGTCTTTGGTGATAACCACGCGCTTGGCGGTACCCAGGTCTTCCAGAGTGGCTTTTTCCAACTCCAGGCCAATCTCTTCGGCGATAACAGTACCACCGGTCAGGATAGCGATATCCTGCAGCATGGCCTTGCGACGGTCACCGAAACCAGGCGCCTTAACGGCAGCCACTTTAACGATACCGCGCATGTTGTTCACTACCAGAGTCGCCAGGGCTTCGCCTTCAACGTCTTCGGCAACGATCAGCAGTGGCTTGCCAGTCTTGGCCAGGCCTTCGAGGATAGGCAGCAGCTCACGGATGTTGGAGATCTTCTTGTCAACCAGCAGGATGAATGGGTTGTCCAGTTCAACAGAGCCGGTTTCAGCCTTGTTGATGAAGTAAGGAGACAGGTAACCGCGGTCGAACTGCATACCTTCAACTACGTCCAGTTCGTTTTCCAGCGCCTGACCTTCTTCAACTGTGATCACGCCTTCTTTGCCCACTTTTTCCATCGCGGTGGCGATGATTTCACCGATAGACTCATCAGAGTTGGCAGAGATGGTACCTACCTGAGCGATAGACTTGGAGTCGGAGCAGTCCTGAGACAGGGCTTTCAGCTCGGCAACGGCGGCGATTACAGCCTTGTCGATACCGCGCTTCAGATCCATTGGGTTCATACCGGCGGCAACGGCCTTCAGACCTTCGGTCACGATAGCCTGAGCCAGTACTGTGGCGGTAGTGGTACCGTCACCGGCAGCGTCGTTGGCCTTGGAAGCAACTTCCTTAACCATTTGCGCGCCCATGTTTTCAAACTTGTCTTCCAGTTCAATCTCTTTGGCAACTGAAACACCGTCTTTGGTGATCAGTGGTGCGCCGAAGCTCTTGTCCAGAACGACGTTACGGCCTTTAGGGCCCAGAGTGACTTTAACTGCGTTAGCCAGAACATTCACGCCCGCCAGCATTTTTACGCGAGCGTCATTGCCAAATTTTACTTCTTTAGCTGCCATGTTGATTATCCTTAAATTTTTCGATTACTTTGGAAGGTCTTTAATGGTTGTGAGTGGTTTATTCCACTACGGCCATCAGGTCAGCTTCTGACAGGATCAGGACTTCTTCACCGTCAATCTTCTCTTTCTTGACACCGTAACCTTCGTTGAAGATCACTACGTCACCTACCTTCACGTCCAATGGCTTAATGTCACCGTTTTCGAGGATGCGGCCATTGCCAACAGCCAGTACTTCACCACGGGTAGACTTTTCGGCTGCGCTGCCGGTCAGTACGATGCCACCGGCCGAAGTGCTTTCAACTTCCAGGCGTTTGACGATCACGCGGTCATGTAATGGACGAATATTCATCGATGGATTCTCCTAATGATTTTTGCCCAATATGAGGCGGTTCATGGTTGATGTAAAAGGCGACCAAGCCAATTGGCTTTAGCCGCTTGATGTTGGCTTATATGGGGGCCGTATTTGGCACTTCCAAGGGGACAGCTCAAAATTTTTTGAAAATTTTTGACCCTCGTTTTTTAAAGCCGGGGCAATCCTGTTAGAATCGCGCTTCCGCACGATTTCCTTCATCCATTTCACAAGAGGCAGATACGGGCCATGAGAGACAGACACGGGCTGCTCAGTCAGCCGATAGGTCGTGTACTGCTTAATATGAGTATTCCCAACATGTTAGGGATCCTCACCGTGCTGGGCTTCAATCTGGTAGACACCTACTTCATCAGTAAGCTGGGCACAGAGGCGCTGGCGGCGATCAGCTTCACCTTCCCTGTGACCCTGGTGGTATCCAGTATTGCCATCGGCATAGGCGCCGGTGTGTCCACTAATCTTGGCCGCCTGATAGGCGCCGGGCACGCCCCCAAAGCCAAGGTGTTTCTGCATGATGCCCTGCTGCTGACCTTTATTTTGACTGCCGGGCTTTCCTTGCTGGGCAGTTTGTTTATCGAGCCGCTGTTTTCCCTGCTCGGCGCCAAAGACGACATACTGCCGCTGGTGCATGACTATATGAACCTCTGGTATCTGGGGGCGCCGCTATTGGTGCTGTTGATGGTGGGTAATCAGGGCCTGAGGGCCACCGGCGATACCCGTTCCCCGGCGGCGATTTTGTCGCTGGCGGCGCTGATTAACCTGATCCTCGATCCGCTGCTTATCTTTGGTATCGGCCCCTTCCCCAGGCTGGAAATTCAAGGCGCCGCCGTGGCGACCCTGATCTCCTGGTTAATGGCACTGTCGCTGTCCAGTTATCTGTTGGTGGCCAAACGCCATATGTTGGTGGCCGCGGGCTGGTGTTTAAGTCGCTTTGTCGATAACTGGAAACAGCTGGCCCATATCGCCCAACCGGCGGCGCTGATGAATATGATCAACCCCCTGGCCAATGCCGTGATGATGGCGATGCTGGCCAGGATAGATCACGCCGCGGTGGCCGCCTTCGGTGCCGGTACCCGGCTGGAGTCTGTGCTGCTGATTGTGGTGATGGGGCTGTCTTCCAGCCTGGTGCCCTTTATCGCCCAGAATCTGGGCGCTGGTCAGAAGGAGCGCGCCCGCGAGGCATTGCTGCTGGCGCTGAAGTTTGTGCTCCTGTTCCAGACCCTGCTGTATATTCCGTTGGCGCTGCTGGCGCCGCAGATTGCCGCCCTGTTCACTACCGATCCGCAAGTGCTGGAATGGCTCAGCTTCTATATTCTGGTGTTGCCCGCCGCTTACGGCCCTCTTGGCGTGGTGATCATAGTGGCCACCTCGCTCAACGCCTACCACAGGCCCATGGCCTCGCTGGTACTGAATCTGTGCCGCCTGTTCCTGCTGATGCTACCACTGGCGGCGCTGGGCGCCTTCCTCGGTGGGGTAAAAGGCCTAATGCTGGCGCTGCCGGTAACCAACATACTCATGGGTATTGCCAGCTATTATCTGGCCAGCAATATCAGCGAACCGCAAAAAATCAAATCCCCCTGCCCCAATGAGGGATAAGCACTTGGCAACTCCAGAAAGCTGAGAGTATGCACGGCAGTAGTTGCCGCGACAGCATCCTTAAACTGACGCCGCGGCCACTGCTACGGCGCACTCATTCAAGTGCCGCGATAGCCACTGGCATAGCGATAAATGAGTGATAAATGTTTTCCAGTCAGCGCTGCAAGTTATGAGGGGTAAATAAAAAAGACCTTCCAAGCGGAAGGTCTTTTTTATCAGTGTTTGTGCCGATCACCTGCGCTACCGGGCCGACTATCATCTTGGTCTGTTTTATCTTCCGTATCCTGCGGCTGATGGCCTTTTTCACTTTGCTGAGGGCTGTTTTCACTTCGCTGAGGGCTCTCTCCACCCGACTGATGGCTCTCTCCACCCGGCTGATGGCTCTCTTCTTCCAGCTGATGGCTCTCGGGACGCTTATCGGAAGGGTCGGCCTTGCGTTCAAACTCACCTTCAAATACATCACCGCCCTGACCTCTTTGATGAGGTGGTTCAAAGGGGTTGGCACCGGCTCTGAACTGGGCGCCGGTAACCACCTTGAGCTGCATCCGCTGATAGAAATAACGTGCCAGCGGTGCCCTAGTGATAGGGGTCAGCAGAATAAGGCCGATAAGGTCGGTAACAAACCCCGGTATAAGCAGCAGAATACCGGCCATAGCCAGCATCATGCCCTCGACTATCTCTTGCCCCGGCGCTTCACCAACGGCCAACTTTTTCTGTACCGACATCAAGGTACTCACGCCCTGGCTGCGAACCAGAGAAACACCGACCACCGCGGTGAGGATCACCAATGCCACTGTGTTCCAGCTGCCCAGGACTTCGCCGACCCGGATAAGTACCGAGAGTTCGACGACAGGGATCAGCACAAAGATGATCAACATTATCAGAAATGGCATGTAGGCCTCATTTTTTGCAGTAGTTGAAAACTAAATGGGGATAACCCGGTCTGATTTCAAGTCCGCAGCCTGCAACGGGTTTGGCGCTTAAGCTCACTGTTTCAGCAAAGCCTTAATGCAAGCCTGCGGCAAAACACGTAAAGTAGACGCTCGATTTTAATCCCCTTGGCTTAAGTCAGGTTTAATTTAACCCGCTCATTATGGACATAAAATCTCAACAAGCGCTGCTGGTTTTTTGCAGTTGCCCGGATACAGACAGTGCCAAGAGCCTGGCGGCAACCTTGGTGCGCGAGTCACTGGTGGCCTGTGCTCAGGTGAGTCAGACTGTGGATTCCTTTTATGTCTGGCAGGGCGAACTCTGCCAGGAGGCTGAAGTCAGTCTGCAGCTCAAATGTCTGGCCAGCGCCTACCCCAGGCTGGAGCAGAGACTACTCGAACTGCATCCCTATGAAGTACCTGAAATTATTGCTGTGCCCATCAGTCATGGGCTGCCCGCCTATCTGGATTGGATAAAAGACAACACTAAGCTATGAAGAAAATACTTACCCTGCTGCTAGGCAGCCTGTTGCTTCTCAGCCCGCTGGTTCAGGCCGATGGGATCTTTGGTAACAAGCAATTCGATTTTCTCAAGAGTGAACCTGAGCTGATGCCTGTGGATCAGGCCTTTGCCTTCGACTTTAGTCAGCAAGGCAATAAGGTCAAGCTCAGTTGGGTGATAGCCGACGGCTATTACATGTACCGCGACAAACTCAAGTTCAGCATAGATGGCGGTGAACTGGGCGAGATAGCCCTGCCCCAGGGCAAGGGCCACACGGATGAGTATTTCGGTGAGCAGCAGGTGTACTACTCCTTTATCGAAATTCCAGTTGCCATTAAAGAGGCAGGGGAAGCCGCCAAGTTATCCGTCACCTTTATGGGCTGCGCCGAGGGCAAACTCTGCTTCCCGCCGACCACCAGAGACGCCCTACTTAAACCTGTGGCGGCCAATGATGGCATACTGCCCGATACCGACAAGAGTGCCGATGCAAAAGCGCCGGCTCCCAAGGGCCAGGCGGTAACCCAACAGGATAACCTGCTGGACAAGCTGCTCTCCGGCGACAGCACCCTGCTCAACTATCTGACCTTCTTCGTGTTGGGGATAGGTCTGGCGCTGACCCCTTGTGTGTTCCCCATGTATCCCATTCTGTCGGGGATCATTGTCGGCCAGGGGCAGAAAGTCTCCACCGGCAAGGCCTTTACCCTGTCGATGGCTTATGTGCAGGGGATGGCAATTACCTATTCGCTGCTGGGGCTGGTGGTGGCTTCGGCCGGTCTCAAGTATCAGGCGGCGCTGCAACACCCGGCTGTGCTTATCACCATAGCCATACTGTTTGTGATACTCAGTCTGTCTATGTTTGGCCTCTATGAGCTGCGCCTGCCCGCCAGTTGGCAACAGAAGATGAACAGCCTCTCCAATAAGCAAAAGGGTGGCAATCTGCTGGGCGTGTTCGTCATGGGTGTGCTTTCGGGCCTGGTGGCCTCGCCCTGTACCACGGCGCCGCTATCGGCGGTACTTGTGTACGTGGCACAAACCGGCGATCTGCTACAGGGCTTTTTGACCCTCTATATTCTCAGCATGGGCATGGGTCTGCCGCTGCTGCTGATAGGCACCTCTGGCGGTAAGTTGCTGCCGCGCGCCGGCACCTGGATGAACATCATCAAGCATGTGTTCGGTTTCCTGCTGGTGGCCGTGTCCATCATAATGCTGGGCCGTATCTGGCCTGGATTGGTGTCGGATCTCATGTGGTCTGTGTGGGCCATCGTCTTTGTCGGCTACCTGATGCACCAGAACAAGCTGAGCCAGTTCAACTGGAAACAGACAATGCGCAGCGTGATCCTGACCCTGCTGTTGCTGTCGAGTTTCTCCTATGGTTTCCAGGCGGTAATGAGCGCCATGGGCTACCACTTCATGGGGCAGCTACAAGCCGAGCATCATACCTTCAAGCGCATCAAGTCACTTGAGGATTTCAAGACCGAACTGGCAGATGCCAAGGCCGCCGGCAAGCCGGTAATGTTGGATCTCTATGCCGATTGGTGTGTGGCCTGTAAGGAGTTTGAGCAGATCACCTTCAAGAATGCCGAGGTTAAACAGCGGATGGAACAGATGGTGCTGCTGCAGGCCGATGTGACCGCCATGGATGAAACCGATGTCGCCCTGCTGGAGGCCTATGATGTGCTGGGGCTGCCGACACTGTTGTTTATCGATGAGCAAGGCCAGCTGAAAAATGAGCTGAGAGTGACAGGTTTCATGGGCCCGAAAGAGTTTGCCGCCCACTTGGACATTTTGCTCAAAAACTAGTGCGTTAGTACTGACATTTCTGGAAAAGCGAACTTATCAGCAGATAAGTTCGCTTTTTTATTTAAATTTAATGCTCTTCTTATAGAATAACCTTCTAATAGCCATCATTTTTCCCGAAAGAATAAAAATGGAACCAGCAATTCTTGTTATTACCTTGGCCTGCGGCATGCTGGTCAACCGCATCAATTTACCACCGCTTATCGGCTATCTGGCCGCCGGCTTTGTACTCTATACCTTGGGGGTAGACAATGACAGCCTGCCAATGCTTAACGAATTGGCTAACTTAGGGGTTACCCTGCTGCTGTTTGCCATAGGCCTCAAGCTGGATATCCGCAGCCTGTTCAAGGCCGAAGTCTGGGCCGGCTCCAGCCTGCACCTGATGTTATCCATGGTGATCTTTGTCCCCATTCTCAAACTGCTGGGGCTGGTTGGCCTGGTGCAATTGACCAATCTCACGGTGGAACAGCTGACTCTGCTGGCCTTTGCCCTGAGCTTTTCCAGTACTGTATTTGCGGTCAAGGTATTGGAAGACAAGGGCGATATGCAATCCCTCTACGGCCGGGTCGCCATAGGTATTCTGATCATGCAGGATATCTTTGCGGTATTGTTCCTGACCATTTCCAAGGGGGAGTTTCCCTCGATATGGGCGCTGGCACTCCTGTTATTACCTTTAGCCAAACCCTTGATATACAGAGCCTTTGATAAGGTCGGCCACGGTGAACTCCTGGTACTCTTCGGCCTGGTGATGGCTTTGGTGGTCGGCGCCTGGCTGTTTGAATCTGTGGGGCTGAAACCGGATCTTGGCGCGCTGATCATAGGTATCCTGCTGGCAGGGCACAAGAAGGCGTCCGAGCTGGCCAAGTCGCTGTTCTATTTTAAAGAACTGTTTCTGGTGGCCTTCTTCCTCACCATAGGTCTCAACGGTCTGCCGAGCGTGACAGATATTATGCTGGCTGTGCTGCTGGTGACACTGATCCCGCTGAAAATCCTGTTGTTTGTCTATATCCTCACCCGCTTCAAACTGCGCTCGCGCACCTCTATGCTGGGCTCATTCAACCTGGGTAACTTCAGTGAGTTCGGTCTGATTGTGGCTGCCGTGGCTACCAGCAAAGGCTGGCTACCCTCTCAGTGGCTGGTGATCATTGCCGTGGCACTGAGCTTCAGTTTTGTATTGGCGGCACCACTCAACGCCATGGTGGGCAACATCTACCAGAAGTACCAACAGAAACTGGTCAAGCTCGAGAAGCACCCGCTGCACCCGGAAGACAGACAGATCCCCGTGGGCAATCCGCGCTTCCTTATTCTGGGGATGGGGCGCATAGGCTCTGGTGCCTATGATGAACTCAAGGCCAGATTCGATGGTGAGATCCTGGGGATTGAACACAAACAGGAGTTGGTGGATTTCCACCGCGAGCAAGGGCGTAACGTAGTACAAGGCGATGCTTCGGATACCGACTTCTGGGAAAAACTCGACCGGGCTCCCGGGCTTGAACTTGTGCTGCTGGCGATGCCGTATCATGCGGGTAATATGTTTGCAGTTGAGCAACTTAAAAAACTGAATTACCAAGGAAAAATCAGCGCGATTGTGCAATATGGTGATGAGGGTGTGGCGCTGCGCGAATCCGGCGTCCACAGTGTTTACAACCTCTATGAGGCCGCAGGTGCCGGTTTTGTCGAGCATGTGGTCTGTGAACTGCTGGCGGCCGAAACCGTCAAGGAAGCCGACGCCAAGAAAGCCGCATCCTGATATCTTAGTATCATTTAGCCTCACTCTGTCCGGCAGCGGGTGAGGCTTTTCCTTTCATCTTCCCGAATACCCCCTCAATCTATCCTGGAATGCAACCTGGATAAAAATCTCACTTACACCTCAGAGACAGAAATGATATAACAACAGAAAAGCAGTCATTTATGTTGCTGTTCGAGCGTTTTTTTGCGGAATCCATAAGAGCATGTCGAATCCTGCCCCCAGCGTTACCAAACTCTTTGTCAAAACCTTCGGCACCAAGCCCGATGCTTTATATCAGGCCCCCGGTCGGGTCAACCTTATCGGGGAACACACAGACTATAACGAAGGTCTGGTGCTACCGGCGGCAATCAACTTTCACACAGTCATCGCGGTCAAGCGCCGTGACGACGACAAGTTCCGCGCCGTATCAGGTGCCTTTCCCGGCATTTTTGAATGGCACTATGGCAATGAAGGCAGCATGAACGAGGATGAGGGCTGGGTCAGCTACCTCAAGGGCTTTACCTCCGCCATGGCCCAGAGCGGCCTACCTGCCCGCGGCCTGGATCTGGCGGTGATCGGCAATGTACCGGCCAACGCCGGATTAGCCTCGTCGGCCTCGCTGGAAATCGCCTTTGGCACCGCCATCAATGACACCAGTCAACTGCATCTGTCACCGCTGGCCATAGCGCAATTGGCGCAGCGGGGTGAAAACCACTATGTCGGCCATAGCTGCGGCATCATGGACCAGATCACCTGTGCCATGGCCGAAGCCGGGTCAGCGCTGCTTATAGACTGCCTGGATCTGGACTGCGAAAGCGTGCCCTTCCCCGACGATCTCAGTCTGCTGATCATCAATTCCGGCCTACCCTCCATCGCTCACAACAAAAAGTTTGGTGAGCGCCGCTTGCATTGCGAGCAGGTGGCAGGACATTTCGGTTTGGATACCCTGCGCCACTTGTCGCTCAGGGCGCTGCAAAGCGCCGAGGATGAACTGGATCCGGTTGCCTTTCGCCGTGCCCGCCATGTGATCAGTGAAAATCAACGCACCCAGAGCGCCTGCCGCGCCCTGGAGCAGGGCGATATCGCCAGGCTCAGTAAACTGATGGCCGAATCACACCGCTCGATGCGCGATGACTTTGAAATCAGCCATCCAGCGATAGATACCCTGGTGGAATTGATAACCGACGTCGTCGGCGAACGCGGCGGAGTACGGATGACAGGCAAGGGCTTTGGCGGCTGCGTCATCGCCCTGGTGGAACATGAGTTGACCGACAAGGTGATTGCCGCCGTCGAGCAGCAATACCCGGCCAAAACCGAGCTGGAGGTCAGTGTTTACCTGTGCAGCCCCAGCGACGGAGCCTGCCGCCTGGACTGAGTTGTAGCCCTAAAGCCAAAAGGAACTAGCAGATGATACGTTTCAGCGCACTCGACAGTTGGGAAGATCCCCGCGGCGGCCAAATAGAAAGGGTCAGAATCGACAATGGCATTCTGGCGCTGGAAGTGCTCAGTCTCGGTGGCATTATTCGCTCACTGTGGGCGCCGGATCGCCATGGTGAGCGCGCCAATATCGTGCTTGGCTGTGACTCTGCAGCCGATTATCTGGATCAGGACGCCTGTTTGGGCGCGGCTGTCGGGCGTTACGCCAATCGTATCAAGCAAGGGCAAATTCACGGCCTGGGCAAGACTTTTTCTCTGGACAAAAACTTCAACGGCCACTGCCTGCACGGCGGCCACGAAGGCTTTCATCGGCGCCAGTGGCAACTGGGCACGCTGCCGGATGGGGTACGCCTCAGCCTGATAAGCCCGGACGGTGACATGGGTTTTCCCGGTGAATGCCGGGTGCAATTGGACTATCGTCTGGCGGGCAACAACCTGTTTGTGGAGTTTATGGCCTCAAGCAGCCAGGACTGCCCGGTGAGCCTGACTCAGCACAGCTATTTCAATCTCGATGGCCGGGCGGATATCGCTGAGCACCATTTGCAACTCGATAGCCGCAGAGTCCTGGCAACCGATTCCGAAGGCATTCCCAGCGGCATAGTCGATACCCAAGGCAGCATGTTGGATCTCAGCCAGGGCAAGACTCTCAAAGCACTGCTGGGACAGCCGGAACTGGCCGCCGGCCAAGGGCTGGATCACTGCTTTATCAGCCGGCAACAGAAAGATGAGCTCTGGCGTGTGGGTCGTCTGAGCGCACCGCTATCCGGCCGCGGCCTAACGCTGTACACCAACCAGCCCGGAGTGCAGCTATACACAGGCGCCGGGCTAGAAGGGACCAAGGGTCGTAAGGGCCAAGCGTTGAAGGCCTGGCAGGGCGTCTGTCTCGAGCCACAAATGCTGCCGGACGCTGCCAATCAGCCACAACTGCACGGCGATCCCTGGATAGCCCCCGGACAAATTTATCATCATTTGAGCCGCTACGAGTTCGATACCCAGGCATGACCAAACTCTATTTCAACGCCGAGGATCTCGGCCAGATCAGCATAGGCGCCTTTGCCTTGTCCGTGCCCATCTCCTTTTCCGAGGAAGCCTGGATGCTGGCGGCCAATCTACCGGTAGTAAATCTGGTACTGGTGGTGGTATTGAGCCTGAGCTTTATCGCCCTGTTTGCCTATCAGAGTGTGTTTCAGGCCAACATCAAGGCCAGGGTGTGGGTGTTTTGGCTGCGGATCCTGCTGGCTTATGCCCTGACCCTGCTGGTGGTGAGTGTCGTCTTGCTGGCCCTGGATAAATGGCCATTACTGAGCGATCCCTTACTGGCGCTGAAACGCACCCTGTTGATCGCCATGCCGGCCTCTATGGGCGCCATCATAGTCGATAGCTTCGATAAAGAATAATCGGCTATCCAATAGATAATGTCAGTATTCGACTGTCCGGTATACCCGGGCCACCGCTTCAGTAAACTGAAGACGGACGGCCGGGTATAGGGATATCAGTCGTCGAAGCTGTCATCCCAATCGTCATCGAAATCATCACCCATGTTGTCGGTTTCAACCTCGACCTCAGGTTCCGGCTTGGGCTTACGCGCGGGAGCGCTGTCTTTGACGTTGTTCAGATTGACTCTGGCCTGCTGCTTTTGCATAAACTCGCTGCGGACCGCTTTGAATGCACTACCGAACTCACGCTCGGCAGCCTTGGCTTCATCCTCACCCAGATCATGCAAGTTGGGTTTAACTATATCTTCCACATATTCAATAATCGCATTGCGCTGAGAGTTGAACAGGTAGATACGTCCAGGAGATGCCTCGGGTAACTGATTGTCATGGACGACGATAGCATTGCCACGTGCGGTTCTGAGCTCGCCATACCAAACTTGTTTCTTTGCAGTGTTATACATATATGCCAATACCCTTAAATCAACACATACACCAGAGAAGTTGCCAATAAGTCGCTGCACTTTGTGCCTGGACTTGCTCGCGCCTTCCCTAAAGTTTTTCGGCCAAAGAAGCGCACTACTGCTCACTTTGCCACAATAGGTTTCCACCTTTGGAAGGTGGCGTTTTCAAGTGCGTATTCTTACAGAATCTTTCCGAGAATCAATGCTGCAAACCGTGATTTTTCCAACTAAATAACGATTAATTTTTCATGACAGCACCCTAGAGTGCTCTCACAAAGGACTTTAGCCTAAATTTTCATCAGGGCAAGTTGAATTTTGCACGCAAACGCCTTAAGGCTGCATGTTACAGCCAACCAGCGACGACGAAGAAAAAGCTGCCGAAGGAATATTCAGCAGCCAAAGGGAGTGGCGCGTCAGTAGCTACTTACTTCAGTGTCAGTACCACCTTGCCCGAGTGATTGCCGGATTCCAGCAAGTGGTGTGCCGCAATGCAGTCTTGCAGCGGGAAGCTGGCAAAGATATGTGGCTTAAGGGCGCCTTCATTCAATAACGGCCAGACCTTGGCCTTGAGCTCGGCAGCAATCGCCGCCTTGGCCGCGACGCTTTGAGGCCTCAGAGTCGAGCCGGTCCAAACAATGCGCTTGGCCATCAGGCGAAAGATATCCACTTCAGCCCTGGCCCCCCTTTGCATGGCAATAGACACCATGCGGCCATCAGAGGCGAGTACCTTGAGATTCTTGTTGGCAAAGTCGCCGCCAGCCATATCCAGCACCACTTCGACCCCCTTGCCCTCGGTCCAGTCCATTACAGGTTCGACAAAGTCCTGTCGGCGGTAATCAATCGCAAGCTCAGCCCCCAGTTGCCGACACCAGGCACATTTCTCCGGGCTACCGGAAGTCACCAGTACCCTGGCACCAAAAGCCTTGGCCAGGGCAATGGCGCTACTGCCGATACCGCCCGAGCCGCCGTGGATTAGCACTGTCTCACCTGGCTGCAACCCGGCTCGCATAAACAGATTGCCCCACACGGTAAAGAAAGTCTCGGGAATCGCTGCAGCCTCTTCCAGGCTCCAGCCCTTGGGCACAGGCAAGCAATGCCCCGCCCAGGTAAGCACATACTCACTGTAACCACCGCCAGGCACCAGGGCACAGACCGCTTGCCCATTTTGCCATTGGTCTACGCCCTGCCCCAATGCCACTATCTCGCCGGCCACTTCCAACCCCAACACGGGGGAAGCGTCTGCCGGAGGCGGATAGTTGCCCTTGCGCTGTGCCAAATCCGGGCCATTGACTCCGGCCGCCGCCACCTTGATCAACACCTGCCCCGGGCCGGGAGTAGGGATCTCGGCATCAGCCAAATAGAGCACTTCCGGTTGTCCGGGAGTATCAAAAATAACCTGTTTCATTACTGCTCCTTGATGTAGGGAAGAGCCGAACCACAGCTTATATTTGCCTTTAACTCGGTTCAGTGCAAATCTGGCATCGAGTCATGGCGGCCATCGGCGCACGACTTTCAGCTGGCTTGAAAGTCGAATGCCGCTCATATCCAGATGCCTGGCTCCCGCAATAGCCCACCATTAAACCCGCATAAAAAAACGCTGCAAAAGCAGCGTTTTATAACAATTGAAACAGCGGAAATTGATACTAATTCAGCGCTGAATCAGATAGCGGATCGTCGGGCCGTTCTGTTCTATCTCCAACACCTTGTAGCCGTGGTTTTTGGCATCCAGCGGAATATTGTTGATCGACTGTGGGCAGTCGCTGATCACTTCCAGAATTTCACCGGGCTTGAGCTGGGGCATAGCCTCCAGGGTGGCAACAGCGGGATATGGACAGGGTTCACCAACCATATCTAATTGATAATCAGGAGTATATTGGCTCATTACGCGGCCTCCGCAGTCAGTTGAGCATCCCGTTTGGCTTTACGGGCGAAGAATTGTTTTTCCCAGGCGAGCATGGCGACAAATGCCAGGCCCAGCATCAGATAGGTGGCCAACAAGCCGCCCTTGTCCCCTAAGCTGGAAAGCAGGTTGACCTTGTCCCAACTGGTGGCCAGTGGTTCGGCCAAGTCGTCCCAGTAGTAGGCCAGAATGGTGGAGCCGATAACGTTGCCCAGACCAACCCACCAGAAGTGTACCTGCCCTTCCACGGCGCGGTACATCCAACCGGTTTCGCAGCCGCCGGCCAGCACTATGCCGAAACCAAACAGCAAGCCGCCGATAACCGCGTTGGGACCGGCCCACATGATCTTGGGTGAAACCCCAAGTTGCACATAGCTGTAAATCCCTATGGCACTGACCGCCATACCTATAATGATCGCCTTAGCCATATGGGTACGGCCGGTGATCCACATGTCGCGAAATGCCGAGGTAAAGCAGATCTGTGCCCTTTCAATCAGTAGACCGAAACCGACACCGCAAAGCATGGCGATACCTAGCTTGGGCGCATTGAACAGGGTCAGGAGTCCCCAACCGACTATGCCGATAAACACCAGCATACCGATCCGAAAGCGCCGTCTGGCCTGGTTTTCATCCTGCTTGACCGAACTGGCCTTGGTGACCTTCTTCAGCGCCACCGGAATGCGGAACATGGGCAACAAGGTAAACCTGGCGCCAAAGTAGGAACCGGCAGCAGTGGCCAACGCAAAGAACCAGGCATGCAACGAGAACTGTGGGATCCCGGTAAAGAAGGCCGCCAGGTTACAACCCATGGCCAAGCGGGCACCGAAGCCGGCTATGATGCCGCCAACCAGGGCCTGCATGATAAGCACCCGACTCTGTGGCATTCTGAGCTTGACGTTATTGGCCCATAGCGCCGCGGCGATACAACCACCGAACATGCCGATAATCATCATGCCGTCGATACGATCCAGCGGCGTGCCGGCCAAACCTATCACCTTGAAATAACCCCAGGTTTCCGGCTCAGCACCAAGCATTTGCAACAAGTGCCCACCCCAGCGGGTGAATTCGCCGGTCACGGCCCAGAAGGTACCGGTAAGACCAAAATAGTAAGTGGAAAGAATACCGGCGGCGATAACCGCCGGCATGGGGGCCCAGAAACGGACCAGATATTGTTGTTTAAATTGTTGCCATGTCATGTCATTACCCTAATGAACGAGACCTTGCCAAAACGGACACGGGCGTGTCCGTCAACCATTTTGTAAGGTGCGAACAAACAGCCCACAGCAACTGACCTGTCGCACCTTATTTCATGCCTTTACGGCGATAAAACCGCTGGAGTGCAGCAAACGACCGGCTGTCTGTCATAGTCAAAGCACTAAAGACCGGCCGAAACTGAGTTCCGACCGGTCACAAGAGTGTTTAACAACGATGACGAGCAGACAGTAGACGCTGTGCTAAAGAAAGGGCGAACAAGTCCCGTGAGGACTTTGTCTCTACTTACTTAAATGGCCTTGGCCAGGCGATCGCGGCTCAACCCCGTCAGTCTGTGACCATGGGTGTAGAGCGTCGCACGACCGTTGCGGCAAAAGCCCACCAGCGTGATGTTGCTCTTCTCGGCCAACTCCAACGCCAGTGAGGTCACGGCGGACATGGCAAAAAGAATCTGAATATTGGCACTGGCAGCCTTTTGCACCATCTCGAAACTGGCTCTGCTGGTCAATAAAACCGCGATTGGCCGCTCGGCATTTTTCTGTGAAAAGGCACCGATTAACTTATCCAGTGCTATATGTCTTCCAATATCTTCATAGGCATCAATAATATGCCCATCTTTATTTAAACCCATGGCAGCATGGGTGGCACCAGTTAATTTAAAGTGCTGTTGATTATCCTTAACAAAACCCAAAGCAACCTTTAAATTATTGATATTAAACTCGGCACCATCATCAACTCGAATAACAGGTTTAACCGCTTCTTCAAGTTGGGCAACACCGCAAAGTCCACAACCGGTTCTACCGGCCATATTGCGTCTTTGTTGCTTTAATTCCATAAAACATCTTTGGGTTATCTCAATCTGAACCAGCACACCTTCTTCGGTATGCTCAAGTTCAATACCCTTGATTTCATTTATATTTCTGACTATGCGCTCCGACAGGGTAAAGCCGATAGCAAAGGCTTCGAGATCCTGCGGACTGGCTAACATTACCGTGTGGGCAATGCCGTTATAGACCAGGGCGATTCTCACTTCGTTCGCTAAGTAGTCAGTTAATTCAGAAGCCTGCCCTTGTTCCATAAGGGTGACTTGTTTCTCGGTGACAACGTCATGCGAATAATAATCCATAAGTACCCTCTGAACCTATCTAAATAATAAAAATTTACAGACTTTAAAATAAAACAAGAGCTATATCACAAACTTATAAAGTAAATAAAAACAGGGTTGCTTCAACTGAATTCATTTTCTATTATCCTTGTGTCTTTCGATGGAAGAACGTCGTCTCCGGTGAGGCGTCCGGACTTCAAATCCGGGTGGGGCTGCCAGCAGTCCCGGGTAGGTTCGACTCCTATGTTCTTCCGCCAATCTTCATGGGACCAGAAAAGTTCAGCGTCCCGGATCTCCCGACTGTTACTGCGATATTTCCTGCGGGTAAAACCGCTGCGATCGAAAAACTCCAACAGTTGGATACTCACCTTGCGGCCAAGACCTATCATCGCCTTGAACTCGGCGGTTTCCAGTTGCCCCTTTAGCGCTAAATGACCACGAATAAGATCCGCGTAGTGGCACAACTTACTGCTGAGCAGGTATCTGTCTTTCACCACTGCGGTGATAAATCCCTGTTGCACCAACTGGAAGCACAGCGGCCGCAGTTCGCCCGGATCCAGCTCAAGATATTCGGCCATCTCAGTCACCCACACAGGGGTATCTTGCTGCTCGAGCCAGGGAGATAAACGCTGCCAACAAGCTTCAGCTTGGGGATCCAAAGTCATTCTGTGTTGTGGCAACTGCAGTAAGGCGCCGCGCAGTACCATGCGGCGATCGCGACAGAGGCGCTCCAGGATCAAACTGGCAAGTGGCAAGGGGAACTTACTGTGACTCATACGCAGCAGGCGATTACGCCCCAACCCCAATTGATCCGGGTGCTGCTGATGGTATTGCTCCAATAAGGACAAATAGTGCTGCTGCTCGGCCTCAAGCAGTTCAGGTGCCAACAGGAAGCCGCCGTGGCGGCTGAGTCCGGCTTCCTGAATGAGTCGGGTCAAACCGGCTTCAGTCAGTTGCCAACGCCAAGCCAAATCAGCCACGGCCAAGGCCTGCTGTCTACCCAGGTAAGCCAATGCAGCGGCCGGAGTTTCGGCATCGGCGAGACAGCCAATAAGAGCGAGCCGCTCTTCGGTGCGTTTCTTGCGATTGGGTACAGTCAGCGCCAGCACTCTGGCGGCACCCAGGGTGTGCTTGCCACTGGCGTGACGCAGTACTATGGGGTCGTCCTGACATAATAACAACGGCTTATCCAACACCAGCTCAGCCAGGCAGTAGCCGCGCTCATCAGCCTCGGTCAACTGGGATATGCGTCCCAGGGTATGCTCGGCGCCGTGGTGGCAATGTACGCTCTGCCAGTGAGTCACAGGTTCAAAGGCACGGATCTGCACCACAGGGCGACCACAGGCATCCGGCTGTGGCAAGCTGCTGAGCCAATCGCCGCGCTGCGGCGCTCTGTGGTTATCGACACCACTGAGATTGAGGGCAACGCGGGTGCCCGGCAACGCCGTCTGCGACTCCTGTCCCTGGCAGTGAATGCCGCGGATCCTCAGCTTGTCTTTCTGACCCGAGCTGTAGAGGTTATCACCGACCTTGGCACTGCCACTGATCACTGTGCCCGTGACCACCCAACCGGCGCCCTTAACGCTGAATGCCCGATCCAGGGTCATGCGAAAGGCCTGCTGCGCGTCTGCTGCAATACAAGCCTTTTCAAGCTGCAGCTCGCTCGATGCCAGCGCCAGAATATGCTCTCTGAGCGAGTCGATCCCCTGGCCATTACTGGCCGAAACGCTAAAGACGCCGGAGGCCTTGAGGGCAAACTCGCAAAGCAGCGCCTCACTCTCTGCAACCACTTCATCGATGCGGGCCCGCTCCACCAGGTCACTCTTGGTAAGCACCAGTGTCAGGCTTTCAAGCGGCAACATGGCTAAAATTTGCAGGTGTTCACGGGTCTGCGGCATCACGCCGTCATCACAGGCCAGCACCAAGAGCGCGTGCCTGGCATGACTGACGCCCACCAGCATGTTATTGATAAACTTTTCATGACCCGGCACATCGATAAAGGCCAGCCGTTGTTCGTCGGCAAACGGCATAAAGGCATAACCCAGATCTATGGTCATGCCGCGGCGTTTCTCTTCCGGCAATCTGTCGGTATTTTGCCCTGTCAGGGCCCGAATCAGGCTGGTCTTGCCATGGTCTACATGGCCGGCAGTTACCAGGATCACAGCGATACTCCCAGGGTGCTCAGCTCGGCCAGCAGCTCGGCTTCATCGTCTACCCCGCGCAGATCCAGCAGCAGTTGCTCATTACTGATCCGGCCGATCACCGGCCGCTCGGCCTGCTTGAAATGTTGCTCAAGCTCAATCAGGCTAGCCCCCGGATTGGCGCTGAACGCCAGCGCCACCGAAGGCAGGAAGGTATCCGGCTGTGAGCCACTGCCCACCTGGGTGCGGCACTCCACCAGCTCCAGCTGATAGCCGGGGGCAAACAGGGGCTGCAACGCCTGGTGTAAACGACTGCCAAGCAGCTTGAGTTGTTGCTGACTGCGGCCGAACTTGGCCATCATAGGTAGTTCAGTATCCAGGGTTTCCGGGTTGAGATAGTGGATCAGTGTGGCTTCCAGCGCCGCCAGAATCAGTTTGTCGCAGCGCAGCGCCCGCTTGAGCGGATGGCTTTGCAATTTATTGATAAGCGACTGTTTACCGACAATCAGCCCGGACTGAGGGCCACCGAGCAGCTTGTCGCCGGAGAAGCTCACCAAATCGACCCCATCGGCCAGCATCGCCTGCGGAGTAGGTTCCTGCTTGAGCCCGAAGCGGCGCAAGTCGGTGAGCGAGCCACTGCCGAGATCCGAGATCAGCGAAATATCATGCTCGCGGCACAGGGTCGCCAGCCGCGACTCTTCCACCGAGGCGGTAAAGCCCTGAATATGGTAGTTACTGGTGTGCACCTTCATAATGGCGGCGGTGTTTTCGGTTATCGCCTGTTCGTAATCCCTGAGATGGGTTCGGTTGGTGCTGCCCACTTCTACCAGAGTAACCCCGGCCTGACGCATGATGTCGGGGATCCGGAAGGCGCCGCCTATCTCCACCAGCTCGCCGCGGGAAACTATCACCTCTTTACCTGTGGCCACCGCCGACAGCATCAACAGCACAGCGGCGGCATTGTTGTTAACCACACAGCAGGCATCGGCGCCGGTGAGGCGGTGAATGAGTGAGCTGACGGCATTGTCTCTATGGCCGCGCTTGCCGGCCTGCAGCTCAAATTCCAGTGGGGTCGGGTAACGCATCACAGAAGTGACGGCCTCTATGGCCGCCTCGGACTGCTGCGCCCGTCCCAGGTTGGTGTGCAGCAGGGTGCCGGTGAGGTTCCATACCGGCCGTAAACTATGGCGATAATCGCTGGACAGCTGATCAACCAAAATGCCATACAAGGCTTGGTGTGAGTGACACCAGTCGGGCAGGCGTTGCTCACGGCCTATCCCGGCTCTTGCCAGCCGAAGTTGTCCATCCAACGCCTGTTTGACGGCGGCCTTGCCAAAGCGGCTCAGCAGCGGAGCCAGCGCTGGCTCGGCCAGCAGGCTATCCATGGAAGGCAAAGCCCGATAGAGGTCTTTGAGGGTATCGGCAGTTTGGGTCATCATCTGTTTCATCATTGACTGAATAAAGGGAGGGCCTTAGCCCTCCCGGCTTTCTTACTAGCTGGTTACTCGCTGTCTTCCGTCTCGTGGGCCAGCAACAAAGGATTGACTGTGGTGGCACCATAGCCTTTCTCGTTGAGCTGACTGTCGAGCATCAGGGTCGCCAAATCATCGGCGGCCACATCCATCAGCGGCGACTTTTCGAGGAACATCATCTTGGTATAACCATGACAGGCCTCGCAGCTTTCGATGCGAACTTCGGCCTGATAGTCGTCCAAAGACCAGAGGGTCATCTCCTTGTCATGCCCGCAGCAAGTGCAATGGGCACGTATGAAGTGCCACTCGCTCTCACACAGGCTGCAATGCAGATAACGCAAACCGGCTCTGGGTTCATCGACTATCACGCTGGCAACCGGATGACTGCCACAAACCGGACACAGGCTCTGCTGTTTGACCTGGCGCTGATCCATGCGCTGAATAACTGCCGGCGCCCAGTGAGACCAATAAAGCCCCATGGCAGCCCACAGAAACAGACTGAACCTGGCGGGCACTGCACTCAGGTTGCCCTGACGCAGCGCCTGCCCCCAGGCACTCAATTGCTCGGGGGCCTGTTGCATCAAAAGACGCAGCACCCGGGCGACCGACTCATCCACCTGAGGCAGGAGTTCACTGAGCAGTTGCTGCAGCAAACTCTGCCAATAGCTGTCGGCACTGGGACCCAAGTCTGCGAGGGGCAACCCCTCGGACTTGTCCCAGGCGGGAGGAAGACCGAAGTCTTCCTCCGCCGCCAGTTTGGCCTGTACGGCGACCAAACGGCGACACAGCTCCAGGTAATCAGCCAGCGGCGAGTCCTTGGCCAACACTTCCAGACGCTTGGCTCTGCGCAGATAAACGCTGACAGGATCGGCGGCTTTCAGTGGTTTGAGCTCCAGCGGCGACTCGCTGCCGGGGGCCAGGGGTATCTCGGCTGTTTGACTCATTTAGTGTTTCTCCGCTTCCGAATCTTCTTCCAGCATTCTGGGGTGGTGCTTACGGCACCAGGCCTTGGAGACCTTGCCGTAAAGCATGCCCGCAACCGAACCTTCTACCCAGGTCGCCATCCAGAAGTGCACCATCACGAAAATCAGCATGATGAGAGCACAGATGGCGTGCACCAGAATCGCCCAGCCAATGGTAGTGGCTGAGAAATAAGGTGCAAAATAGGGCTGCCACATGATGAAACCAGTCACCGTCAGTCCGATGGAGGTCACCACGAAAGCACGGAACAGCACCTTTTGCCCAGGGTTGTAATGGCCGATAGGCGGGATCTTGTCCTCGTTCTCAAACATCACATCCTTGATGGACAGCATCCATTTCAGGTCGTTCTTCTCCCACTTGTTGTGATGGTAGTAACGCACCAACATCAACATCAGCGGCAAACACATAAACAACCCGGCAATGGGGTGAACGAAGCGCGCCAATTGAGGCGTGCCCGCAATAGCCCCCATCCACTGGAAGGAAGGATAAAAGAACGAAAACCCGGTCAGAAAGGTGACCAAACCTGCCGCCACAATGAACCAGTGGCAGATGCGGTCAAACAGCTTATGACGCACTATCATCTCTTGCTTGTGATGCTTGCTCATTTGCCGTCCTCCTCTTTCTGAGCCGCTTGCTGATCTTCCTCAGGCGGCTGATAACCGGGTTGATCCTCTTCGACTATGTTGCGACCAACGGTGATCTTGTGCAGACAAGCCACAGCAGCTGTTGCCAGGATCCCCACAGTACCCAGAGGCTTGACCCAGTCCTGCCACAGAGTGACAGACAGTGGGATCTGTGGATCTTCCGGCATGTTGTAGCTTTCGGGCTGAGTGACATCGTGCAATATCATCATCATCGCTGTGCCACCCACACCTTCCGGGTTGTACAACCCAGCCTTGGCAAAGCCACGCTCTTTGAGCTCGGCCACCCGCTTGTCGGCATAGAACAACATGTCTTCACGAGTACCGAAGCGCAGTGCGCCTGTGGTACAGGTCTTGACGCAAGAAGGCTCCAGTCCGACTGCCAAGCGGTCGGAACACATGGTGCACTTGTAGGCCTTGTTATCCTTGGGGTCGATTTTGGGGATATCGAACGGACAGGCACTGGCGCAGTAACCGCAACCAACACACTTGTCTGAATCGAAATCCACTACCCCGTTGGCGTGCTGGATAATGGCGCCTGCGGTCGAACACGCCTTGAGACAGGCAGGATCGGCGCAGTGCATACAAGCTGAGTGAGTGAACTGCCAGCGCAACTTGTTGCGCTCGTCCATCACCTCGTTGTACTCCATCAAGGTCCAGACCTGGCCGGAGAGTTTCATCGGGTTTTGATAACTGCCCTCGAAACTGCCCACTTCTTCACGCAGATCGTTCCATTCGGAACACGCCACCTGACAGGCCTTACAACCGTTACACTTGGTCGCATCAAACAGTTTTGCTACCTGCTTGATATCACCAATCCGAGTTTGCGATGCCGGCGTTGCCGCTGAGGTGCCTGAGCGTCGAATAATATCTTGTGTTGCCATTATCAGACCTCCGCCTTCTCAACGTTCACCAGGAACGCTTTGTACTCAGGAACACCCGTGTTGGCATCACCCATCTCTGTGGTCAGCACGTTACAGGTATATGCCTTCTTGGTGAGGGCGTTATGACTACCGTGACGTGGAATACCCAGGGTGTGTACCGTTTGACCATTGACTTGCAGTGGCTGCAAACGCTTGGTCACCAGAGCCTTGGTAAAGATGTGGCCACGCTTGGAGCTCACCTTCACCAAATCACCATTCTTGATGCCTTTTTCTGCCGCCAACTGCTCGTTCATTTCCACAAAAGTCTCTGGCATGGAGATCGCCGCCAAACGGCAGTGAGTCGTCCAGAAGTTAAAGTGTTCAGTGAGCGAGTATGTGGTACAGGCGTAAGGGAACTCCTCTTTGGTGCCTATGGTTTCTTTCACACCCTCAAACCAACGCAGCACTGGGCTGTGCACCACTTTAGGATGCAATGGGTTGGTCCCGATTGGTGATTCCACCGGCTCATAGTGCTCAGGGAACGGCCCTTCTTTCAGCAGCTTCAGGGCGAACAAACGGCCCACACCTTCTGCCTGCATGATGAATGGGTGCGCGCTGTCCTGTGGATTGAGCTTGGCGTTGAAGTCAGGCACGTCTATGCCTTCCCACTTGCCATCCTTCCACTCGACTATGGTGCGTTTTGGATCCCAAGGCTTACCGTTGACATCACAAGAGGCGCGGTTGTAGAGCACCCGGCGGTTGGCAGGCCAAGCAAATGCCCATCCCGGGGTTATCCCCTTGCCGGATGGATCATGGTTGTCACGGCGTGCCATCTGGTTGCCTTGCTCGGTCCAGGAACCGGCATAGATCCAACAGGCACAGGCGGTGCTGCCATCGTCCTTGAGTTCACTAAAGCTGCTCAGTTGACGGCCGGTGTTAACATCGTATCCGTTCAACTCTTTGGTCAGCTCCACCGAGCTTGGGTTATGCGGATCGGCATAGTCCCACTTGACCGCTTCCACAGGCTCAGGCAGTTTACCGCCCTCTTCGCGATACAGCTTTTTCATCTCCAGCAAAATGCCGGCCACAATCTCAGAGTCGGGCATGGATTCGCCGGGAGCATTGGCACCCTTGTAGTGCCACTGCATCCAGCGACCCGAGTTGACGATGGAACCTTCTTCCTCGGCAAAACAGGTTGTGGGCAGACGGAACACTTCCGTTTGGATACTGGCGGTATCAACTTCGTTGTAATCCGGCTCATGTTGCCAGAAGGTCGCGGTTTCAGATGCCAAGTTATCAAGTACAATCAAATACTTGAGCTTGCTCAACGCCTTGAGGTTCTTGTTGCGGTTAGGCATAGAGTTAATCGCGTTAACCCCCTGCACAATACAACCGTTGATCTGACCGCGATACATCATGTCAAGATAGCGGCCAAAGTCATACATCTGATCCCACTTAGGCAACCAGTCATAACCAAAGTCGTTTTCAGCTGTGGCATGCTTGCCCCAGAAGCCCTTCATTTGCGAGATAAAGAACTTGGGATAGTTTTGCCAATAGTTGGTCTGACCCGGACGCAACGGCTTAGGCGTATAGTGATCCAGATAAGTCTGCAGATTGACGTCTTTATCATTGGGTAGCTTAAGGTAGCCCGGTAGGCTCTGACACAGCAGACCCATATCGGTAGAACCCTGAACGTTGGCGTGACCACGCAAGGCGTTAACCCCACCACCCAACTGGCCAATGTTACCCAACAGCAACTGCACCATCGCCATGGTACGAATGTTCTGCGCACCCTTACTGTGGTGAGTCCAGCCCAGGGCATACATAAAGGTCGCCGCCCTGTCTTTGGTGTAAGTGCTGCCAATCGCCTCACAGACCACTTGGTAGTCGTCTACCGGTGTCCCTGTGATGTTGCTGACAGTGGCAAAGTCGTAACGTTCTACGTGCTGTTTCAGCAAGTTCCATACGCAACGTGGGTGCTCAAGGGATTCATCCACCTTGGCATAGCCGTTTTCGTCGAGTTGATAGAACCAGGATTCTTTATCGTAGTCGCCCTTCTCTTCATCAAAACCTGAGAACAGACCTTCGTGGAATTCAAAGTCTTCCCGCACCAGATAGCTGGCGTTGGTATAGGCCTTCACATAGTCGAAGTTGATCTGGTTGGTGGAGATCAGATAGCGGATCACACCCAGCAAGAACGCAATGTCTGTGCCTGAGCGGATAGGAGCATAGTGATCGGCCAAAGCAGCACTACGGTTGAAACGAGGGTCAACCACAATCAATTTGGCATTGTTATGTTGCATAGCTTCCGTGACCCAGCCGAAACCGACAGGGTGCGCTTCTGCAGCATTACCGCCCATAATGATCACTACATTAGAGTTCTTGATGTCGATCCAGTGGTTGGTCATGGCACCGCGCCCAAATGTTGGAGCAAGACTTGCTACCGTTGGGGAGTGTCAGTTACGTGCAATGGTATCGATGGCGACTAAGCCAAGAGAACGAGCAAACTTTTGAGTCGCAAAACCACTCTCGTTCGCCATACCGGATGAGGTCATCATCCCTGTAGTCAACCAACGGTTGACTGTTACGCCATCGGCGTTCTTCTCAATCAGGTTGGCATCACGATCGTCTTTCATCAAACGGGCAATACGCTTGTAAGCTTCGCCCCAACTGATGCGCTTCCATTCATTGCTACCCGGAGCGCGATACTCAGGGTACTGCAGACGGTGCGGACTGTTAACATAGTCCACCAGGCCTGCGCCTTTAGGGCAGAGCGCCCCACGGTTTACCGGATGATCGGCATCACCTTCAATATGAAAAATGGCATGTTCAGAGTTTTTGCCACCGCTGCCTTGGCTATACATAAGCAAGCCACAACCCACCGAGCAATACGGGCAGTTGTTGCGGGTCTCTTTAGCTCTGAGTAGTTTGAATTCCCGAACTGCGGCATAAGCCTTCTCGGACAACAACCCCAGCGCAGATATGGCTGAAGTTGCCGCCCCGGCAGCGCACAGTTTGAAAAACTGACGTCTGTTCATAGCGTCCTCACACTCTTGTCGTTATGAGTTTTGATGGGGGTCACCCCTTTCGGCGGCGACCTACCGAGTGCAGTAAAATTAAAGACCACACTTCATGTAGGATTATCCTTAAAGACACTCAGGATAACAAATAATGACACGAGACCAGGATCACAAAGAGATAGCTATGACATCTTGAACCATAAAATGATATAGATACAGAACTAAAACCCAACAAATAGACTTAAAATAGTTTATAAAGCCAAAACGAACAAAAAATACACCAAAAGACATTTTGTCCAAATATATAGGTAAATTTTGTCCCATTAACGAAAAAGGCAGGATGAATAGCCATTAACTGAGGTTCAATCGACGGGAAAAAGAAAAGGATAGTGCTAAAAAAGCCGACAACTAAGACAAGGGGAAATAACTGAATGAACGAATATAACAGATAAAACAAAGTATTACATCAGTAACACCTTTACACTATCTGCAGTAGCAAACCGAGGGAGCAGAATAACCGTCATCAAGTCAAATTGACCCACCGCCTAAAAAACCATCAAACACTAAACGACAGATAAGCCACTCACAAATGTAAAGATTGTCAATTTTTACCAAAAATATCCTGCCGCTATTGGCGAATCAGGCATAGCGGGCACTGACTTGAGACCAAAAGCGCATCTGTACCTAATCAGGAAAGCATCTCAGTTAAGCGTCCATGACGCCGATAATATTGCTAAAGGCCTGGTCAGGTTCAAGGAGACGGAGCCAAACAAGCAATGGCCCGCTTTCGAGCTTCAAGCTATTACCACCAAAAGAGCCGCGACTATAGCTCGAGAGGCACCAAGCAAAAAGCCACTGCAGTTGCAGTGGCTTTTTCTGGTATATAAGCACAAGTGCCTATCTCCAATAGACCTCAGAATGGGATATCATCATCCCAGCCGTCATCCAGATCCGGCGTGTAGTTCTGCTGTTGTGGCTGAGGCTGTGGTGCCGGACGCTGCTGTGGAGCCGCCTGTTGTGGCGCAGGCTGCTGTGGCTTGGGCGCATAACCTGAGTTCTGCTGCTGACCATAACTTTGCTGCTGCGGCGCGTTGTACTGCTGCTGTGGCTGCTGTGGCTGCTGAGCAGGCTTGGGCTGATAGCCGCCGGACTGCTGTGGCGCATTGTATTGGGACTGAGACTGTGCCTGACCACCGCCGTAACCACCTTGGTTTTGGTTCATACCACCTTGGTTCATACCGCCCTGGTTGCCGCCCTGGCTCATACCACCTTGATTTTGGTTACGGCCACCCAGCATCTGCATAGTACCGCCCATATCGACAACCACTTCAGTGGTGTACTTATCCTGACCGCTCTGATCTTTCCACTTGCGGGTCTGCAGCTTGCCTTCCAGATACACTTGCGAGCCTTTGCGCAGGTACTCACCGGCAATTTCAGCCAGCTTGCCGAACATGACAACCCTGTGCCACTCGGTGCGCTCTTGCTGTTGGCCCTGCTGGTCTTTCCATGACTCACTGGTGGCCACTGTGATATTCGCTACGGCGTTGCCGTTTGGCATGTAGCGCACCTCTGGGTCCTGCCCCAGATTGCCCACCAGAATTACCTTATTAACACCACGACTGGCCATCGAAATCTCCTGCGATTTTCACTTAAACTTAGCTTAATTGACAGAGCCTAACACAGCTCTGGCTCGTCTTAAATCGAATTGATCGTTCACCTTGAGGTAAGCGACTTTTTCTTCCAAAACCACTATGGCCTCGGCAACCCCCGGCAATTGAGAAAGCTCAGCGGCCATCTTCTGCGCCTGCTCTCGACCACTCACTTGAGCCTCTAGAGTGTAACTCTTGAGCAGCACAGGATTTTTCATTCCCAGGGTCAATGCCAGCCAGATAATCAGCAGCACCACTGCCACACTAAACACTCCGGCAGCGCCCATGATTTGATAGGCGCCACCACCGAGCAAACCGCCACAGAAGGCGCCGAGAAACTGACTGGTAGAATACACACCCATGGCCGAACCTTTGGCCCCCACGGGACAAAACTTGGCGATCAGGCTGGGCAGTGAGGCTTCCAAGTAATTAAAACCGGTAAAAAAGGCCACTATGGCGACCGCCAACACCCAAAGACTATGGGAAAACAGCGCCATCGCCAGCAAAGATGCCAGCATGATCACCAAAGCAAACTGAAACATCCCCTTGGTATTATTGCGCTTCACGCCAATGATGATCAGCGGCACCATCAAAAAGAAGGCGCCGACAAAGGCCGGGAAGTACAGCATCCAGTGCTTTTCTTTAACAAGACCGGCATCGACCAAGTCCAGCGGCAATGCCACGAATACCGCCGTCAGCACCAAATGCAGAATAAAAATACCGGCATCGAGGCGAAATAGCTGTGGATCTTTAAGCATATTTTTCAGCTTGCCCGGTTCCGCCATGGTATCGCCCTTGGGCGCATGAGCCACAGGGTTTGGCACCAACAACTGCACTATCAGCATTCCCAGCAACGCCAGGCCCGCCGTCAGGGCAAACAAGCCCGATAGCCCAAGATGCTGCGCCACCACAGGCCCCACCAACAGCGATAAGGCAAAGGAGAAACCTATGCACATACCTATGATGGCCATCACCTTGGTGCGTTGTTCATCCCGGGTAAGATCCGCCGCCAATGCCAGCACGGCAGCGGCAATGGCGCCCATGCCCTGCAAGGCGCGGCCGGCGACAACGCCGTAGATGCTGTCGGACATGGCAGCCAAAACACTGCCAAGAGCAAACACCAACAGGCCGCCGAGGATCACCGGTTTGCGGCCAATTCTGTCTGACAGTATCCCCATGGGGATCTGCAGTATCGCTTGAGTCAGACCATAGGCGCCGATGGCAATACCCACCCACAGAGGTGAGAAGCCTTTGAGATCTTGTCCATAGAGCGCGAAGACAGGCATGATCATAAACAAGCCCATCATGCGCAGCCCAAACACACTGGCTAATGAGAACGCGACTTTTCTTTCAGTGCCGGAAAGTCCACCGTTGGCCATAGTTTTTGCCCTGGATTAAGAATTTTTTAAGGGAGCGCATGTTACCACGAAGGTTTTGAACAGCTCAAAGAGAAAAACCCAAGTCTCCCTCAGCCCTCGGCTGAGGGCTTGCTACTGACAGTATGGTGTCAGTAGCACAAATGCGTCGCCGCTATCGGCACAAGGCAAAATATGTGATACTTGTGCTCTTTTTCTCCAGTGATTAGCCAAAGTAGAGACTGATGGACAAGATAGACATCCGCGGTGCCAGAACCCACAATCTCAAGAACATCAATCTGACCATTCCCCGAGACAAACTCATTGTTATTACAGGCTTATCTGGCTCGGGCAAATCTTCTCTCGCCTTCGATACCCTCTACGCCGAAGGTCAGCGGCGCTATGTGGAATCCCTGTCGGCCTATGCCCGCCAATTTTTGAGTCTGATGGAAAAACCGGATGTGGATCATATCGAAGGCCTGAGCCCGGCAATATCGATTGAACAAAAGTCCACTTCCCACAACCCTCGTTCTACCGTGGGAACCATTACCGAAATCTACGACTATCTCAGATTGTTGTTTGCCCGCGTGGGCGAGCCCCGTTGTCCGGTTCACGGCCAGCCGCTGGCGGCACAAACCGTCAGCCAGATGGTAGACAAGGTGCTGGAACGCCCCGAAGGCGAGCGCCTGATGCTGTTGGCTCCCGTAGTGCAGGGCCGCAAGGGTGAGCATGTCAAATTACTGGAGAACCTGGCGGCCCAGGGCTATATTCGCGCCCGTATCGATGGCGAGGTGTGCGATCTTTCCGACCCACCGGCGCTGGATCTGCATGTAAAACACAATATCGATGTGGTGGTTGACCGCTTCAAGGTGCGCGAGGATCTGCAGCAGCGGCTGGCGGAATCTTTCGAAACCGCACTGGAGCTGTCCGGCGGCGTGGCCACTGTGGCCAGCATGGAGGAAGGCAGCAATGAAGAGTTGCTGTTCTCCGCCAACTTCGCCTGCCCTCACTGTGGTTACTCCATGGCCGAGTTGGAACCCAGGCTGTTTTCCTTCAACAACCCCGCGGGTGCCTGCCCGACCTGTGACGGCCTCGGGGTACAGCAGTTTTTCGATCCCGATCGGGTGATCACCAACGACGAGCTGTCGCTGGCGGGCGGCGCCATTCGTGGCTGGGACAGACGCAACTTCTACTATTTCCAGATGCTCACCTCACTGGCCGAGCATTACGGCTTCGATGTGGAAACTCCCTTTGGCGACCTCCCCGCCAAGGTGAAGCAAATAGTGCTCTACGGCTCAGGCAAAGAGAATGTCGCCTTCCGTTATATCAACGATCGCGGCGATGTAGTGGTTCGCAACCATCCGTTCGAGGGCATCCTCAACAACATGGACAGACGCTACCGGGAGACAGAGTCCAACTCTGTGCGTGAAGAGCTGGCCAAGTACATCAGCAACCAGGCCTGTTCCAGCTGTGGCGGCTCACGCCTGCGCGAAGAGGCCCGCAACGTGTTTATCGGCAATATCAACCTGCCGGAGTTGACCACCTGGTCCATTGGTGAGGCCAGCGACTACTTCGCCACCCTGAGCTTTGAGGGGCAAAAGGCGCAGATAGCCGAGAAGATCCTCAAGGAAGTGGGCGATCGCCTGGGCTTTTTGGTCAATGTCGGCCTCAACTACCTGAGTTTATCTCGTTCGGCAGAAACCCTCTCAGGTGGCGAGGCGCAGCGGATCCGCCTGGCCAGCCAAATCGGCGCCGGTCTGGTCGGGGTGATGTATGTACTCGATGAGCCTTCGATTGGTTTGCATCAGCGCGACAACGAGCGCCTGCTCAACACCCTCACTCACCTGCGGGACTTGGGCAACACTGTGATTGTGGTCGAACACGATGAAGACGCCATCCGCATGGCGGATCATATTATCGATATCGGCCCCGGCGCCGGGGTGCATGGCGGTGAAGTGATCTGTGACGGTGACATCAACGCCATCATGGCCTGTGAAGCCTCTGTCACCGGCCAATATATGTCCGGCAAGCAAAAGATCACCGTGGCCGGAGGTCGGGTGCCCTGCGATCCCGACAAGATGATCAAGCTATTCGGTGCCAGCGGCAACAACCTCAAACAGGTAGATCTGGAGATCCCGGTCGGGCTGCTGACCTGTGTCACCGGGGTATCCGGCTCGGGTAAGTCCACCCTGATCAACGACACCTTCTTCAAGATTGCCCATCGCATGCTCAACGGCGCCACCGCCGAAGAGCCGGCGCCTTATGAGCGTATCGAGGGCATGGAACTGTGCGACAAGGTGGTAGATATAGATCAGAGCCCCATAGGCCGCACGCCGCGCTCCAACCCGGCCACCTATACCGGCATATTTACCCCGATCCGCGAACTGTTTTCGGCGACTCAGGAATCCCGTACCCGCGGCTATCAGCCGGGGCGTTTCTCCTTCAACGTCAAGGGCGGCCGCTGTGAGGCCTGTCAGGGTGACGGCCTTATTAAAGTAGAGATGCACTTCCTGCCGGATGTGTACGTGCCTTGCGATGTCTGTAAAGGCAAGCGCTACAACCGTGAAACGCTGGAAGTGAAGTACAAGGGCAAGAACATTCACGAAGTGCTGCAGATGACGGTCGAGGAAGCCCGTGTGTTCTTCGATGCGGTGCCGGCCATTGCCCGTAAACTGCAAACCCTGATGGATGTCGGTCTGTCTTATATACGTTTGGGCCAGAGCGCCACAACCCTTTCCGGCGGCGAGGCTCAGCGGGTCAAACTGGCTAAAGAGTTGTCGAAGCGGGATACCGGCAAGACCCTCTATATTCTGGATGAACCCACCACAGGGCTGCACTTTGCCGATATCCAGCTGCTGCTGGATGTACTGCACAGACTCAAGTCCCAGGGCAACACCATAGTGGTGATTGAACACAATCTGGATGTGATAAAAACAGCCGACTGGATAGTGGATCTGGGGCCGGAAGGTGGCTCGGGTGGCGGCACCATTCTGGTGGCCGGCACCCCGGAGCAGGTGGCCGAGCATCCAGAGTCCCATACCGCCCGCTTCCTGAAGCCTATGCTGTGAGGTGACTGTGACAGGCAACAGACTACTGTTATTGGCCCTGGTTATCTTTATGGCGGGTTTATTGCTGGCGGCTTTTGACCCCTTGGTAGGCAACTGCAAACGCTATTTGGGTGAAGTGGTGCATTCCGGCCCGGACGGCACCACAGTCGCCCTGCCCGATGGCCGCACGGCGCTGGTGGAACCCAGTGCTCTGCCCCCGGCGACGCTGGTCACCATAGGCGCCAAGCGTCATTTGGTGTCGGGTATTGAGGTATTCAAGCTCAAGGGCAGAACAAAGGCAGATACGCCTTCGGCCAGCCACGGCGGCAATACCCTACCGCCTAGCTATCAGGGCGGCGTGGCACAAGCCGCGAAATAAGCAGGCAAACCTGTCTCGGGGAATGGTATAAACTGCAACATAGCTTGAGTTGATTACCCTTGCCGGAGGCAGGATGCCGATGACACTCTCTATTCGCCCGCCGCTGTGGGCACTCTTATTGATATTGCCGATGCTTGTTGCCGGTTGCAGCAGTTCGCCAGAACGCTGCGGCGCTGAGATTCAACTAAACTGGGCCGAGACAAAGCAGCTGCAACAGGATGTCGAAGTACTTGCCTCGCCCAGACTGCAAGGTCGGCGCAGCGGCACCCAAGGTGCTGCGCTCAGCCGCGAGTATCTCACAGAGCGCTTTGAACAAATCGGCCTGCAGCCGCTATCTTCGATATTTCCGCCCCTGGCCGAGACTCTGAGCGGCTTTCAACACTCATTCAACTATGTCGATGGCTTTGCCGACGCTCGGGGCATCAACCTGCTGGGCTGGCTACCGGCAGCCCGGCCGACCACTGAGTGGCGCCTGCTGATTGCCCACTATGATCATCTGGGCGATCGCGGCCCGGGCTTTTATCCGGGGGCCGACGACAACGCCTCTGGTGTGGCAGCCTTACTGGCCATCGCCCAAAGAGTCAAACAAGCGCCCGGTCGCTACAACCTGCTGTTTATTGCCAGTGACGCCGAAGAGCCGGGACTCTATGGCAGCAAGGCCTTGGTGAGCGCATTACAGCAAAGCGGTTTTGCCGAGCACATCTCGCTGGCGGTCAATCTGGATATGATAGGCAGGCCCGGGCTTCCTTATGCCATCTACCTCGAAGGCAGCCGCTATTTCCGCCACTATGATGACTTCAGCGCCTATCTGATGGCGGGCACAGGGCTGTGCATTCGCCCCAGTCATCCGCGCCCCATTGGCCGCAGCGTGCAGCGCAGCGACTGGCTCAGGGCCTCGGATCATTACCCTTTTCACCGGGCGGGGCTTCCCTGGCTCTACTTCGGTGTCCCTGCCCACGCCCAGTACCATACCCGTGATGACACGCCCGACAGACTGGATTATCCTTTTATCGGCGCCGTAGCCGAAGCAGCCGATCTGCTGCTGCGACTGCCATCGGAACAGTTACAAAACCGATAGTTGGCCTACTATTTGCTTTAAATTTGCCATAAAAATACCTTTAATCGTAGAAAATAGCAGATTTCGCTGTTATAATCTGGCGTTTTCGGTGCGGGAAATCGACACGGGGTTGATTTTCTGTCTGTGAAACTTTCTGCGTCATCCAGACGCGTCCACAAGGCTACAACCCATGTCATCCAGTGAAAAAACTTTCCGAGAACTCGGCCTCTCCGAGGCGTTGCTGCGTGCTCTAGATGAGCTCGGCTACGAGAACCCGACCCCAATTCAAGCCGCGAGTATCGCCCCTCTGATGGCGGGCCAAGATATTCTCGGCCAGGCACAGACAGGTACAGGTAAAACCGGTGCCTTCGCTCTGCCTCTGCTTAATGCAACAGATCATAACCTCAACGCACCGCAAATTCTGGTGCTGGCACCAACCCGCGAACTGGCGGTACAGGTAGCTGAAGCTTTCTCCAGCTATGCCAAATTCATGAAAGGTTTCCATGTACTGCCTATCTATGGCGGTCAAAGCATGCACCAACAACTGCAGGCGCTGCGTCGCGGCCCTCAGGTAGTCGTTGGTACACCAGGCCGGGTCATGGACCATATGCGCCGTGGCACCCTCAAGCTCGACAGCCTCAAGGCTCTGGTGCTTGATGAAGCCGATGAAATGCTGAAAATGGGCTTTATCGACGATATCGAGTGGATCTTGGATCATACTCCGGCCGAGCGTCAGCTGGCACTGTTCTCTGCCACTATGCCTGAGCAGATCAAGCGGGTTGCCAACAAGCACCTGAACAACCCTGCCACCATCAGCATTGCCGCCAGCCACACCACGGTAGACTCCATCGAGCAACGCTTTGTACAGGTGTCCCAGCACAACAAGCTGGAAGCCTTGGTACGTGTGCTCGAAGTGGAAAACACCGAAGGTATCATCATTTTTGTGCGTACCCGTAACTCTTGTGTGGAACTGGCCGAGAAGCTGGAAGCCCGCGGTTACGCCTCATCACCACTGCACGGTGATATGAACCAACAGGCCCGTGAGCGCGCCGTGGATCAACTCAAGTCCGGTAAGCTGGACATTTTGATTGCCACCGACGTTGCCGCCCGTGGTCTGGACGTTGAGCGTATCGGTCACGTGGTCAACTATGACATCCCTTACGATACCGAAGCCTATGTACACCGTATCGGTCGTACCGGCCGCGCCGGTCGTACCGGGATGGCGATTCTGTTTGTGACCCACAGAGAGATGCGCATGCTGCGCACCATTGAGCGTGCCACCAACAGTCGTATTTCCCCGATGAAGGTGCCAAGCCCTGAAACTGTGGCTGAGCGCCGTCTGTCTCGCCTTGGCGAACAGGTTGCTGCCACCATAGCCAACGAAGAGCTGGACTTTATGAAAGGCGCTGTGGCTCAGCTGTGTCAGCAGTTGGAAGTGGACACAGATATTCTGGCGGCCGCACTGCTGCAACAGGTACAGCAAGAGCGTCCGCTGCAGTTGCCTCCGATCCAGGAGCGTCAGCGTGACAGCCGTGATGAGCGCAGCTCACGCGACGATCGTGGTTCACGGGAAGATCGCGGTTCGCGTCGTCGCGACTCTCGTCCGGTTCCCGGCGATCTCGGCAAGGCCGAATCCCTGAAGGATAACCCGGATCTGCAGATGTGCCGTTACGTGCTGGATGTGGGTCGTGAGCACGGCGTGGGTGTGGGCAATATCGTAGGTGCCATCGCCAACGAAGCCAGCATAGACAGCCGTTACATAGGCCAGATCCAACTGTTTGACTCTCTGACTACAGTCGATCTGCCTGCCGGTATGCCTAAAGACGTACTGGCGCACCTGAAGAAAGTTCGGGTATGCGGCAAGCCTATCAATATCCGTGAAGCCGGTAGCCAGAGCTTCGAAGGTGAACAGCGTCCAGCTCGTCGCCCTCGCAAGCACTCAGGCGAACGCCGTCCGGATCGTAAGCCCCGTCGTCGTGATGACCGCAGCTGATCCTGCGGATTAAATAGACTCGGTAAAAATGCCGCTCACTCATGGTGAGCGGCATTTTTCTTTATATTGATTAAGCAGTGTCGGCAGATACAACTGTGCTTGGGAATATCCCGCAGCGCCAGTTCCAGGTAACTGAAGTCGGCCTTCATGCACCAGCAAAGCGCAGGATCGGTACCGGCCGCCATGGCGCATTGGTTGGCTTGTTGGCATACAGGACAACGAGCGGCGGACTTTTCGGTCATGAAGCCTCCCTGTCAGCAGGATGATTGATGCCATCCATCACGGGAGCATCCTTGAAAGCAAAGGGATCCAACTCGTCAATGCACCCCAGATTAACGCCATACTCCTGTGGATTCGAGCGCCTTTGATGATGAGTATAGATACCGCAGCGACTACAGAAATAGTGTTTCGCGGTATGGGTATTGAACTGATAACAGCTGGTGAGCTCTGCGCCACTCACCAGCTTGAGATTAGCCAAGGATACAGAGGCTACCGGCGCACCACGGCGGCGACACATGGAGCAATCACAACGGCGAACATTGTTCACTCCTTCGGGAAAAGTGAGCGCCAACTGAACCCCGCCACAATGGCAACGGGCAATATAGTGAGTCTGAGTCATGACAATCCTTGTAATCCTGATTGAACGGGCAAGCTTAATTAGGGAAGGTGCGAACAAGTCCCATGTGTGCTCTGCGTCGGCTTATGGGCCTGGATGCAAGGCATGGTTCGCAGCAAATGGCCATAGTCCTTTGCAAGAAGCACAACACAGCAGGCAGGCCTGTAATCTGGGCTTTCACAGCAAAACGGCATACGGCCTATTTCATCTTGCCCCAAGGTACACAGCTTGCCAATAGACAGAAGCTGAACTGCCAAGCCAAAGAAAGTAATCACCCTGACAAAGAGTAAGCATTTCCCCCGATATTGCTGCAGCCAATAGCCAAGACTCCCCATCATAATGGAGCAAACTGCGGCCCACATCTGCTGCGCCCCCTGCTCAAGCCAATGCCGAATTTCAACCCCAGAAGTCGGTGATAAGGCGCAGCGACCACCGCCTCAGTATAACGCTAAGCATAGTAACCCAGGGACTTTCCGCCCCTATCACAGCGAGGATTTGTCATCAGCGCTAGAGAGTTGCCAACGAGTGTTTCTGATCGCGAACAAAGAACCTGTCACCGGACAGAAACAACCAATCTCATTGATTAGCTGAGTTTTTAATTTATTTTTAAGGAAGCATTTTTCAGTTATAACCCTATGGATCCCATGCCACAAAATAGGTAGACTGGCCCCGGTTTACCTCCTTGGAAACAAACCAAGGGATATGATTTGGGGGCGTAAATCGGTTGCTTGAGTAGCCAGTACGCGCTCTCCTCAACTTATAGAGAAGGAAATAATGGGTTTACAAGAAAAACAATGGAAGCGCTCTATCGAAGAGCAGTATGTGGTTGAGTTCAAACAGGACATGAAGAGCATTCTGGATGCCGACCTGGACGTAACCTTTGACTGGGACAGTTTCGACAGCGCCAAAGAGATCATGTACGTGCCCACCTATGCACTGGATCGTGTCAAATCCGCGTTTAAAGAACTCGCCAACGACCAGGATGCCAAGGAAGAGATTGTTGCGCAGATCAAGACCCTGCATATAAAGAACATCAACGACAATGCCGAAGAAGCCAAGAATATGCGTATCGGCGATGGCGTTTTCGCTCTCGAAGTCGGTTTCGGCGGCAACCACGCCTGTGTCTTCAACGACACAGCTATCCGCCAGTACCTGGAAAATAACCTCTGATCATCCGAGCAGAGCGTGATGCTTAGGCTCATCTCCGTTTGAGCCCATCAGTATCCAAGGCCGGTCCTCCCCTGAGACCGGCCTTTTACTTTTTAATGGCTTCAGTCAGTCAATTACCTCCCCCGGGCCAAAACCACAGAGTCAAGTTCCCAACCCTGTACTACCAAATAAAAAAAGCGCGCCTGCTATGGCGCGCCGAATAGATTAAGGCTCTTGCCTTACGACTTCTTGGGGAAGATGGGATAAGCCTCTTTGCCCAGCAAGGTACCCTTTACCTCTTTACCGTAGTAACCGGCATGCTTGTGATACTTGCCTTGGGTTTCCTCGAGCTTTCCTTTGAAGCGGGGATCCTGAGGGCGTTCATGGGAGTTGATATAGGCGGCTACATCCCAAGCTTGTTGAGTGGTCAGCTGCATACTCTTGCCCAGTGGCATATTCTCGTGGATAAAGAAGGCAGCCGTGTTGACCCTATGCATTCCGGCGCCCCAGTTAAAACTCTGCGGTCCCCAAAGCGGTGGCAAGGCATACACACCGGCTATCGCTTGCCCCTGACCATCGGCGCCATGACACGCCTGACAATGGGCCTGATAAACCTGCTCACCGCGGGCCGGATCATAAGCCAATTCAGGTTTGGGTATTGAAGGATAACCCCGGCCCGGCAGATTGGCGCGTTGATCTACCGTCAACTGCTGCTTAATGGCTTCAGGGATGGGGAAGTCTTCCCGTTTGCCGCCCTTGATAAGCTCGGCATCGGCCAGTTCAGGCACTTCGCCTTTGACACCGTATTGATCCATCAAGCCACCTACCCCAAGCCAATAGGCATAGGCAGACAGGGCCACCAACTCAGGGCTGCCGCTCTCTGGCGCCTTGCCATTCATTGAATAGGTAAAACAGCCCTGAATACGCTCTTCGAAGCTGTTGACCTTATCGTTCTTCTTTCGATAGGCAGGATAAGCGAAATAAGCGCCCCAGATAGGAGAAGCGTTGGGCTTACGACCGGCATCCATATGGCAATTGACGCAGTTCAGCTCATTGCCGACGTATTTGTCGCGCAGTTGCTGAGTATTGACGAACAACTGATAGCCCTTGCGCACCTTATCACCAAAGGCACCGGCCGGAATCGCATCCAACGGTCTGGGGATCAGATATTCCTGCCCTTGTACCTTAGGTGATGATGGCAGTTGCGCCTGGCGATCGGGCAGATTCTCGGCCTGGGCCTGAGCTGTCATTGCGGCCACAGCACCCATGATAAACAGAGTAGATTTTTTCATGCTGCGTCCTTACTTGAGATTGGCAAAATAGCTGGCAATAGCATCGATTTCGGCGCTGTTGAGCTGTTTGGCAACATGCTCCATCATGCCATCGACATCGCCTTTACGGCTGCCATCCTGCCAGGCTTGCAGTTGAGTCTTGATATAACTGGCTTGCTGACCGGCAAGCCTGGGGAAAGTGCCACCACCCAGGCCGGAAGGGCCATGACAAGTCACACAAGCGGGTAGGTTCCGGGTCCAGTCGCCCTGGTACACCAGTTTTTCGGTCGGATCAGCAAATACCACCTGCTCACCTCTGAGCTGGGGTTTGACTTCAGCGACGCTCTGGGCCGCGAAGTAATCCGCCACCTGGCCGATAACCTCATCCCCTTGCAGGGTCATGGCCATGGGCGTCATGGTAGCGTTTTGGCGGGTTCCAGCCTGAAACAGCTTGATTTGTTGTTGAATGTATTGGCTGGAAAGTCCGGCGAGCCTTGGGCCCAACGGCTCTACGCCCTGTCCCTGAGGGCCGTGGCAACTGCCACAAAGCGCGGCCTGCGGTGGCATAGCCGGCTCTGCTGCCATGGCTGTCCCTATGGACTGAGCCAACAGCAACAGACCACCTGCGGCGAGCGTGATTGATTTCATCTGTTATCCCCCAAAATGAGTAAGTGCTATAGCATAGATCCAAATCACATATATGAGAAGTTTGCGATAAATATCAAAAAAGCAGCGAAAACGGCCATAATCCAGATGTCATAAGGTTTGCAGCTCAAATAAATCTTCGGCTTTGAAATATTTGCTTACGATTTGAGTTTTATAAAAAACCCTTTTCTAACAATGTATTGGATAACGATTCTCGTTTAGAAGTCATTACTCTCCAAAGCGGGTCGTCTCAAAGCTATTGAGAAAATGATGTAATAGATAACAGGCCAACAAGGTGCCGACTATGGCCACCAGAATGCTACTCACCCGATACAGGGCACTGAAGATCAGATCATTGCCCGGAGTCAGATATTGGCCGAACAATATTCCCAGAGTGGTCATGGCACCAAAGCCCACCGCCGAGCCACTGGCCTCTTTGACATGGGCCTGGGCAAACAACAAAGTACCGAACCAGAGCATAGGTACGACCAACAAAAGCACACCGGACCAGTCATACAGCAAGAGTTGCACCGCCATCCCGTATACCACCCCGAGCACAGTACCCATAGCCCGTTTGCGGGCATAGTCGAGGGCACCGTTCCAATGCATGGGAAACAGCAACAACAGTGTAGTAGCCTGCGCCGACATGGAGTCGCGCAGATCAAAGGCCTGGAATATCAGAAACGACAGGGTTGCAACGCTGGCCCCCATCAAAGCTTCATGGCGCATTCTGTGGGGCTGTTTGGGCCCGGGGACATAAGCATTGCGAGGTTCAACATCCGGGATCAGCACTGTCATCAAATAAGCTATCAGCACAGACAGCACACTGGCCCAAAAGTTACCGAAGATGAGGTCGTTCAGGTCGGTATCAGGATAGCTGGCAAAATGCAGCATAATGCTGAGGCTGATCACTCCATTGGCACCAAACAGAAACAGGGCGCCACGGGACATACAGGCAAAGCGATACAGAAACAGCACAAAGACAATCAAGGTCATCAGTGCCGGATGACTGCCAAACAAACCGCCTATGATGCCCACCTCAACCCCACAGACAACAGCCGCGGCCAGTAACTGGCGCGCCGCATGGCCGTTCATCACTGGCACCAGTCCCAGCAACAACATGGGGATGACAGTATAAAACACCCCGTAATTCCAATTCATCAGCTTACAGATCAGAAAGCCGAGGCTGGCGCCGGTGGCGATGCGCAGGCACTGGCGCAGCTCATTCTGAGTCAAGGGGTGGTGACGCAGGATCATCGGCCACCTCAATAGATGTAGTGCAGCAGGCTGACTGCCTTGATCTGCAGCTTGGCCATGAAACGATAGAAACTATTGTCCGGCAGCAGTTGTACGGTGGCTCGGGAACCGGCCGCCAACCTGGGGTATTCTTCACTCTGGAGTTCAAAGTGCAGTCGCAGACGCTGAGCGTCCCGCACCCAACGATCTGACTCGGTCGGCGTCGCCAGCATGCCGTTGGCATCGAATTGTCCAGCGCTGACACCGGCATCGCGGCTGCTGACTCTGGCAGGGTAGAGTCTGCCTGGCTCGGCATCGAACGCCACCCAGGCTTCAGTGCCCGACTCAACTCCCCTGAGGGTTTTCTCGCGAAAATCGGCAATGATATCCATCTGCTCCGACACCAGAGCCAATACGGGTTGGCCCTTGTTGGCCATGCTGCCACTGGCCAGTTGTAGGTTGGTGACTATGCCTTCGTGTTCTGCCAGCACCTTGGTGTAACTCAGATCCAATTCTGCCTGAGCCAAACGGCTGCGGGCCTGGCGCAACTTGAGGTTCTCTGTCCCGGCTGTTCCCCGGGAAACCTTGAGTTTAGCCAGTTGTGCCTTGGAGGCTGCCAACTTGGCTAACGCCGAGCTGGCATCAGTATCGGCCTGATCCTTAAGCTGGCGTGACACACCATTGCTGGCATAGAGGGCATCCAGGCGCCTGGCCTCACGTTGTTTCTGTTGCAACATGGCCTCATTGGCGCTGACATCTGCGGCGGCGGCCTCTATGGCTGCATCCAGCTCGGCGTTATCCTGCACCGCCTGCTCCAGCGCCAATTTGGCCTGCTCCAGCGCGAGCTCAAAAGGAGCCGGATCTATGGCGAAGAGTAACTGCCCGGCCTCTACATGTTGATTGTTGGCTACAGCCACAGATTGCACCGGGCCACTCACTTGGGGCGCTACCTTGACCACAGTGCGGGTCGCCATCGCCTGTGGCGTCAGCGGCATCTCCAGATCCGCCAACATGAAATAGGCAAAGACCAGCACAAAGCCCACCATGGAAAATTTAACGAGTCTGGCAAATTGTTGATCTGGCGTCATAAAGTCTCTCTCATTTCGCTTGCTCTTGCTGCAGCTGATGTTGGGCGTTATCGCAAATCCTGGTGATCACGGCTTCAAAATGAGCCAGCTCATCCGGATCTATGCCCGCCAACAACTTGGCCCGTACCTGGATGATCCTGGCCTCCATGGAGCGAATAACTTCCTCACCTTGGGCCGTCATGGAAACGATGCGCGCCCTTTTGTCATGCTCGCAGCTGTGGCGAGTGATCAACCCCTGCTGCTCCAGCTGACCCAGGGTCCGCATCAAAGAAGGCAATTCAATTTCCAGCGACTCGGCCAACTGCTTTTGACTGATATGGTCGCCCATGCGTCTCAGCTTCCATAGCACGGTCCAACGAGGATGGGTCAGCCCCAAAGGCGCCAATTCATTGTCGGCGACCATGCGCCATAAACGGTGTAAACGCCCCAAGCGCTCTCCCAGAGAGGTCTCTGTCAGCTGTTCTATATATTTGTGCATCTTGATTAACTGGTTACTTAGCAGGCTAAGCATTTTACTTATTTAGCCTGCTAAGTAAATAGCTAATCGGGAATAAACCCGATCTGCCTCGCACATCTGTTCAGTAAGTAAACGGATCTGGACAAAAATTTGTCATAAGTCGCAATTACTTAACACTAGTAGCACTATAATTATTCAACCTTGTTTGACCCTGGGAAGGTACAATGAGCCCGGCGCAAGGTCGTGGCGATCACCAGGCCACGTCAAGCCGCCGCACTCGTTTCATCCCCCCATGCCTGGAGGCTAACTTGTTCTCACATCTAAAAATCGGCACTCGAATCGTGCTGGGGATCTGCGCCGTACTTATCGCCATGATGAGCTTTATCATGCCCTTGGTATTGTCGGAATTTTCCAGCCAAATTGATAATGCCGAGCAGCGTGAACTGCATAAGCTGTATCAAACCGCGATTGCTGAAATAGACTCTTCAGGCAGATTGGCCGAGGCATTGGCTACTGTGGTGGCCAATACCCCGGAAATGCAGCAGGAATTCGCCTTCGGCGACAGGGATTCACTCAACAACCGCAGCCAACAACTGTTTGTCCCGTTGAAACGGGATTTTGCCGTGCAGCAGTTTCAATTCCATCTGCCACCGGCCACCTCCTTCCTCAGGGTACATAAACCGGAAAAGTTCGGTGACGATCTCTCTGGGTTTCGCCAAACCGTAGTGCAGACCAACAACAGCAAGCAGCCGATAATGGGGCTCGAGAAAGGGGTGGCCGGCCTCGGGATCCGCGGCCTGGCTCCAATGACTTATCAGGGACAACACACAGGTTCGGTTGAGTTTGGCATGTCATTCGGTCAACCTTTCTTTGATGCCTTCAAACAGAATTATCAGGCCGAAATTGCCCTGCTGACACCTGACAGCAGCGGTTACCGCCGTTTTGGCGGAACCTTTGAAACCGCGGCTTTCAAAGACACGGCGCTGCTGCAGAAAGTACAACAGGGAAAAGCTGACAAGTCTTTGATAAGTTTGAATAGCAATAGTCATGTCCTCTACCTGCATCAGGTGACTGACTTTTCCGATAACCCCATTGGCGTACTGGCGATCGCCATGGATCGCAGCCACTCGGAAGCCAGCCTCTGGTATATCAAACTCAAGTTGGTGGCCATTGGTGCCATAGCGCTGTTGGCGGGCGCCGTTATCGCCTTCTTTATCGCCCGCAGCATCACCCGCCCTATCGCGCAAACCACCAGCGCCATGGAGGATATCGCTCAAGGGGAAGGCGACCTGACCAAGCGTATCGAAGTGAGCAGCAAGGATGAAATTGCCGATCTGGCACGGGCATTCAACCTGTTTGTCGCCAAAATCCAGCAAACTATTCAGCAGGTGACTCAAGCCACTGACTCACTGGCAACCTCAGCCGAAGAGATGTCCGGCATCACCAGCGACAGCCGCCACAGCGCCGAGCAGCAGCAAAGGGAAACCGAACAAGTGGCTACCGCCATGAACGAGATGGCCGCCACGGTTCAGGAGGTCGCCCAAAATGCCACAGTTGCCGCCGACTCGGCAGAGCAAGCCGATGCCGCCACAGATTCAGGTAAACAGGTGGTCAACAGTGTGGTTGAGCTGATGGCCGGGCTGGAGTCAGAGATCCGTGGCGCCGCGGCTGCTATCGACAAACTCGAGCAGGACAGTCAGGCGATAGACTCAGTGTTGGAAGTGATCCGCAATATTGCCGATCAGACCAACCTACTGGCACTCAATGCCGCCATTGAAGCAGCCAGGGCCGGCGAACAAGGACGGGGTTTTGCCGTGGTAGCCGATGAAGTACGCACCCTGGCGAGCCGCACTCAGGCATCGACAACCGAAATTCAGCATATGATTGAAACCCTGCAACAAGGGGCGCAGTCAGCCGTCGGTGTGATGCAAAGCAGTAATCAAACCATGGATAAGTGTGTCGCCGAAGTGCAAAACGCCGATGCGGCTCTCAATGAGATCCGCGCTGCAGTTTCCGCTATCACCCAGATGAATATCCAGATAGCCAGTGCCGCCAACGAGCAGTGCGCCGTCTCAGCCGAGATCAATCGCAATCTCAACAATATCAATGATGGCGTGGCTCAGGGCAGTGAAAGTGCTGCCCAGATAGCCGTCGCCGGTGAAGAACTGGCACAGCTATCGGTACGCCTCAAGCAGTTGGTCAGCCAATTCAAGGTTTAACCCACTAAAGACAAGCCCACCTATTGGTGGGCTTCGTTTTTATCCGCTTAGCCGTTATCAAAGGCCTTCACTTGCCGGGACGTACTCCCAGTGTATGGCAGATGGCATAGGTAAGTTCGGCGCGGTTCAGGGTATAGAAGTGGAAATCTTTCACCCCTTCACGGGAAAGCACCTTAACCATGTCGATGGCCACGTTGGCACCCACCAGCGCCCGGGTACCGGGATCGTTATCCAAACCTTCAAACTGGCGGTGCAGCCATCCAGGCAAAGACACATTGGTCATGGCGGCAAAACGCTTGAGCTGGTTGAAGTTGCCCACAGGCAATATCCCGGGAACAATTTCCACATCGATGCCGGCGGCCACACAACGGTCGCGGAACCTGAGATAAGACTCCACATCGAAGAAAAACTGGGTGATGGCACGGCTGGCACCGGCCTCAATCTTGCGTTTCAAGTTGATAAGGTCAGCCTGGGCATTAGCCGCATCCGGGTGCACCTCTGGATAGGCGGCTACCGAAATATCAAAGTCGGCGACCGAGCGCAGCAAACGCACCAGATCCGAGGCGAAACGTGTCGGCTTGGGACTGCCTTCCGGCAGATCGCCTCGCAGCGCCACTATGTTACGAATACCGCTGTTCCAGTAATGACGTGCCAACTGCAGTAACTCTTCATCACTGGCATCCACCAACGTCAGGTGCGGCGCCGCCACCAGCTCGGTTTCCTGCTGGATCCGTTCGATCACGCTGTGAGTGCGATCCCGCACCCCTGAGTTGGCACCATAGGTGACAGAAACAAACTTGGGATTCAGTGGCTCCAGGCGTTGAATTGAGTTCCACAACAAGGTTTCCATCTCAGGCGTTGAGGGCGGAAAGAACTCGAAAGAAACATTGATGTCGCCGTTGAGCTCAGACAAGCTCTGGTTCAGCGAGTGCGCATGTTGTGCGTGATGAAAAGCCATTGAAAATTCCCTCAACTATCTATCTGGACGTTTGGACGTCTATATGTCCACATACTAGAGAAACTGTCCTTGAAGTCAAGCCCAAAGATGGCTTCAAAGGTGTATTTATCTTAATCGGTATAAAAGCCACTAATGAGTGTTTCTGCAAAGCCTCGGCTTTGCGCCTGAGGAGTGCTTTCGCACAGGTGATCCTGTGACTGGAAAATAGGCGTATGTCTGCAAATCGCTCAAATATTTCAAGCTGCTCAGGACTAACAGAGTTGCACCGATTCCCCCTCGGTGTCGCCGAAAGCCGTTGGCGCAAATAACGTGGCTGAGGGCGAATGCTCGCCGGTGGCGAGTGTGCTTATGAGCGCGAGCCAAGGAAGGCGAGCTGGCCTTTATCCATGGAAGGATTTGGATGCCGAAGCA
>NZ_LVDR01000013.1:49405-123172 GCF_007636515.1 Shewanella sp. MSW
GGACGGTGAGCTGGCCGTTAAACAGGGACGTTGTTGCGAGTACATCCCTGTAAGCTCTGCCTCGCCATCCCTGGCTCAGAAGGTCACAGTCCCGCCTGTGCCTGGAAAATAGGCGTATGTCTGCAAATCGCTCAAATATTTCAAGCTACTCCATTTTCACAGAATTACACCGACTCCCGCTCGAAGCGGCCGCAGGGCGTTGATGACAATCGCGTAGCGAGGCATGGATGCCGAAGCAGCGCCAGTCGAATCAGGGGCGAGTGTCGCCTAGCGACGAGCTCACGAGCGCGAGACAGGATGTTGAGCTGGATAAGAGTCACATGGATGTGACTCTGAGCGTCTGGCGCGATAGCGAATTGGCATCATAAGCACAAGGGGTTTTCCGCTGCGTCGCGGGTCGCTGGGGGTTTGGAAAGGGGGCGAGTCGATACAGCCCCCTTTCCTCGGGTGTGGGGCGGCGAGAGTTGCGTAACAACGTGCTTTCGAGCGAGAGCCAGGGATGGCGAACTGGCCCTTGTGCATGGATGCATTTGCTCCACGACTTTAGACCGCTGGCACAGCGGCTAGCATGGCTTTAAGCCAAAGCTCACCAATAAACTTGATCTCAGCTTCCAGCTAAACCGCAAGCCCATCACCTGCGGTGCGGATAGGCTGAAAGCCCGAATACCGTGAAGGACAGGACGTCCGAGAACGGCCTCTAACACAGGCTTTCCTAGCCAGGAGTCAACCAACTTCAAACATGACGCTAATACCAACCCTACTCCTGCAGCAGATCGCGACAGATCTGCACCAGATCCGACTGTACTGCCGCGGCAGTCACTTCCCTACCGGCACCTGGGCCGCGAATGATCAGCGGATTACCCTGGTAGAAGGCTGAGCGGATGACAAACACATTATCTCCCGGGGTCAGGTTAGCGTATGGATGCTGACGCTCGACCCACTGCAGAGAGACTTCGGCGTTAACCTGGCCATCTTGCTGCTCCAGTGACGCCACATAGCGCAGCACCTTGTTTTGCTCGGCCGCGGCGGCAAACTGCTGCGCGAGAGTGGCATCCAATTCGGGGATCCGCTGCAAAAACTCATCCAGCGGAATATCGGCCAGCGCCTCAGGCACCAGTGAGCTTAAGCGAATATCCTCAAGCTCCAGTTCCAGACCTATTTCACGAGCCAATATCAACAGCTTACGCTGCATGTCACGCCCGGAAAGATCGTCCCTGGGATCCGGCTCTGTGATCCCCAGCTCTTTGGCCTGCAACACCAGCTCGGAGAAAGGTTTGATGCCATCGAAATGCTCAAACAGCCAGCAGAGCGTGCCGGAAAAGATACCGCCGACAGCCTCTACCCTGTCGCCGCTGTTGTGCAAATCATTGAGCGCGTGCTGCACCGGCAGCCCGGCGCCGCAACTGGCGTTGTAACGCCAGAACAGTCGACGATTACCCAGTTGCTGTTTCAGCTCACGATAGAAAGGCAATGGCCCGGAGCCAGCCAACTTGTTGGCACTGACCATATGAATGCCACGGGCAAAAAACTCAGGATACTCTAGTGTCAGTCCAGCGCTGGCACTGATATCCAGCGCTACCAGTTCATCGGCTTGCAGCAACGCAAGCTGTTCGAACAGATGTTCATACTGCCAAGGGGTAGCTTCAGCTTCAAACCTTGCCTGCCAGTCATCCCCAAAGATCCCCTCATTGCAGATCCAGGCGCGGCTCGAACTCGCCAAGCCCAGGAGTTCAACACTGGCCTCCAGCTCACGTTTGAGGCCGTCGCGGGCTCGGCCAAACAACTCCACCCAGGCTTCGCCTATGTTACCCACACCCAGCAGAATAACGCCTATGCGTTTGCGGGGGCCGGCGCAGCGCCTGTGCACCTTCTGGGTCAGCAGGTTCACCTGCGATTTAGGTACCAGGGTGACCAGGCTGAGTTGGTCCTGGTACAGAGGCCGCGCTTCACGGCTCAGCAAACGGGCAAAGCTGCGACGATAACTGCCGGCGCCACTGCTTACCAGCGCCACCAGTCCATGCTCTCTGTCCTCGGTAATGCTTTGAATTTTGAGCTCGGATGTCTGCGCTTCCAGTAACTGCCAGACTTGGCGGGATAATTCGGGAGTATAGGCCAGCTCAAGTTTGTGTTGCCCCTGAGACCAGTAGGCCAGCGGAGTCAAACCCGCCTCATTGAGCGCATCAAGCGTCTGAGTCTGAGCCTGGGTGCCATTGAACTCCAGGCTCAAGAGTGACACCTGATTGAGATTGGTCACCACTGGGGCGCTTGCGGCATCACTCTTGGGGGCTATCAGGGTGAAGTCGGTATGCGAGGCGTAGCTCGAACGCACCGCCAGGCTGACCTCGGTATCAAACAGCGGCTGCAACGTACGGCAATGCAGTACCGGGGAGCCAAGCCGCGCCAGGCGGTCGGCCTCAGCCAGCGACATACTGCTCAGCAACCTGGCATCGGCAATCTTGTTGGGATCGGCATTGAACACCCCTTCGACATCTGTCCAGATAGTCACCCTGTCGATATCGGCCAGGCTGGCTATCAGGGTGGCACTGAAGTCGGAGCCGTTGCGACCAAGCAACAGAGTTTCGCCTTGGCTATTGGCGCAGATAAAGCCGGTGATCACCAGGCGCTCATCGGGATGCTCGGCCAGCAGCCGCTGCACCCTTTCACGGGACTCATCGAGGCGAATCCTGGGCACTGCGCCCTCATCGGCAATCAACAAACTGCGGGCATCCACATGGGAAGCGGCAACACCGGACTCCCGCAGCAGCGCCGCCATCAGTCTGGCCGACCAGCGTTCACCGAAACCCACCACCTGATTGCATTGGTATTCGCTGAGTTCAGGCAAAGACAATAAACTGGCCAGTTGCGCCTTATCTGTAGACAGACGCTCCCGCAGTTGACGTGCCTGTTCATTGCCCAGCAGCTGTTCAATCAGATTCTGCTGATAGCCGACAAGCTCCTGTAGCTCCTCCTGCCACAGAGCGCCCGACTCCTTCAGGTTCAACAGTTTATAGAGAAAATTAGTACTCTTGCCGGCGGCGGAAACCACTACAAGATCATCGGCATGACCATGGGTCAGCAAAATATGGGCGACCCGTCGGTAGCAATCGGCATCGGCGAGACTGGAACCGCCAAACTTATGTAGGTGACAACGTGCCATCTCAAGCTCCTTCAATTCAACAGTTTGCGGCTGCCGCCAATCCGGCGGCGATATCGTCTAGCAGATCCCGGCTATCTTCTATGCCCACAGACAAGCGAATAAGCGTGTCTTTAATACCGGCTTCGGCGCGAGCCTCACTCGTCATGGCTCTGTGGGTCATGGTGGCGGGCACGGCCACCAGGCTCTCAACCCCTCCCAGGCTCTCGGCCACGGAAAACAGCCTGAGCGCGCCGAGGAAGGCAACCACCTGCGTCTCATCGCCCTTGAGTTCAAAACTCAGCATAGCGCCAAAGCCACTCTGCTGCCTGGCGGCAATCTCATGACCAGGGTGACTCTTAAGCCCCGGATAATAAACTTTGTCTACCACCGGGCTCTGGCTCAGCAGCGCCACTATGCGCTCGGCATTGGCCTGATGCTCGCGGATCCTCAGCGCCAGAGTACGCAGGCCTCGCAGGGTCAAGTAGCTATCGAAGGCGCCACCGCTCAGCCCAAGCGTGTTGGACCACCAGTGCAGCTGCTCTGCCAGTTCGGGATCTTTGGCAATCACGGCGCCGCCCACCACATCGCTGTGGCCATTGATGTATTTAGTGGTCGAGTGCACCACTATGTCGGCCCCCAACAGTAAAGGCTGTTGCAGCGCCGGCGATAAAAAGGTGTTGTCGGCCACCACCAATGCGCCCTGCTGGTGGGCCGCCTCGGCAATGGCGGTGATATCCACAACCCGCAGCAGCGGATTAGATGGCGTCTCGAGCCACACCATGCGCGGCTTTTGCGCCAGGGCAGCGGCGAGTGCTTGCGGGTCGGTTTGATCCAAAACCTGCAAACGAAACTGGCCCTTGGCGGCCAGATGGGTGAACAGCCTATAGCTACCGCCATAACAGTCATGGGGCACCAACAAGAGGTCATCCGGCCCCAGCAGGTTGACCACCAGAGTAATGGCCGCCATGCCGGTCGCTGTGATTGCCGCACTGCAGCCCTGTTCCAGCTCCCCCAAGGCATCCCCCAGAATGGAGCGGGTAGGATTACCCGAGCGGCTATAATCAAAGGCTCTTGGCTGAGTGTGCCCCTCAAAGGCATAGTTGGTCGACAGATAGATGGGTGGCACCACGGCCCCGTGCTGGCTGTCTGATTCGATGCCCTGCCGGACCGCTGTGGTTGCTAATCGCCGCTCTGTCATAATCGACTCCTGAATGCTGAGGTTCGACACCATAAAGATGTCTGGACGTCTAAATCTAACCAATGACTATCCAGCCGTCAATAGGCATCAAGACGTTTGGACGTCCAAATGTATGGATTTCTGTTCATATTGCACAGATTTTGCAGGCAATCATTTGACTGTATCCTGTAAGGGTTTAAAATCTGCTGCGAATTAGTGAGATCACAGGTGAATCAATGACTGAATGGAATGGCGAATACATCAGCCCTTATGCCGAACACGGCAAGAAGAATGAGCAAGTGAAAAAAATCACTGTCTCTATTCCGTTGAAGGTACTGAAAGTATTGACCGATGAGCGCACCCGGCGCCAGGTAAACAACCTGCGGCACGCCACAAACAGCGAACTGTTGTGCGAAGCCTTCCTGCATGCCTATACCGGCCAGCCACTGCCCAATGATGAGGATTTGTCCAAAGACAAACCCGACAGCATCCCGGAAGAAGCCAAACGCATGATGGATGCCATGGGCATTGAATGGGAAGACATGGAATAAGTGTCTTATTCCTCTGAATTATCTTATTGTTGAACAAGGATCGCTGCGCGATCCTTTTCTTTTGGGAGCTTGCGAATGCTGTCATTGATAGATCCCGTCACCCTGTTGCTGGCATCCCTGATCATATTTACCGGCGCCCTGACCCAGTCGCTGATAGGCTTTGGCCTGGCCGTGGTAGCCACACCTTTGCTGTATATCGTCGATCCGGAACTGGTTCCCGTCCCTGTGATTGTGATGGGATTTTCTATCGCCCTGTTGACCTTGATACGCGAACGCGGCCACCTGGAATTCAACGGCTTGCAATATGCCTTGCTGGGACGACTCCCCGGCGGCCTGATTGGTGCCACCCTGTTGTTGCTGGCACCGCAACCGATTATGGGCTTGACCATAGCCCTGATTGTGGCCGTGGCCGTATTTCTCAGCTTCAGAAAATACAGCATTAAGATCAACCGCCTCAGCCTGTTTATTGCCGGGGTATTTTCCGGGATCTTCGATACCGTGGCGGCCATAGGTGGACCACCTATGGCTCTGCTGCTGGCGGGTAAGGATGCCAGTCAGTTCCGCGCAGCGCTGTCGGCCTTCTTCATCTTCAGCTCCTTGATAGCCTTGATCATTCTCGGCTGTTTTGGCCTCTTGACCCTAAAGCATCTGTGGCTATCGCTGTTGCTGCTGCCTGCGGTATTTATTGGTTTTCTGGTCGCTGGCCGTTTGGTGGGCCGGGTGGATAAAGAGAAGACCCGCAGCTTAACCTTGGCGCTATGCACCCTGAGCGCCCTGTTGCTGACTATCAAGTCAACCCTGGCGCTCATCAACGGTTAAATCGCTGTTAGAAGTGATAGCTGGTTTGCAGCACGCCACCTATGGCATCGTCACTGCCAAACATGCCGGTGAGATCCAGCCGGAAGCTGTTGCCTATGGCGAACCCTGTCCCGAGTGAATAAAGATCGGCGCTGTGATCATTAAGATCCTGGCGATAACCGAGCCGTAAAGCAACCCAGTCAGCAGGCCGGTATTCGCCACCTAAACGCCAATAGCGGCTGCCCTCAAGCTCGGCAAACTTATCGTTGTCGGTAAGATCCAAGTCGCTGCTGAGCGAAAAAGCCGCCCAGTCATAGGCCACCCCGGCGGTAACCATAGGTTTCACCTGATAGGTAAGCTGCACGCCGCCAGCCTCTATGCTGCTTAAGTCCCGCTCGATAAGATTACGTCCGCTGACACCGATAACCAAACCATCCAATGGCTGAAATGCCAGGCCGATATCCAGATTAAAGCCTGTGTCATCACTGCGATAATCATCATCATTGAAATCATCGGCATCGAAGTTGTTGGCGCTGACAGCATAATTAAAACTATCCAACCGTTGCAGCTTGGGGGTGACTCCCACTGTCACCGGCATATTGACGATAGATAGCGGATAGCTCACGGCAACTCCGAGCTCGGAAACCGCCCCGGCCACTACCCGCCCCTGGGAGGTCAAATCTTGGATTTCCGGCGGGTTATTGGGGTCCAGATTATCCAGGGCATCAATATCCGCAGCGGCGATTTCGGCAATCCCCAAGGCATCGAGATAACTCTTGAATACAAAGGCATAGCTAAAACCATCCGAAGGCATGACCAACGCCATATTGATACCGGCACTGACATAGGCGTTGTTGCCCTGCAGCGATTGCAAGTCACCACTGAGGCGCTTGCGGTAGTCATCGATAGCCGCTGTGTCGGCAGCATCTATGGCATTGACCAGAGCGTCATAGTTATCCTGCAAGGCATCAAACTTATCGATCATCTGATCTTTATCTGCGCCATCTGCGCCTATGGTGGGAATAAGTAAACTGAAGTCACTGCTGCGGCGCGAGGGCAAAGCCAGCAGCGCCGGATTGGAAAAGGCCGCCGCCTCACGATTACCGGCCGCCACGGCAACGCCGCCCATGGCATCGGCGCGGGCCTCATAAACATCCTGCCCTGCCAGCGCCAGCGTGCTGGCAAGCCCCGTGGTAAGCAGTGTCAAAAGACTCAGTTTCATCTCATCCCCCTCTTGCTTTTATCTGTAACCAGACGCAAGACGTTAGTTACATGGGTTAAAGATAGTCCAGATCTCAGTGGCACAATGGTATCAAGATACAAAAAAAGCCCGTATCAAATGATACGGGCTGAGGCAAAACAGGTTCAGAGGTGCTTGTTAACCAAGATAGCTCTGACCTGCATAGAGAATGAAGTGTCTAAGTGCCAGCACCCCGGTCAGGCTGCAGCAGGCTACCGCCAGCATGGCGTCCTTGGTGTGGCGGGTACTCGCCGGCAGCAACAACATGGAAAGCAGCGGGATACCAAAACCTATACCCACAACTCCAATCCAGAACACGCTGGCCCAGACGCCACTTGTCAATGATGCCAGCGCTGCCGCCGCTGCACCGCCCTTGAAATAGAGCGCGCAGAACAGCATGAACAGGAACAGGATTTCTGCCGCCATTACCGGCAGTTCCAAACCGTGCATCCGTCCCAGCTGTGGGCAGTGCTTGTCTGTCTTGAACAGCAGCAGCGCCACTACCGCGTTGGCGGCCGCACCGGCCGACAGACCGGACACCAGGAACAGCGCCGGTAATACGGCAGTGTTCAGCATGGGGTAGGCGTTCATGGCGGAGATCAGGAAGCCTGTGTAAGCACCCACGACAATCGCCAGCACAAACAGCAGTACTTCCATAGTCTTGCGAAGGCCAGTCAGTGATTCTGCAATCCCTTTAAGAAAGCCCAGACCCCAGCTACCGAGATCATCTTTCAGCACGACCAGCGCATAGGCAAAGGTCAGCGGAATATAGGCCAGCAGCGCCAACACCCCGATGGACATCACAGATGTCAGGTTGTAGTTGATCAGGATCAGCCAGAAGTGGAACGGCTTGGTCAGGTCAAACACCAGACACAGCATCCCCAAACAGATAGCCACTGGCGCTATCAAGGCTGCCGCCTTGAGAATACCGCTGTCACCCTCTGTCTTGTTTTGCACCCAACGCAGCCCGATCCCAATCAGCAGACTACCCGCCGACAACCCAGCCAAGAAGAGGTAAACCGCTATGACCCAGTTCCAGGTTACAGGGTCGTATTGTGTCATATCGCCCCAAGTATTGTTCATGATTGGATCCCCCCTCTCTTGACAGGAATACGGTAGATTCTGGGTTTAGTACCCAGATGGGTCTTGTCCTGATAAGTCACGCGGGTGTTGAGCAGAGTCGCCACCTCGCTGCCGGCCTCGTTGGCATCACCAAACACCAGGGCATCGGTAGGACATACGGTCACACAGGCGGGTTGTTCGCCGCGAGCCAGACGTGTGTCCTTACAGAAGTTGCACTTGTCGGCCACCTTGGTCTCCGGGTTCATAAAGCGTACTTTGTAGGGGCAAGCTGCCACACAGTACATACAGCCGACACATTTCTCTGCCTTGATGGAAATAATGCCGTCCTCGCCCACATAAGCCGCCCCGGTAGGACAGACCTTGACGCAAGGGGCATCTTCACACTGCTGACAGGACACCCTGTGATACTTGAAGTGCAGATGCGGCGCATCACCGAATGGGCCTTCTACCCGTACCTGCAGGCGGGTTACGCTCTCAGGTACACCGTTTTCGCTGCGGCAGGCGACGTTACAGGCCTGACAGCCGATGCACTTATTCTCGTCGTGCACCATCACATATCTTTTAGTCATCTTCGCCTCCCCTTATGCCTTTTCCAGCTTCACACCTGTGGTGTGTACGTTCATACCGCACACAGGTGCAGTCACGTTGGGCAGCAGGTTGCCGCAGTGCACGCCCTTACCGGTCGCCCGTGCCAGCTCCTTGTTCTTGGAACCAAAGCCCATATAGGCGAACACAGTGTCGGGACGTATGCCCTTGGTCACCAGCGCATGACCCTCTTCACTGCCGACACTGGAAGTGAGACGAATGGCGTCCCCATTCTCAATGCCATGCTTGGCGGCAGTGTCAGGGTGGATCCAGACGGCGTTATCGGACATCAGGTTAGCCAGCATAGGCACATTGTGGGTCGCACCATTGGTATGCACTGCCACCTTACCCTGGATAAAGTAGAGCTCGTCCGGCTGTTTCAGGGTCACTTCACGATAGGCGATAGTGCCACGGCCAGGCGCCATGTCTTCTACCTTGGCGGAGGTCAGTTCAATCTTGCCGCTGGGGGTCTTGAACTTGAGCGCGCTACCATAAGTACCATCTTCATCCATGCCCCTGGCGTTGGGGTAGGCGGCGACAAAGTCGGCCACCATCTTGGGTTCACGCAGCATCAGCGGCTTGCCGTAGCTGACAAAGCCCTTGTCCTTGATGTGCTGCAACAGCTGGGCGTCTTTATTCACCTGCAGGAATTGCAGGGTTTCCATGTTTTCCCAGGGATAGTACTGCTCCAGGCCCATCTCTATGCCCAGTTCACGGAAGATTTGCCAGGAAGGCTTGGCATCGCCAATCACATCTACCACTTGCTGACGCAGGTAGTAGGCCGGGTTCTTGCCGGATTTGTCGGCGACCTCTTCATCCCGCTCCAGGTAAGTACACTCGGGCAGTATGATGTCGGCCCAGGCGGCGGTTTCACTGATGTAAACATCACAGGAAACCACAAACTCCAACTTCTTCAGACTTTCAACCACCTTGGCACGGTCGGTCATGGTCTGCATAGGGTTGGTACGGCTCATAACCCAGGCCCGCAGTTGGTAAGGCTTGGCTTCCAGAGTTGCATCTATGATTGACTGATAGATACCACCACCGGACCAGGCCATAGCAAACTGCTCATCCATCTGGTCGATGCGTTTGGCTTGCGGCTTGGGCAGTTTAACGCCTGGCTTACCCAGCTCAGGAGCCACAAGCTCACCGGCAAACTTGTTGTAGCCACCGGCCTTCTTGCCCATGTAGAGGCCACCCTTACGCTCCAGGTTGCCGATCAGCACGTTGGCGGCATACAGCGCCCGGCGCATATCGAACTCTTCCGGAGTGAAGGTAGATCTGTGGCCAAAGTCGACCACGGCATGAGGCGCTGCAGCAGCGTACTCGTGAGCAATACGGCGGATGTCGGCGGCAGGTACGTCGGAAATTTTCTCAGCCCACTCAGGGGTATAAGCCTTGACCTCGGCGGCAAAGGCCTCAAAACCCACAACATAGCGCTCGATAAAGGCCTTGTCATAGAGGTTGTCGGCAATCAGCACATGGCACAGCGCCAGGGCCACGGCCACATCCGAGCCGGGACGAATGGCATACCACTCATCGGCCTTATCGGCCACCACAGAGAACCTGGGTTCAAACACCACCAACTTGGCGCCTTTGTCAGCCTGGGCCTTCATCATTCCCCGGGTTTCGGACATATTGATCCCCTCATAGAGGTTATGACCGAAGTTGATGATGTACTTGGAGTTGGAGAGATCCCGCTTCACCTTGGTACCGAACATCGCCTTGGCGGCAACCACATAACCGCCCGGGCAAGTGGTGTTATGGGTAAAGGAGTTGGGGCTGCCGTAAGCCTGACCCAAATAGAACAGGTGTCCGGACAGCGAACCTGACTTGGAGGAAAATGCCACGGCTTCAGGACCATGGTCGGCCTTGATTTGATTCAGCTTGGTGGCGATGGTTTGATAGGCTTCCTGCCAGCTGATTTCGGCCCACTTGCCTTCGCCGCGCTCACCGACGCGCTTGAGTGGTTTGACAATCCTTTGTGGATCGTACAATAAACTGAGGCCGGCGCCGCCACGGGCACAGACCTTACCGCCGAATGATTTGGCTTCTTTGTTGCCAGAAATAAAGACGTTTTTGCCGTCGATTATCCGCGCCGAAATCGGGCAACGGGTCGAACACATCTCACACATACTGGCAACTTCAGTGGCACTGCCGGTCAGAGGGCTGCGCCCCAAAGCCGCCAGCGAACCGGGCAGAACTCCGGCCAGGGCACAGGTTGCCCCTCCGGCTCCAGCCCCTTTCAGAAAGGTGCGCCTATCAAGCTCTATCATGGTTTACCTCCATCCTCTCCCCTCGGGGAAAGGTCGCTCACACAGGTTATTGTTTGAATGGGATTCCGCTTGACTACAGCGGCTTAAGCTCATTGTTTACCCATTAAATTCCTGTGGGTATTGTGGTAAACCACATAGGGGGAGTGAGTGTGATCCAGCCCCCGCAAAGATGCCGGAAAGGACATGAAAGTGTGAGGGTAATCCAGCCTCTAGCCGTTAATAAAAAGCCATCACAAGCACCAAACTGATTAACAAAAACCACTTTAGAGATAACAAATACTCACAATTGTTAAGCCGATCACGCTCATAAAATCAGCCAAAACAACAGTGATGATTTCTGTTCAAAAAATAAAAACACAATAAAATTAAATGATTAAAAACAAAAACATCATCTCAATTAGATTTATTTCAATGATATTTTTATCAATTAGATTATTTTTATGAAAGTGATCCAGTTCAAAGCTGACGCACCTCAGGATTGCTAAATTGACAACCGCAAGGACACATAAAATAACAGCCCATTAACGGAGCGGGCGGTCACCCAGAGGAATAGATGATGAACACCAGCAGCAAACTCGGCCTTCTGCTTTTAGCCTGCGCATTGGCCACAGGCGCCACCGCAGCCGACGGCGGCAACCCCAAGAAAGGCAAACACCTGTACAAGAAAGTCTGTAAAGAGTGTCACAGCAAAGCAGGCATAGGCGGCGAACTGACTCCCATGAGCAAGACCATGAGCCAATGGGACAGATTCTTCGCCAGAGACAAACACAAAGCCAAACCCGAGGCGTTTCAGCCTTTAACTGAGCAGGAACTCAAGGATATTCAACAGTTCCTGTACGACCATGCCGCCGACTCGGATCAACCCCAGACCTGCGGTTGATCCGAGCGCATAGGCGCCAATCACTTAACTAAATTTACAGCTTGCAAGCAAAGTCATGGGGTTACCCCAGGGCCGCTTGCTGCCTGAAAACGACCGGCAAGGCCGGTCAGGAGAATCTACTATGCGTACTCTTATCGCTCTGGCGGTGGCCCAGGCACTGGGTTTGGCTCTGCTGGGCAGCCCCCAGCTTCAGGCCGGGGAACTGGATGACAGCACCAAGATCCGCGAGCTTAAACAGCAACTGCAGGAGATCACCGAAGAGCTGGATATACTCAACAGCCGGGTGGACAAGACAGAGCGGCACACGGCGCTCGATCGACTGGAGATCAGCGGCGACTTTCGTACCCGAGCCCACTCGCTGCACTATGGCAATGTCACCTGGCATCCGGCGATCAAGATGGACTTCAACGACTTCGGCGCCAAAGCCATGGCCGGCGAACTGGGCAACCCCATGGATCCCTCCTCGCCCCTTGGCAAGATGATGGCTGCCAACCCTGAGCTGGCCAACGCCTTTGCCCAGGGGCAACTGCAGGGCGTTATGCCCTATGTGCTGGCGCCTTATCGCAGTGGCGACATAGACAATGACATCTTCTACACCACTCGGCTACGGCTCGATCTCAAGGCTAAGGTGTGGGACAACGTCAGCTTTGCCGGACGCCTGACCATGTTCAAGGACTGGGGCGATTCCACCGGTGTGCAGGTGTTTGATTCCTGGCGCTCTTTCACCATGGACGGCACCAACTCAGGCAACCCCAGCGGCGACTGGCTGCGGGTCGAGCGCGCCTACTTTGACTGGAAAAACATCGGCGGCAGCGAGTTTTATCTGTCTGTCGGCCGTCGTCCCTCCACCTATGGCCCACCGAGCCACTACCGGGAAAATGAAAAACGTGGCGGCACCCCTTCCGGACACCTGGTCAACTTCAACTTTGACGGTGCCACTCTGGGCTACAAGCTTGGAGAGCTCACCGGGATAGAAGGCCAGGTGGTGCGTTTCTGTTACGGTCAGGGCTTTGAGTCCCAATGGGGCAATGGCGAGCTTTATGGCGATACCGTCAGCAAGGACACCCATCTGGGCGGTTTCAACATTGATGTGATCAACGACGGTAACCACTTCCTGCAGCTGACCCTGTTTGCCGCGCGGGATATCAACGACGGCTTCAAGGGCACCATGGCCTTCCCCAACGAGTTGGCCGGCATTTTCGCCCCCACTCTATACAGCGATCTGCAGAAATTCGACAACTTCAACTTTGTTACCCGGGTGCAACCCAGCGGGGTCATAGGCGACATGTATCTGGGCGGCCTGGGCTATGCCTATGAGTCCGATGACGATCTCAAGCTGTTTGCCTCCTTTGGCTGGACCCGCGCTGAGAGCAACGGCAACGCCGGCATGTTCGGCGGCATGTTGACCGACGCCGTGTTTCAAGCAGAACTCAACAGCAGTGGCGATGAACTGCTGCTGGTGCCATCCAGCGCTGAGTCCGATGCCTCCCACGATGGTTACGGCATCTATATCGGCATGCAGATCCCGGCGCCTTACGGCAAGTTCGGTCTAGAGTACAACTATGGATCCAAGTACTGGACGCCCTTCACTCAGGCCCAGGACGACCCGGTCGGCAGCAAGCTGGCCACCCGCGGCCATGTGGCCGAGGCCTACTACATCTTCGATATCAACCCCAAGATGTTTATCAAGCTGGCGGGGCTCTACTACGACTATGAATACACTGGCTCGGGCACGCCCGTGGGTGCACCTGTGAAGGTGGATGATGTACTGGACGGCAGCGCCTATTCGCTATTGCCCGTGGTGGATACGGCGCTGGATATCAACGCCTCACTGACAGTGAATTTCTAGGGAGGAACACAGATGAAAACATTTTATCTGCCATTTATAGCCACGGCACTCTGGCTCGGCCTCCTGAGCCAGGCCCAGGCCAGCAGCCCCCACAAAGAGGTACTCAAGGGCCCCTTCAACACAGGCTCGGAAGTCACCCAGGCCTGTCTTGAGTGCCATGAAAAGGATGCCGATGACTTTATGCTGTCATCCCACTGGACCTGGGAGCTGGAGCAGGAACTGCCCGGACGTACAGTCAAACGGGGCAAGAAAAACTCCATCAACAACTTCTGTGTTTCCATTGCCGGTAACGAACCGCGCTGTACCGGCTGCCATGCCGGTTACGGCTGGAAAGACAACAGCTTTGACTTCAAGGACAAGACCAAGGTGGACTGCCTGGTGTGCCATGACACCACGGGTACTTATGTGAAAGATCCCGTTGCAGCCGGTGAGGTATTCAAGACAGTAGATTTGCTGCGGGTCGCCCAGAATGTCGGCAAGCCGGTGCGGGATAACTGCGGCAGCTGCCACTTCTATGGTGGCGGCGGAGATGCGGTCAAACATGGCGACCTCGACTCTTCCATGGCCTACCCGGACAAGGCCACGGATGTGCATATGGACAGCGACGGCAATGACTTCCAGTGTCAGGACTGCCACACCACCCAGAAGCATATGATCAGCGGTAACGCCATGGGTGTGTCCCCCGGCGGTGAAGATCATATCGGCTGTGACAATTGCCACGACAGTGCACCACACGGCAACAAACAGCTGAACAAGCACGCGGCGACCGTGGCCTGTCAGACCTGCCACATTCCCTTCTTTGCCCGCCATGAGCCCACCAAGCTGCACTGGGACTGGTCAACTGCCGGTGAAGACAGGGAAGAGAGCCTGGATCAATATGGTCGTCACAGCTACGCCAAGAAAAAGGGCAGCTTCGTTTGGGGCAAGATGGTCAAGCCCAGCTACGCCTGGTACAACGGCCGCGCCGATGCCTATATGGCCGGTGACAAGATGGATCCCGAGCAGGTCACCCGTCTGACCTTCCCCCTGGGTGACATTCAGGATCCCAAGGCGAAGATCTACCCCTTCAAGGTACACACAGGCAAGCAGGTGTACGATAAGGTCAACAAGGTGCTGCTCAATCCCAAGACCTATGGCAAGGGCGGTTTCTGGTCTGAGTTTGACTGGGATAAGGCGATTCGCTTAGGGATGGCCGCCAGCGAGCCCATGCAGGCCAAGGGCATCAGCTACAGCGGCCAGTACGGCTTCGCCAAAACCGAAATGTGGTGGCGTATCAACCACATGGTCTCGCCCAAGAGTGAAGCGCTCAAGTGCGCCGACTGCCACAACGGCGGTGACCGCCTCGACTGGCAGGCGCTGGGCTATGAGGGCGACCCCATGAAACACAAAGGCGGCGCTCGCCACGCCCGCTGATCCGATTCAGGCAAGCCCTGAAGACCGGCTCCCGCATCTCCCTGCCTCCCGGGAGCCGGTCACTCTCATCTGGTACTCTTTCATCTGGTACCCTCCAAACGAGATGCCACTTATCCCCAAAAAAGACATTTAGACCCAGAATCGGGCCAAAGTGTCCAAGCGGCACTACACTGAATTAGACTATGACGGTAAATTCGGGTCATTGATGATGCAACTCCCTACAAAAAATGGCATTTTTCTTGCGTTGTCTGGGCATCCTTTTCTGTGGCAAGTGCAATGACAACAAACGGCAAGACTTTTTCCTCATTAAACCGCTCCCTGGGTGAGCTTAGCGGCGCCTTTGCCGATCTGGGAACCTTTCTCCCTCTGGTGCTTGGGTTGATAGCTCTGAATCAGTTTTCTCCCCAAGGCATTTTTCTCGGTTTCGGTCTCTTTGCCCTGGCCACAGCCCTGTTTTATCGCCGCCCCATTCCCGTGCAACCCATGAAAGTGATTGCCGCCCTGGTCATCGCCCAGGGGCTGACACCTGGCATGATGCAAGCCAGCGCCATGCTGATGGGAGTAATACTGCTGGTACTGGCGGCTTCCGGCGCCATCAGTTGGCTGTCGCGGCAAATATCCCAGGCTATCAGTGTCGGCATCCAACTGGCCATAGGGCTGCAACTGTTGTGGATGGGCTTCAAGATGATGGCCGACGAGCCTGTGCTGGGATTCGGCGCCTTCGCACTGATTTTCTTTGCCCGCTTTATCCCGCTGCGCTATCTGGCCATGCCCTTGGTGATTGCCCTCGGCATGCTATGGCAATACCAGCAAGGCGGCAGCGACAGCAGCTTTGTGTTCAACAACACGCCTTGGCATTTGAGCTGGCCCGAGTTAAATGACTGGGGAGCCGCGGCAACCCTGTTGGTGCTGCCGCAACTGGCGTTGACTTTGACCAATGCCGTTATCGCCACCTCAGTAATGGCCAAAGAGAAGTTCCCCGAAGACAGCAAGCGTTTCAGCCCCAAGGCCTTTGCCACCAGCTCTGGCCTGGCCAATCTGCTGCTGAGTCCCTTCGGTGCTTCGGCCATGTGCCACGGTGCCGGAGGGTTGGCGGTGCAATACCATTTCGGTGCCCGCCGCCTGTGGGCGCCGCTAATCTTCGGCGGCAGTTGCCTGCTGATAGCCCTCTCCTGGGGGGAAAACGTGGCCTGGCTGCTGAGCCTTATTCCGCTGGCTATTCTCGGTAGTCTGCTGTCCACCGCCGGCTTGCAGTTGGCCTGGTCCAAACGCCTCTTGGACGGCAAGCCTTTCTGTATCTTTGTTATCCTGGCGACCGCTGTGGTGAGCCTGGCCGTCAATGCCGCCGCCGGTTTGGCTGTAGGCGTGGTATTGGAGTTCGGCCGCCGTCAGTGGCAAACCCTTGGGGCACTGCGATAAAGCCGACACCAGCGACTTGAGTCAAGGATAATCATTCATTCCGGGCTGTTGCCCCCAGAGGCAGCCACACCCGCACTCGGCAGCCGCGGCACTCGCGGCGGTTTTCCAGCTCCAGATGACCATTATGCTGGCTCACCACGTCGCGGCAGATAGCCAATCCCAGCCCCAAGCCATCCTCCTTGGTGGTAGCAAAAGACAGCATCAACTCCGCCGCCGAGGCGCTGAGGCCTATGCCTGTATCCAAGAGTTCCAACAGCAACCACTCTCCCTTGGTCCCGGCGGCTGGGGGCGCGGCCTGATAGTCGAGTTTGAGTTGGATCTCCCGTTTACCCGAAACTTCATCCAGGGCATCCATAGCATTTTTCAACAGATTAACCAGCATCTGACTCAGCCCTACAGCATCCCCCAGCAACGGCCGCTCCGACCCGCGGCGACTTATTTTGAGCTCGACGCCCTGCTGCTCCATCGGCCGCTGAAACAGCGCCAGTGCATCCCTGAGCAGTGACTCTATCACCACTGGCTCAGATTCGGCCCGGCGCCGACGCAGCAAACCGCGAATACGATGCACCACGGCCCCTGCGCGGATAGACTGATTATTGATCTTGGTCAGCACCTCACGCATGGCATCGGCGCGCTCGCCACAGCCCTCGGCGGCGCGCTGCTCCAGCACCATCATGGCGCCTTCACTGTATTGGGTAATAGCGGCAATCGGCTGATTGAGCTCATGCGCCAGCCCGGCACCAATTTCGCCCAGAATAGCGGCACTTTGCATTCGTTCCAGTTGCAACTCTTTGTCCCGCAGTTGTCGCTCTGTTGCCAACAGGAATTCACTCTTCTGGCGAAACTTATATTCCAGCCACAGGTGGTAGAGAGTGGAGATCAGGAACAGTAACAGCAGCGCTCCGCCCCACTCCTTGTTCTTGCGTACCCAGTCGATGGCGGCTTCATACAGAGGAGGTGGGCCGCCGTGAAGATCCAGCTCCTCATATAGTTTGATCACCTTGAGCTGACTGATAGGAGCTGTCCAGCCCATGGTGTCGGCCTTGATCGCCGCTTCAGAGTCGGAAGGCAAGTCGAACAGCGCCCGGGTCACCGCTTGGGTGATATGACTGGGCACCAGATCAGAGGCGGCAAATGACCAGTTGGGATAAAGGGCACTGCTGGTCTCGCAGTCATACCCCTCGGGCTTGACGCCGTTGATTACCCGATAGTCCTGACGTTGCACCAAGCCGGTTTCCACCATCTCCTCCAGGGTACAGAAGGGAGTAATGGCGGCATCGACAGTGCGGTCACGCACCTGGTAAACCAGAGGCTCCAGCGGAAACCCCAAAAAACGCACTTCGCCGAAAAAACGCTTGGCAGCAAAGCCACGCTTGTTGAGCAAGCCTACTGTCGCCTGATATCCCCCCAGCGCCTGAGGATCGCTGGCCACCACTGTAGCACCACGCAGCTCCTCAATATTGCGCACCGGGCTGTCGGCCCGCACTATGATCGCCGAGCTGATAGCAAAGGTAGTTCCCAAGTGCTTGCGACTACGCATGGTAGCCAGCCACGACAGGGGCAGCTTGCTGCTGAGGCTAAGGTATTGCCCTGGGTTGGTCACGATAAAGTGGATCCTGTGCTCCAGCAATTGCTGGCTCATTTGCTCAAAAGTCAGCGGTTCGACCTCGAAGCGATTTCCTGGAAGTTCTTGGCTGAGATATTGCATCATGGGGCGCCATCTCTCTTTGGCTTGAGCCACACCATGATTGGCCAGCACTCCGACCCGAAACACAGCCTCTATGGGCTCGTCACCCATTTCGGCATCGGTCGCCGGTTCATACAGTTGCGCCGAAGCCGAAGCACACCCGGCCCCTAACAACAGTATCAAGATTAATATTCTGGCCATTCCCACTCCCCTTTTATCCATGAAGATAAGCTAATACAGACGGCGAAAAAATAACTTGATGGAGGGCAAATGTCGGCCAACACCTCAGTGATCTGGCTCTAAAAGCCAACAACCGAGTTTGAGCCTCACTGCGACAAAGATTAGGATTGGCTTATTCACCTGAGAGAGGCAAGTATGTGACTGACGTAGCGCTTTATTTGGTGGACGACGATGCCGCCGTCCGGGATTCACTCGGCTTTATGCTGAGCCAATTCGGTTATCGGCTGCAAGCCTTTGACAGCGGCCAGGCATTTCTCCAGGACGCTGAGTTGGAGGCGCCTGGCTGCGTGATCCTCGACAGCCGCATGCCTGAACTCACAGGCCAGCAGGTACAGCAGAGACTACTGGAGGCCAACAGTCCCTTGGGGATCATCTTTCTTACCGGCCATGGCGATCTGCCAATGGCCGTTGACGCCTTTCGTCAGGGAGCCTGCGACTTTTTCCAGAAACCCGTGGCCGGCAAGGCGCTGGCCGCCGCTATCGAAAAAGCCTTCGACTACAGCCTCAAGACCCATGAACAGCAGCAACTGCAGCAGAAATACGCCACCCTGACCGAGCGCGAGCAGCAGGTATTGCAACTTCTGGTGCAGGGAATGACCAATAAACAGATGTCCGAAGCTCTCTATCTGTCGCTGCGAACCATAGAGGTACATAGGGCCAAGATCATGAAAAAGCTTGGCGTCCACAGTATTGCCGAACTGATCAAGTTCACTCCCTTGGTTTGACTCCCATCCCGGGTGCGACAGCTTGTCGCACTTTGGTTGTTTAGCTTTGCCCCGCCCGCGCACAAGACCCAGAATGGGTCACCCAAAACAACCAAAATCAATAAGATATGCGCTTTTCACCTTCTCCTCTCGCTCTGGCTTTACTGCCTATAATCGGTCTGGGCACTGCCGCCAAGGCCAGTGATTCTCCCATGGAAGTGCTGGTGGTGCGCGGCAGCGTACAGAGCAGCGTGCTGCAGACCTCGCCTGAAGCCACCGCGCCCAAGGCCGATATCAGTGGTCTGCTCAAGTCACTGCCCGGCGCCAACGTCAACAGTAACGGCCCACTAACCGGCATAGCCCAGTACCGAGGCCTCTTTGGCGATAGAGTCGAAACCCAGGTTGGCGGCATGAGCATGGCCGGCGCCGGTCCCAACGCCATGGATACTCCCTTGAGTTATGCCGTGCCTGTAATCACAGAGCAACTCGAACTGGATCGCGGCATAGCCCCAGTCGCCAGCGGCGTCGATACCTTGGGTGGCAGTATCCGGGTAGTGGAGTCCCAGGCCCGTTTCGATGAAGTCAGCGGCCTGGTCAGCGGCCAATACCAGCATAATGGCGAGCAGAGTCGCATCGGCGTCAAGAGCAACTTCGGCGGCGAGCGTCAGGCACTCATGCTGTATGGCGACTTGTTCAAGGGCAATGATGTGCCCGAGAGCGGCGATAACCACAGATTACTGCCAGGGGTCTACGACAAGCAGGTGTTCGGCGGTGAATACAGATTTAACCTGGCCGACAGCAACGCCGATGATGAGTCGATAGCCTTCTCGTTCCAGCATCTGGAAACCACAGATGCCGCCACCCCGGCGCTGCCGATGGATATCGACTATATCCGCACAGACAGATTCAAACTCAGTGGTGAGCACCTGCTGGCCGATTGGCAAATGCGCTGGCATCTGGGCTACAGCGATGCCCGTCACGGCATGGACAACTTCAGCCTACGGATGAAAATGCCTACCATGGCACCGCGCTACACCATAGCCGACTCCAAAAGTTTCGATGGCCATTGGCAAATGGCGAAAGACAGCTGGGAATTTGGCTTTGATTGGCGCCATGCCGAACACGATACTGTGGTGACAGACCCGAGCAACAGCAAGTTCCGGGTGGATAACTTCAACGGTATCAACGACAGTGTTTATAGCCTCTACGCCCAATGGCAACAGGATTTTGGCCGCTGGAGCTGGCAACTGGGCAGCCGGGTGAAACACTACAGGTTTGATGCCGATGCCGTGAGTCACTCTATGGCGGCCATGAAACCGGCAATCAAGACCCTGATGGACAGATTCAATCAGGCCGATCGCAGCCAAAACGATACCGGGTTGGACTTGGTGATCAACGGTCGCTTCGAAATCGACAATGAGCTGGATGCCATAATCGGCCTGGCACGAAAACAGGCCAGTGCCAGCTATCAACAGCGCTATCTCTGGGTGCCGATGCAGTCCACCGGCGGGCTGGCCGATGGCCGCACCTATGTGGGCCAGATGGACTTGGATCTGGAAACCGCCTGGCAACTGGAGCTGGGGCTGGATTTACACCGCCAGGATTTCAACCTGACCCCTAGGGTGTTTGTCCAAAGGATAGACAACTATATTCAGGGCCTGCCCACGGATGATCCTGCCGTTATCGCCGCCGGCGATGCCAACACCTTGGTGTTCAGCAATACCGACGCCCTGCTCTACGGCATGGATATCAACGCCCACTGGCAGTTGCATGAACAGTGGAGCCTGGATCTGCAAGCGGCCTATACCTATGGTGAGCGCCGCGACGTAGAAGACAAGCTTTACCGTATCGCCCCGCCCAACCTGACTCTGGGACTCAACTGGGATCAGGGCAGCTGGTTTGCCCGCCTGGAGACAGTAGCGGTTGCCGCCCAGGATAAGGTCTCGGCCACTCAGCTGGAGCAGGAAACTGCAGGCTATGGCTTGGTGAATCTGGCGGCCGGTTACCGCGGTGACAGCTTTATGCTCAAGGCCGGAGTCGATAACCTGCTGGATAGAGAATATGTCGATCATCTCGCCGGCTATAACCGGGTAATGGGCGGGGATATCGCCGTCGGCGAGCGCTTACCACAACCCGGTCTCAACGCCTGGGTCATGGGCGAGTACCGTTTTTAAGGGTGCCCCGGTTGCCCGCTTAAGGGTTCATCCTCACCGTGCTCCCGCAAGCCGTTGAGATTTCCACTGCAATTGAACCTGCCCCGGCCTTTTCTCGTCTCGGAAGGCCGGGATTTTTTTAAGCAACAGGCTTCTTGGCCAGCTTACGTTGCAGGGTGCGGCGATGCATTCCCAACTGGCGGGCGGTGGCCGAGACATTGCCCTTATTGGCATTGAGTACCTGCTGAATATATTCCCACTCCAAGCGCTTGGGGTGCAGCGGGGTTTCATCAGGCAAGGATGAAGCCGTATGGGGTTTAGGCTCGACTTTGAGTGCCGCCAGCAGTGTCCGGGTGTCGGCCGGCTTGGCCAGGTAGTTGTCTGCCCCCAGTTTCACCGCCTCCACCGCAGTGGCTATGCTGGCAAAGCCGGTGAGCAACACAATACAGGCCTTGGGCAGGCTGGCTCGCAGCGGCACTATCAGGCTAAGGCCGTTGCTTTGCGCCAACTTCATATCCAGCAGCACATGGCTCGGCTGCCAGCTGCGGGCGCTGAGCAGTGCTTGGCTGGCATCTTCGGCATGGCAGCACTCAAAATCATGCCGCTGCATGCGCCGTGTCAAAATGGCTGCCAGCGCCAGGTCATCTTCGACTATCAATAGCCGCTTCATGCCGCATCTCCTTTACTGGCAGAAACCGGCAATAAGGGCAGACTGATACGCGCCTCACAGCCCTGTGGGCCGTTGTGCAGTACCAGCTCGCCCCCCAACTTCTCCAGACTGGCGTGACTCAAGAGTACGGCAACCCCCATCCCTGTGCGGCTCGCCACCGGCATCAGTCCAAGCTCACCCAAGAGATGGGCCTCTATGCCGCGGCCATAATCCTTGATGTTAATTTCAAGCCGAGTATCACCGAGCGAATCGAAGCCAATTTCAACCTTAGGCTCGCCTATATTGTTAAGGCTGGCCTTGGCGGCGTTATCCACCAGCGCCAACAGTGCCGGTAACAGGCTGGCATCTGTGATAATTTCACGTTCAGTCAGAGCTGCAGGCAAGGTGAGGCTGAAATCCACCTCTGGCATCAACAGCATGAGTTGCTGGCGCATATTTTGCCCCAGTGCCGCCAATGTCACGGCCTGGCGGCGACGCTCACGAATCGATTCGGTGGCGCGGCGCAGTTCATTGAGTGTAACTTCACAGCGGGACAGCGCCTGGCCCATTTGCACCTGCGCTTCGGCATCCAAACCCTCTTCCATGGCTTCATCCAGCAGTAATCTCAGGCTCGCCAGTGGCGTTGCCAACTGGTGTGCCATCTGCGCCGAAGCTGTGCCCAACGCCAGCAGCTGTTCCTGCCGCAGCTGATTTTCCCTCAGCCAACCGAGCTCGGTATCCTGGCGTCGCAGACGACGGCTTATCAGGGCGACACTGGTGGTCAACACCAGTGCCGACACCACAAAGTTGAGCCACATCCCCAGGAAGTGTGAACTCATATCCATACCCTGATGACGGATATGGCCTTCCGGCAAGCTTAAGATCATCAGGCTATAGGCCAGGGTCGACAACGCAGCCAGGCTCCAACTGCCCCAGGCGGGCAAGGTGACCGCCGCCAGCGCAATCGGCACCAGCAGCAGCGAAATAAAGGCATTGGTAGCACCACCGGAAAACCACAGCCAGGAGATCCAGAACAGGGTGTCCAGCAACAGGGCGATAAAGATACCGGCACTCTGACGATAAAGAGGATGACGCAACCACAGGGTCAAGGCCAGATAGGCACTTTCCAGCCCGAACACCCACCACAAAGGTTCAGGTTGCAGCGTCAGGCCAAAGGCGTCACTGCCGAGCAGGGTCAACCCCAATTGCAGCAGCAACCCCAGGACGCGCAGCAACGCCAGTTGATCGGCCGCCGCCAGGCCACCGGTTCGGCCAAATAAGCCAGTCATTCCCATCGGGGTACTTTTCATCCGTTTATCATCCGAAAACCTGCAAAGGCATTGAATCGGCAGGTATACCAAGTTGGCTATGGCATTGCGAGGCTCTGGAATGTCAATGTCTGCCGTCGACGCCTCGGCACGGCCGCTTTACATCATTAACAAGGCTTCACATTTTAGGGGCTTTTCAAAGCCAAAGCACTTGTTTACCCTGTGGATTCACCCTTTTTCATTCCTGAGAGGCTGCAGAACCCGCCGATGACCACTTCCTCTTCCTTGCCGCTGATCCTGGCCGGCCCAATATTGCGCCACTGTGACCGGGACCATTTCACCCTCTGGTGGGTCAGCAGCAAACCGTTGAGCCCGCAATTAACGCTTAAGTTGAGTCACAAGTCGGCGCCCTTGCCGCTGAATGAAGAACAAGTGCACCGAGTACAACTAGGTAAACACGCCTGGCAGTATCTGCTGCATCTGGAAGTTCCCGGATTACTGCCCCAAGGGCAAGCCGTGGGTTATAGCTTGGAAGATGCCGATGGTCAGTCGCTGTTCGCCGATATCGAAGGTCTGTGTTATCCGGACAAATCCACCCCCGAGCTGGTGCTGCAGCCCAGGCTGGATCGTTTGCTGCACGGCTCCTGTCGCAACCCGCATCATCACAGCGGCGATGCACTGGTGGCGGCCGATACTCTGCTGGAGCAGAACAATGCCCCAGGCGAGCGCCCGGCGCTACTGATGCTGAGCGGCGATCAGCTCTATGTCGATGACGTGGCCGGCCCCACCCTGGTGGCCATTGCCCAGGTAATCGAGCTGCTGGGACTAAAGCAGGAAAGCTTTAGTGACGCCCCACTCAAAGACTCGGCGCAGATAGATTATGGCCCTGACTCCCTCTACCAAAGGCCAAAACAGCTCTTGCCCCGTACCCAGTATCCGGCCAAGACAGCACTTTGGCGCTGGTATATCAATCACCCCATATTCACCTCTTCGATGGCTGAAAACCATCTGCTGAGCTTCGCCGAAGTCACGGCCCTGTATCTTTTAATCTGGTCACCGGAACTGTGGCAGCAACTGGAACTGCCGCAGCAGTTACCCGGGCTGACCGGCAAACGGGCACAGGAGTGGCAGACCCAGTGGCAACATCTATTGGAATTCAAGGCGGGTCTTGGCAAGGTTAGGCGCCTGCTGGCGCATCTGCCTACTTATATGATCTTCGATGATCATGACATCACCGACGACTGGAACCTCACTGCCCGCTGGGAAGAGGCCGCCTATGGTCACGCCTTCTCCAAGCGCATCATAGGCAATGCCCTGCTGGGTTACACCCTGTTTCAGGCCCTTGGCAATCAACCCAAGAGGTTTACCGACTTTTTCGAAGAGCTGAGCGGCCTTTATCTGGCCGACAGTGAGCGCCAGGATGCCCTGATAGACAAGCTGCTCAAGTGTGAGAACTGGCACTACACCCTGGATACTCAACCCAGAATGGTAGTACTGGATACCCGTACCCGCCGCTGGCGCAGCGAATCCAACCTGGCCAAGCCTTCCGGGTTGATGGACTGGGAGGCGCTGATGGATCTGCAGCAGGCACTGCTGGGGCAGGATAAGGTCATCATAGTGTCGGCGGCACCGATTTTCGGGGTCAAGCTGATTGAGGCGGTGCAGCGCACGGCGACCCTGATCGGGGCTTCGCTGCTGGTGGACGCCGAAAACTGGATGGCGCACCCAGGCGCCGCCAACGCCCTGCTGTCGATCTTCATGCACAGACGTACCCCGCAGGAGTTTGTGATCCTCTCCGGCGATGTGCATTACTCCTTTGCTTATGACATAGGGATCCGCTTTCGCCGTGCCAGTCCCAACATCTACCAGGTCACCGCCAGCGGCATCAAAAATCAGTTCCCGGAAAAGCTGCTGCCTGTATTTGATAAGCTCAACGGCTGGCTCTATGGTCATTTCTCGCCGCTCAATCTGCTGACCAAACGCAAACGCATGTCGATCCGCGGCCGCCGCCCCAATGGAGCCCCCAGCAAGCGCCTGGTCAACCAAAGCGGTATCGGCCTTCTGGAACTGGCAGAAAACGGCGCCCCCAAGCGGATAGCCGTACTGCATGCCGATATGAGCCTGACCGAGTTTCAAGCCCCCAAAGACAGTCGCGACTGAAACCCGGGGAGCTAATTTTATTCTGCCCGGCTTGGTGACAAGCCGGCTCAGGTTATAATACAGGCATTCATCCCGGGCCAGACTCACGATGCAATACCGACATATCGACTCATCCAGACATTTAGAACTGCGCGAATTTTATATAGATAACGCGCTTTTGGTGCGTCTGCACTCCGCTCATGGCTGGGTCAGTATCAATGGTGAGCGACTGAACGTGAACCAGGATACTCTGCTGATCATTCCCCGTTTTGCCCACATCTCCTGTCATATAGAAGCGGCGCAGCAACCGCTGACGCTACAAACGCTGACGCTGGATGAAGCTTTGCTGGAAGAGTTGGCCGTCGACTATCTGCCGGGCCAATGTCAGACAGATGGTCACTATCGCCGCTACGCCCTGAGTACGCCGGATGCCGCCAGAGACAACTTTGAACTGCTGCGGCTCACCCATGAACTGGTGAACCCAACCCCCCAGGCCCCCTGTCTGCTACGCCAATGTCAGTACTTTATTCTCAAGGCGATACTGGCCGCCGGAGTCGATCTGTTCAATACCCTCAGAGTCAAATATGACGAACCCAGGGAAAGAGCGCTGGCACGCCTGATCATGACAGATCCCGGTCATAAATGGACCCTGGAACAAGTCGCCGCCCGTCTGTATACCAGCCCGGCCACACTCAGGCGTCACTTGCAACAGGAAGGCTACAGTTTCAGTAAGTTATTGCTGGAAGTGCGCATGGGGGTGGCTCTCAACTATTTGACCTTCACCGACTTCCCGGTCAGCCGGGTCTGCAAGCTGTCCGGGTTTCACAGCCCGGCCTATTTCTGCGACAAGTTCAAGCAGCATCAAGGAATGACACCGCTGCAGTTTCGCAGTCACTCCCGCAGCGGCAACGACATTCTGGCGCTGTTTGCCCTCAAGGATAGCGGCTCACCTGGGCACAGACGTCCATCACTGGTGCTGGCGGAACCTCCGGAAACAACAACTGCGAAATAAAATGAGCAGATAACGAAATGAATTCGCTTGGGCGACTCTTGTCGCCATGCTTGACAGCTCCTATGATCTCCGGCGTCCGTCGACCTTTCTCTCTTCGCCCTACCGCGTAGTTTTCTGCGGTGCATCCAGGGCGTAGTCGACGCCGAACTGATCGAAATCGAGTCCAACTTTCAAACAACTAGATGCCTTTTAACAATTCCTGGGCAGGGGTAAGTGTGTCTGTAATTCCTGTAACGCATGCCAACTGGCGTGCCCGACTCTATCTGCGCTATGGCCCCAGACGGGGGCAAACCCGGCTGCTGCAAAGGGAACAATTTGGTCCCTTGCTGGTGCAGCGCCCGTTTCAGGCCGAAGCCGGGGTCTGCCACACCTATCTGTTACATCCACCGGGCGGTGTAGTCGGCGGCGACCAGCTGCAAATTTTTATCGCCGCCGACAGCGGTGCCCACAGCCTGGTAACCACTCCGGGCGCCGGTAAGTTTTACCGCAGCGGCGGCCAATATGCGGCTCAGCAACTGCAACTGCAAGTGGCCGATGGCGCCCTGCTGGAATGGCTGCCCCAGGAAACCCTGTTTTTCCCCGGTGCCTGTGCCCGCCTGGAAACCCGCATAGAGCTGGTCACAGGTGCACGCTTCATCGGCTGGGAGATGCTCTGCTTCGGTCGCCCTGTGCTCAAGGAATGCTTCAGCCATGGCGATATTCGCGGCCGCAGCCAAATTTATCTGGATGGCGAGCTGCGCCTGTCCGAAGGCCTGTTTCTGCAGCAGGCCGGCAACCCAGAACAGTTGGCGGGATTGCAAACCTATCCCATGCAGGGCAACTGCTACGTTTTCCCCGCCGATGCGCAGCTGCTGGCGTTGGTACGCCAGGCATTGACGACCTTCGCCGCAGGCACAAACGATTTTGAATACGGTGCCACCCTGGTAGACGGCATTCTTTGTATCCGTTTGCTGGGACACCAAACCGAAGTGCTGATGACGGCCTTGATTGCCGTCTGGCAACAGATCCACCAACACTGGCACGGACGTCTGCCGCAGCCGCCAAGGATTTGGGCGACCTGATAGCGAGACCAGAAGATGGAATTGACCCCAAGAGAAAAAGACAAACTGTTGTTGTTCACCGCCGGGCTGGTGGCTGAACGTCGCCGGGCCCGAGGCCTGAAGCTGAACTACCCGGAAGCGGTAGCCCTGATCTCCTGTGAAATCATGGAGCGGGCCCGCGACGGCAAGACGGTGGCCGAATTGATGAACTACGGCCGCACCATACTCAGTGCCGAGGATGTGATGGAGGGCGTCCCTGAGATGATCAGCGACATTCAGGTGGAATGCACCTTCCCCGACGGCACCAAGTTGGTGTCGATCCACGAACCGATAATCTGATTGGAGGCAGCAGATGATCCCGGGCGAATACCGTCTCAATGAGGCACTGGGCGACATTGAAATCAACACTGACCTGCCCAAGTTGAAAATTTCGGTGGCTAATCTGGGTGACAGGCCAATTCAGGTCGGCTCGCATTTCCACTTTTACGAGGTCAACCCCCAACTGGCGTTCGAGCGCGAGCAAACCAAGGGGTTAAGGCTGAATATTCCGGCCGGCATGGCAATCCGTTTCGAGCCCGGCCAGCAAAGAACCGTGGAACTGGTGCCCTTTGGCGGTCGCCGGGCCATCTATGGTTTTCGCGGCGCCATCATGGGCGCACTGGAGGCAAAATGAGCAAGTTATCACGACGGGCCTACGCCGACATGTATGGCCCATCCAAGGGCGACCGGGTAAGGCTGGCAGACACTGAGCTCTTCCTCGAAGTAGAGCAGGATTACTGCCGTTACGGCGAAGAGGTCAAGTTCGGTGGCGGCAAGGTGATCCGCGATGGCATGGGTCAGAGCCAGGCACTGGCGGCCGATTGTGTCGACTTGGTGATCACCAACGCCCTGATCTTGGATTACTGGGGCATAGTCAAGGCAGACATAGGCATTAAAGACGGCCGCATTCAGGCCATAGGCAAGGCCGGTAACCCGGATGTGCAGGATGGTGTCAACATAGTGGTTGGCCCGGCAACCGAAGTGGTGGCCGGTGAAGGCAAGCTGGTCACCGCAGGTGGGGTGGATACCCATATCCACTTTATCTGCCCACAACAGGCCGAAGAAGGTTTGGTCAGTGGCGTCACCACTTTTATCGGTGGCGGCACTGGGCCTGTGGCCGGCAGTAACGCCACCACAGTCACTCCGGGGATCTGGAACATGCACCGGATGCTGGAAGCCGTGGACTCACTGCCAATCAACATAGGCCTGTTCGCCAAGGGCAATGTCAGTAATAAGGAAGCGCTGCGGGAACAGATAGCGGCCGGTGCCATGGGCTTCAAGATCCACGAGGACTGGGGGGCTACGCCAGCCGCCATAGATCATTGCCTGCAGGTGGCCGATGAGATGGATGTGCAGGTAGCCATTCACTCGGACACACTCAACGAAGCCGGTTTCTATGAAGAAACCATTAAGGCGATCGATGGCCGGGTCATTCATGTGTTTCACACCGAAGGCGCCGGTGGCGGCCATGCCCCGGATGTGATCAAGTCAGTGGGAGAAGCCAATATTCTACCGGCCTCTACCAATCCCACCATGCCTTACACGGTCAACACAGTGGATGAGCACTTGGATATGCTGATGGTCTGTCATCACCTGGATCCGGCCATTGCCGAAGATGTGGCCTTTGCCGAGTCGCGCATTCGCCGTGAGACCATAGCCGCCGAGGACATACTGCATGATCTCGGAGCCATCTCAGTGATGTCCTCCGACTCCCAGGCCATGGGCCGGGTCGGGGAAGTGATAATGCGTACCTGGCAGTGTGCCCACAAGATGAAGCTGCAGCGCGGGCCTCTGGCGGGAGACACGGAGCACAACGACAACCAGCGCATTAAACGCTATCTGGCCAAGTACACCATCAACCCGGCGATCGCCCATGGCATAGCCCATGAGGTGGGTTCGATAGAGCCGGGCAAATTGGCCGATATCGTGCTCTGGGATCCGGCATTTTTCGGGGTTAAACCTGCGCTGGTGCTCAAGTGTGGCCTGACAGCCTATGCCCCTATGGGCGACATTAATGCAGCCATCCCCACCCCGCAACCCGTGCACTATCGCCCCATGTATGCCTGTTTTGGCCAGGCGCTGCACAGCAGCTCCATGCTGTTTCTGTCCAAAGCGGCCATCGCAGCGGATATCCCCGGTAAGTTGGGGCTCAAGAGTCGCATAGGTGAAGTGAGGGGCTGTCGCAACATAAGTAAAAAACAGATGCTGCATAACGACTATACCCCGGAGATCCAACTGGATTCCCAAACCTATGAGGTCAAGGCCGATGGTGTGCCGCTGGTGTGTGAACCGGCCACTGAGTTGCCCATGACCCAGCGCTACTTCCTGTTCTGATATTCGGGCCTTGAAACCAAGAGGAGCAAGTTTAGATGATCCATTTCTGTCAACGCCTGGAAGCCGATGAATGCCAACAGACCCCGACACTGCAGCTGTGGCTGTCGATGGATGAACGGGTTCGCAGCCGCCAAAGAGTGACCTTGAGTGACGGCAGCGAAGCCGGGTTGTTTCTGCCACGCGGTACTGTCCTCAAAGAGGGCGATATTCTCAAGGCGGAAACGGGCGAGTTGGCCAAGGTTTTTGCCAAGGCCGAAAGCCTGTCTGTGGTCAGCAGCTCAGACCCACTGCTGCTGGCTCGTGCCTGCTATCACCTGGGGAATCGTCATGTGCCGCTGCAGATAACCCAAGGCCAATGCTGTTACCTGCACGATCATGTTCTGGACGAGATGATTAAGGGACTCGGACTCACGGTCAGCTATCGCCAGGACAAGTTCCAACCCGAGGCGGGGGCCTATGGTGGCAGTGCCCACGGCCATAGTCACGGTAATAGTCACGGTAATAGTCACGCTCATAGTCACGGTAATAGTCACGCTCATAGTCACAGCAATAGTCATGGGCACTCTCACGAACATACTCACAACCACAGCCATGACCACTAAAATCAGCCCCGGCCGGGTTCCAGCCCATGGGCAGCAGTGCCTTGAGCCTCAGACCAAGGCCCCCGGCGAGCTTGGCCGCTTGCGCCTCTATCAGTTGGTGAGTCCGTCTCTGCCTGTGGGGGGCTTTACCTATTCCCAAGGACTGGAATGGGCCATAGAGCGGGGCTGGGTCAAAGACCCTGTCACCCTGGGACACTGGCTGCGAAACCAACTTAAAGACAGCCTGGCCACCTTGGAGCTGCCCTTGCTGATGCGTCTGTGTCAGGCGCTGGCGCAGGAACACATCTCTGCGGCGAGCGACTATTGCCGCCTACTGCTGGCCAGTCGCGAAACCGCAGAACTAAGGCAGGAGGAGCGCCAGCGCGGTCAGGCCTTTGCCAAACTGCTGCCACAACTGGGGATCCCACTTGCGCCCGAGGAGCGGGAACTGGTGCTGCAAACCCAATTGGCGGCCTTTGCCCTCGCAGCCAAACACTGGCAACTGCCGACATATGAACTGTGCGAAGCCTATTGCTGGAGCTGGCTCGAAAATGCCGTCACTGCCGGCGTCAAGCTGATCCCTCTGGGACAGAGCGCCGGTCAGCAGCTGTTGCTGCAACTGAGCACCGAGATCCCCGAGGCGCTGCAAAAGGCGCAAGACTGGCCCGAGGCCGATATCGGCAGCTATACCCCGGCGCTGGCCATTGCCAGTGCCCGCCATGAAACCCAATACACCCGACTGTTTCGTTCATGAGAGAAAATATGCAAACAACCAAACAACCTTTGCGCATAGGCGTTGGCGGCCCCGTTGGTTCGGGCAAAACAGCACTGCTGGAAGTCCTGTGCAAGGCGATGCGTGACAACTACAACCTGGCCGTGGTCACCAACGATATCTATACCCAGGAAGACGCCAAAATTCTCACCCGCGCCGAGGCCCTGAGCGCCGACCGCATCATAGGCGTGGAAACCGGTGGCTGCCCCCATACGGCAATTCGCGAAGACGCCTCTATGAATCTCGCGGCAGTGGAAGAACTGACGGCGCGCCATCCCGGCCTGGATCTGGTCTTTGTCGAGAGTGGTGGCGACAACCTCAGTGCCACCTTCAGCCCGGAACTGGCAGATCTGACCATCTATGTAATAGATGTAGCCGAGGGCGAGAAGATCCCCCGTAAGGGCGGCCCGGGCATTACCCGCTCCGATCTACTGGTGATCAACAAGATAGATTTAGCACCCTATGTCGGTGCCTCACTGGAAGTGATGGCCGAAGATACCGCCAGAATGCGCCCCAACAAGCCTTGGGTGTTCAGCAACCTCAAGCAGGGGCAAGGGGTGGCTGAAATCATCGACTTTATAGTCACCCAAGGCATGCTGGATCAGCACTGAGCCTGAGCAGTGCCTGCCACCTGGGCAGGCACTGTTTTTGATATCCAGTCCATTAGGTGGCACGCCGACCGGCTTGTGGCATACTCAGGCGAAACCACCTTGGGAGCCTGGAATGCATCTGTGTCACTGCCAACTTGAACAACATGGCGAAGCGATACGCGCCATCTTCAACCATGCCATTGCCCATACCACAGCCCTTTATGAATACCAGCCAAGGAACAAGCAGCAGATCCGCGATTGGTTCAACGCCAAACAGCAAGGCAACTGGCCGATTCTGGGCGCCGAGGATGAGCAGGGGCAACTGTTGGGATTTGCCAGCTTCGGCCCGTTTCGCGGCTATCCAGCCAACCTCTACTCGGTGGAATATTCTGTGTATGTGCACCCGGAGCATAGAGGCAAAGGGGTGGCGCGCTTTCTGATGCAGCATTTGATAACCCAGGCCCGGGAGCGCGGCATGCGCACCATGGTGGGCGCCATAGATGCCGGAAACCAGGCCAGTATTGCCCTGCACCTGAAGTTGGGGTTCAAGCACTCAGGCACCCTGCCCCAGGTGGGCTATAAGTTCGGCCGCTGGCTGGATTTGGCGTTTTATCAGCTTATGCTGCCGGGACCTGTCGAGCCCTAACCCTTTCGGGCACGAGTCGATTTTAGTCTTATGCCCCTGAAAAAATTCATCATTCCCGGGCAATCCGCCAGCGGCCATCTACACTTATTCAAGCGTATTTACCAATAAGGGAACCCGATTAGATGACACTGGATTATATCGCGCTGGGGCTGCTGATCTTTGTCGCCCTGGTGATCTTCTACGGGGTGATAGTGATCCACGACATCCCCTACGAGCTGGCCAAGAAACGCAACCACCCCCATCAGGACGCCATTCACTACGCAGGCTGGGTGAGCCTGTTTACCCTGCATGTGCTGTGGCCGTTTCTGTGGATCTGGGCCACGCTCTGGCGCGAGGACAGGGGCTGGGGCTTTGACAAAATTCAACAGGAGCAGCAATCACTGCACCATGAAACCGTACTTCTGGCGCAGCAGTTGGAGCTATTGAGTGAAAAAGTCGCCGCCCTGGAAGCCCAAAAGCATGCCGCCACAGAGGCCCTTGCAGCGTCGAGTGCCCAAGTCCAAGCCCCAACCCAAGTCCAAACGTCTTCAGAAGAGCCCGCAGTCAATCCCAAACCCACCAGCGGCATGGGCTTGGATACGGCAGCAGACTCGACCGACATTCCAGGTACAGATAATCAGACCCAAAGCAATAACAAGAATGGGGAGAACAGATAAATGGATCTCTTGCTTATCCTCACTTACACCGCCATCTGTGTCGCCATCTTCAAGATTTTCCGCATTCCACTCAACAAGTGGAGCGTGCCCACCGCCGTGCTCGGCGGAGTAGTGCTGATAGGCACCTTGATTTTGTTGATGAACTACAACCATCCCCATACCGCCATGGGCAGCCAGATGTATGTCACCACCCCGCTGATCCCCTCGGTGCGCGGCAAGGTCATAGAAGTGCCCGTCACCCCCAATAAACTGCTGAAAGAGGGCGAGTTACTGTTCCGGGTCGATCCGACTCCTTATCAGACAGAAGTCACCCGGCTGGAGGCCAGCCTGGAGCAGGCTAAACAGGCGGTATTGGGGCTGGACGCCGCCTATAAGGCCGCCGAGGCCAGTCGCATCAAGGCCGAGGCCGAACGGGACAGAACCCAACTGGAATATGAGCGCTACCGCAGCGGTTTTGAAAAAGGCGCCTTCACCCGTGCCGATGTCGACAACCGTCGTCAGTACTATCTCGGCGCCCAGGCCTCAGTAGAGGCGGCCGAGGCCGAAGCCCGGCGCGCCAAGCTGGCACTGGAAGCCGAGTATCAGGGGCAAAACACCCAAGTGGCCGAAATTGCCGCCATGTTGGAAAAAGCCAGATTCAATCTGGAGGAAACCAGCATGCATGCCCCCTCAGACGGTTATGTAACCCAGTTGACCCTGAGACCGGGAATGATGGTGGTGCCCATGCCCTTCAGGCCTGTGATGACCTTTGTCCATCAGGAGGAGCGCTTCTTTGTCGGCGCCTTTAGGCAAAACTCGCTGCTGCGGCTGAAACCCGGTTTCAAGGCCGAGCTGATCTTCCGCGCTCTGCCGGGCAAAGTGTTTCAAGCCGAAGTGGTCGAAGTGCTGCCGGCCATAGGTGAATCTCAGGTGCAGGCGCAGGGGCAGCTCTATGGCTCGTCACAAATTCGCCTCAACGGCCGACCTCTGGTGAAACTCAAGCCGCTGGATGACCTGAGTCAGTATCATTTGCCACTGGGTACCAATGTGGAGATCGCCATCTATTCCGACAGCTTTGAGCATGTATCAATCATGCGTAAGGTATTGATAAGGATGAAAAGCTGGCAGAACTATCTCTATCTGGATCACTGAGACTCCTTATCTTCGCGCAAGCCTTTGGCAAGAGTAAAAAGCCCCGGAAAAACTCCCGGGGCGTTTTGGTATCCCATCTCAGCTTCAGCCGATGGCGGCCTCGGGAGCCGCCTGGAAACGCCTGGCGTGGTAGAGGCAGAAGAGTGCAAACCAAGCGGCACTCACCAGGAAACCGGCCAGGGTGGAATGCAGCAGCCCCATGGCCAGATAACCGAGCGCTGCCCCGAAGGCGACTGTCAGGGCATAAGGCAACTGGGTCAGTACGTGGTCTATATGGTGACAGCCGGCACCGGTGGCCGACAGAATACTGGTACTGGAGATGGGCGAACTGTGATCGCCAAACACAGCGCCGGCCAGCACAGCCGACAACATGGGCAGCAGGAGTTGAATATCGCTGGCGGCAGCCATATCACCGGCGAGCGGCAACATGATACCGAAAGTGCCCCAACTGGTGCCTGTGGCAAAGGCCATGGCGCAGGAAAGCACAAACACCACCACAGGCAGCAGCCCTGCGGGCAGGTTGCCGTTAGCCAGGCTAGCGAGATATTTGCCGGTTTCCATGTCACGCACCACGGCGCCTATGGTCCAGGCAAACAGCAGTATATTGATAGCCGGCAACATGGCCATGACGCCTCTGGGGGCGGCGCGCAGCCAAGTGGATATCCCAAGGCCGAGACGCAGGGCCAACAAGCCGGACACCGCCAGGCTGCAAAGGGCGCCATAAACCAAAGATGAGCCCACATTGGTATGTTCAAAGGCGCCCAGCACACTGAAGGCCTGACCATTGGCGGCCAATACCTGAGCCCCTGAGTCCAGCATGAAATAGATACTCGCCGCCGTCAGTGTCACTATCGGCAACACCATATCCAGCATGCCGCCGCGGCTGTCGGCCGGGGCTTCCATATCCAGTCCTATGGGCCTGCCCTTGGATTCATCCCAGAGCTTACCTTCGAGCGCCCGCTGCTCATGCTGTCGCATCGGCCCAATATCCAGTTGGAAAGCGATCACCACCACCACCATGATCAGGGTAAATACCGCATAGAGGTTCATGGGGATCATCTGCACAAAAGCGGCGATCGGGCTCTGCTCTGTCACCCCATGGGCCACGAGTATGCCGCCCACCAGGGCGATGATATAGGCCCCCCAGGAAGAAATGGGCATCAATACGCATACGGGCGCCGCAGTCGAGTCCAGCAGATAGGCCAACTTGGCGCGGGAGATCTGGAATCTGTCGGTCACAGGGCGGCAAATGGGCCCCACCGACAGGCTGTGGAAGAAGTCGTCAATAAAAAAGGCAAACACCATCAAGCCGGTGAGCGACTTGGCGCCCTTGCGGCTCTGGCAGCGCCTGGCGGCCCATTCGGCGAAGGCCCGGGTCGCACCCGAGGCGGTCATCAAGCTGATAAGCCCACCCAGCAGCAGCATAAACAGCAACATATTCAGGTTATCGCTGTTGGGAGCACCATCGACCCAGAAGATTTTCAGCACACTGTCAAACAGGTAGCGCAGCGATTGCAGCGGTGAAAACTGCTGCAACATCAGGCTGCCGGCGACTATGCCTACCCCAAGGGAGAGCAGTACTCTACGGGTGATGATCGCCAGCGCAACCGCCAGCAGAGGAGGAACTATGGACCAGGGAGAGTCCGCAAAATGCATGATATTCATGATCTCTTTACACCAAGAAAGGTGGAGATCTACCGATAGGATCGAAGAAACTCAGACCAAGGAGGGCAGAAACTTCTCAGCTCCTTCAGGTAGCGCTCCATAGTGGATAACTATGGCAGTCCTGCACCTGTTAGATACAGAACCAGCAGCTAGGTTTGATGGCCTGGCTACTTCGGCGCCGACTCCTTTCCCCGGGCCTCAAAGGCATCACCCTCTTCCCGGTTACTTTTAGGCAGCGCGCCTCTACTCAAAGGTATTCGACTGGCATTCTAACTATCACAGCTCCAATAGCAAGCCGGATTGCGCCTCTGGCGGTAAATATCCCGCTAGGCGGGCATTACGCCCAGAGGAAGTGACTCATGTCACGGCCTAGCAATACCGGCACCGCTTGTTCACGAGCCACGGTTAAAAACTGCTTCGCTCCATCAGCGAGCCAACGGCTCTCACCCGAATGCTTACCTCAGTCACGCAGCTTGTAGCTGACCTCGACCCTGTCGGAGAAGGTTACCTGGCCATACTCATAGCTCTGGTTGATAGCACCTTCGGCCATCATGGCGGCCTTGTACATCACAGGACGCACCGGGCCTTGGTCGAAATAACGAATCGACCAGACGCCATCGAGTTTCTCGCCGAATCCGGCCGCCAGTTCACTGGCCTTTTGCTTGGCATCTTCAATGGCCGCCTGCCGCGCCTGCTTGCGCATCTCGGCTTCTTTACTGGACTTAAGGTTGATCTGGTTCACCTTGTTGATCCCGCCTATTAACGCCGAGTCCAGTATGGGATTGAGCTGATCCAACTGTTTCACCAACACTGTCACACTGCGACTGGCGCGATAGCCCTTGAGCTCGGGCGCCTTGTCCTTGAGGTAAACATACTCAGGTTGCAGATTCAGATTGGCGGCGGCAATCGACTCCTTGGCGACCCCGGCCTTGAGCAGGCGCTCGATAAAAGCGGCCACCGCCTGGTCGGATGCGGCCTTGGCCGCCTTGGCATCAGATTCGCTTAATGACACTTCAACATGGATTTCGGCCATATCGGGCTCAACCTGTATCTGGCTGACGCCTGTGGTTTCCAGCAGAGGTCTATCCTGAGCCAGTACTGAGTGGCTCATCAGAGTAGCGGGTAACAATGCGCCTATCAGCGCCAGATTCAGCAGAGATTTTTTCATCTTGGTTCTCCAAAAAGTTCGCTTTCGTTGACCATAGAAACGCAGCCGGCTGACAAAAGGGTTAAAAAAATCAAAAAATTTTTCAACGACGTTTTGAAGCGGCAACCGAGATGGCAACATAGAACATAAATTAGCCAGCCCAACTGTACCTTTTCTATGGCTGAGGTATAATCGCCGCCAATTTTACCGGCACCCAAGCGTGCTCCATCAGCTTTAGCATTGCGGAAAACAGCTCTTGAAGAAATCAGTCGACATTTTTGATCCCAAGCAGACCACGACTCTGGACACTCCGGCCAAGACTCTGGCACAGGAAAACAGCCCTGCCGAGGCCCAAACCAGCGGCAATCGCATCGGCTTTGTCAGCCTGGGCTGCCCCAAAAACCTGGTGGATTCCGAGCGGATCCTCACCCAACTGCGCATCGACGGCTATGAGGTTACCAACAGCTATGACAATGCCGACCTGGTAATAGTCAACACCTGTGGCTTTATCGATGCCGCGGTGGAAGAGTCGCTGGATGCCGTGCGTGAAGCGCTGGAAGAAAACGGCAAGGTGATAGTCACCGGCTGCCTGGGCGCCAAGGAAAACCAGATCCGCGAAGTGCATCCGGATGTACTGGAGATCACCGGCCCCCACAGCTATGAAGCCGTGCTGAACCATGTGCACAAATATGTGCCCAAGCCGGAGCACAACCCCTTCACCTCGCTGATCCCGCAAGCCGGCGTTAAGCTGACCCCCAAGCATTATGCCTACCTGAAGATTTCCGAAGGCTGCGACAACCGCTGTACCTTCTGCATCATTCCGGCGTTGAGGGGCGATCTGGACAGCCGCAGTGTCGGCAGCGTGCTGGATGAAGCCAAACGCCTGGTGGAAAGTGGCGTTCAGGAAATTCTGGTCGTCAGCCAGGACACCTCGGCCTACGGCAAAGACAAGGGCGGCCGCACCGATTTCTGGAACGGCATGCCGGTGAAGCAGGATATCACTACCCTGGCCCGCCACCTGGGCAAGATGGGTGTGTGGGTGCGCCTGCACTATGTCTACCCTTACCCTTGGGTCGATGAGCTGATCCCGCTGATGGCCGAAGGACTGATCCTGCCCTATCTGGATCTGCCACTGCAGCACGCCAGCCCTCGCGTGCTCAAGATGATGAAGCGCCCCGGCCGGGTCGACCGCCAGTTGGACGCCATCAAGAAATGGCGTGAAATCTGCCCGGATCTGGTGATCCGCTCAACCTTTATCGTCGGCTTCCCCGGTGAAACCGAAGAAGATTTCGAAATCCTGCTGGACTTCCTGCGTGAAGCAAGGCTGGACCGAGTGGGCTGCTTCAAGTACTCGGAAGTCGATGGCGCCGTGGCCAATACCTTGGCCGAGCTTATCAGTGAAGAGGTCAAGCAGGACCGCTATGAGCGTTTCATGCAGGTGCAGGCCGAGATCAGTGCCGAGCGGCTGGCGCGCCTGGTAGGCCGTGAGCTGGATGTCCTTATCGATGATGTGGACGAGGAAGGCGCCATTGGCCGCTGCTATGCCGATGCGCCTGAAATCGACGGCATGGTATTCTTAAACGGTGAAGTGGAACTAAGCCCAGGGGACATGGTGCGCGCACTGATCACTCATTCTGATGAGCACGATCTGTGGGCCGAACTGGTGCAGATGCCGGAATAAACTCTCCCAACACCTTGGAGAAATCTTTATTGAGGTGTCAGCAGGGTGAAAAGATTAGAGTCATAAAATCAAAAGGGGCAACATCCTGTTGCCCCTTTTGATTGCGTCCTTTACGACTGTATGATCCTTTGCCCTTCTTCGGCTTCTCGCTGCGACAGCGAAACAGTGAACTGGTCACCACCGCCTTGAGGGCATTATCTTTGATCTGTCCACGACCGGATTCATGCTCCAGCTGTGCAGTCTGCTTAATATGTTTGGCCATATCGGCTCCTTATTTCAATTGGATGAGACTTGCCCGGCCATACCGGACAAAAATCGCGCAAATATTATCCTCTTTTATTAAAACAACCAAGTATCGACTCCAGGAAAATATCACGAGTATTTTACCTATGCTATCAACCCGCCTCATCATTCAGCCTGCGTCAGCCCCACCCGAAGGAGTTATTCTGTGATCATCAAGTTCTGTTTGACACTGCTGACGCTCGCTTGTGCGACACAAGTATTTGCCGCAGAAAATTGTGAGTTAACCATGGGGTATCGCACCAATGCCCGGCCACCCTTTATTGCTCAGGCCCCGGATAACAGCGGCCTCTATCTCAGCCTCTATCAAGAGGCAGCAGCCAGAATAGGTTGTAGTCTCAAGGTGGTGCGAGCGCCGAAAAAGCGTATCCTACGGGAAATAGCCAAGGGCAGTATCGACTTTTATCCCGGCTTGGCCTTCTCCAAAGAGCGCCACAACTACGCGCATTTCATCGTCAACGGCCTATCTGAACGCTATATCGGCGTCAGCCGCAACGACTTGAGTGACATCACCTCACTGCAGCAATTGGTGGATAAACAATTGGTGCTGCTGATCTCCCCCGGTAGCTATCAACTGGGTGGTTTACCGAACAAATTGATAGTGCGCAAACCACCGGATATGGGCACAGATTCGGCGATAACCTTTCTCAAACAGCATCAGGGGGATTTCTATATCTACGATGAATCTACCCTGAGATACTGGCTGCAAAATCATCCTCAGCACGGGCTAAAACTACATCCCAACTGTTGCGATAACTGGCGGCAAGGACACCTGGGGTTCTCACGCAATAGCCGTTACTTCAGCGCCGAAGTAAACCCCAATTATGTTGCCGCCAAACCGATATCCATTGGCAACAGCCCTTGGGAACTAAAGTCAGGCAGCATAGCCTACGCGCTGCAGCAAGCCTTGTCTGAAATGGCCAACAGCGGTGAAACCAAGCGGCGTTATCAAGACTATATGCAGCAAATATCACAGCCTGCTGCGGCGCCTTGGTTTCCTTAAGCTGAAACAAGGGCTCATAGTTACGCTGGTTCAGCCTGAGTCCAGTATGCCAGGAGTACACTGGCGTTTTGGGCCGCGAAGAGTTAATCAGATGTTTTCCCGTAAGCCGTTAACGCCACAGGCACAGTTGGAGTTGGCCATGAACTTGATGGCCGAAGAGGAACAGCACTTGAAAACCGCGCTGGAACTGGTGTTGAACAGTAGTCAACAAGCGATAAACAAGCGCCTGCAGCGGGCTAAAATCGATGCCGAAATCTTCCCGCCGATTCACCGGGACTATCTCAATGCCATGGCACTGCAATATATGTTCACTATCTTGCATCAAGGGGATGAACACAGAGCCCACAGTATCTGCAATAACTTAAAAGAGCTCAGCCAATATCTGCCACCCGGCTTTGAGGATAGTAACTCGGGTGAGGAAGCATATCACCCTGCATGATGCCCAATAAGCCCATAACGTTTTGATAAAAATGAACATGCCAAAAAGCCCGCATTGACAGCGGGCTTTTACAAGCGTTTTTAGCCGTTTCCCGGCTCAGTTACCGGCTATCTTCATCTCATCGAGTAATATTGCCCCGGTACGGATGCTGGAGCGCAGATCCCTGTCGCTGGAAACCGCCTGCATGGAGCGATACATCTGCTTCAGGTTACCGGCTATGGTGATCTCCTCGACCGGGAACTGGATTTCGCCATTCTCGACATAGAAGCCGGCGGCACCACGGGAATAGTCGCCGGTAACCATATTCACGCCCTGACCCATCACCTCAGTGACTATGAGCCCGCGGCTCATGGAACGCACCAATTCATCAAAACTGTGGCCGGTATCGGCCAGCGTCCAGTTATAGATGCCGCCGGCATGGCCGGTATTGACCAGTCCCAGCTTGCGCGCCGAGTAACTGGTCAGCAGATAACTCTCCAGTATGCCGTCACGGACTATGTCACGCTCACGGGTCGCAACCCCTTCGCTGTCATAGTTGGCACTGGCCAGAGCGCCTTTGAGATGCGGCTGCTCGGCAATGCTGAACCATTCGGGGAAAATCCGGGTGTGGATAGCATCCTGCAGGAAGCTGGACTTGCGATACAGGCTTGAGCCACTGATGGCGCTGACCAGATGTCCCACCAGACCTGTGGCCACTTCCGGCGCAAACAGCACGGGCAGTTTGCCGGTTGCCAGTTTGCGGGCACCGAGACGGGCAACCGTCTTATCGGCAGCCTTAACCCCCACCTGCTCCGGGCTCAACAAGGCGTCGAAGCAGCGGTTGATACCATAGTCATAGTCGCGCTGCATATCGCCGTTGTCTTCGGCGCCAATCACCACACAGCTGAGGCTGTAGCGCGAGCTGCAGTAACCCTGCAGGAAACCATGGCTGTTGCCATAGACCTTGACGCTGTTGTGGGCGTTGGCACTGGCACCATCGGAATTCTTGATCCTCGGGTCTCTGTCCAGCGCTGCGGTTTCGGCGCGAATGGCCAACTCGGCCAACTCTTCCGGGCTGGTGTGACGGGGATGATAGAGATCCAGATCGGGAAAATCTTTCGCCATCAACTCAGGATCGGCCAAACCGCTGGCAGGGTCTTCACTGGTATAGCGGGCGATACCATCGGCAGCCTTAACCGCTTGGCGAATCGCCTCCGGCGACAGATCCGAGGTAGAAGAGCTGCCCTTATGTCCATCGCGATACAGGGTGATCCCCAGCGCGCCATCCTTGTTGAATTCGACCGTTTCCACCTCCTTGAGGCGAGTGGAAACACTCAGGCCCTGTTGCTTGCTGATGGCCACCTCGGCAGCACTGGTGCCCAGGCTATTGGCATACTCCAGCGCCATTGCCACCGCGTCTTTCAACGCACTCAGTTCACTATCAATAAAATTTGCAGACACAGGTTTACTCTTGAATTGGCTAAACTGCCCCTAGCATAACAAAAGCCGGCTTTATTCACATAACCACGACAGATCAATTTTGCTGCCGTAGAAGACGAAGCGCCAAGGGGAATGCTACAATCAGCGCCAGTATCAGAGGAAAGACTTTATGAAAATAGTTGGCGATTCAGAGCATTTTAAACAGCCTTATGATGAGGACGAGGACTATATCAGCAAGACCTCGCTCAAACGCGACAGTGAAGAGGCTCAGGATCTGGGCAAACAGCTGGCAGCGCTGAGCAAGAGTCAGTTGGCCAAAATTGAGCTGGGAGAGTCCCTGTTTGATGCCATCATGCAAACCAAGAACATCAAGCCCAATACCGAGGCCTTCCGTCGTCAGTTGCAGTTTATCGGCAAGCTGATGCGCAACGAAGATCTTGAGGCGATTCAAACCTCACTTGAGCGGGTGCTGAACAAGAACAACGAAGCGGCCGCCAAGGCTCAGGTATTCGAGAAGTTGCGTGACCGTTTGCTCAATGGTGGTGATGCCGAAGTGCAGTCCCTGCTGGAAGAACACCCGCAACTGGACAGGCAAAAACTCAGGCAACTGGTGCGCCAGGCCAATAAGGAGCTGGCCAAGGGGCCTCAGTCCAAGTCCTCTGCCGAGTTGTTCAAGTATTTACGCGGCGAACTGGAAAACTAATCCCGTAATTCGCACTGTATAAAATCGCCGCTCTTGAGTTTGATGTTATGTATCAGCATTAATACTCATATAGTCAGCGCGGCGATATATTCTTCTGTTTAGGTGCCAGTTTATCACTGTGATACTCTGTCACCGAACAGTGAGTTGCCCCATCACCTACTCCCTATCCCATATTGGCTTAATCCACTTCTTCATGATGTGAATCAAGGCGTGATCACATGTAGCAAACCGCTTTGTAAGTTTGACCCTCTTCCAGTAAGAGTTTCACGAGGAGCTATTCGCATCCACCCAAACGCTTCAGCTAACATAGAAAAAACCCCACTAACAAAGTTAGTGGGGTTTTACGTCAGCTCCCGGGAACCGCTAAGCCTCTATAGCTATTGGCATTGAGTGCCATGAGCTGACTTAGGTTATTGCGATAATTGATACAATAACTTAAACCGCTGACTGGAAGATCACTTCACCGGCTTTCTTGGTGTAGGCCTCCAGCTGGTCGAAGTTCAGGTATCTGTAGGTATCGGCCGCTGTTGCGTCCAATTCCTTGGCATATTCCTGATACTCTTCAGGGCTTGGCAAACGTCCCAACAGCGCTGCAACGGCAGCCAGCTCGGCAGAGGCCAGGTACACATTGGCACCCGTACCCAGGCGGTTCGGGAAGTTACGGGTAGAAGTCGACACCACAGTCGCACCATCGGCAACCCGCGCCTGGTTACCCATACACAGAGAACAACCCGGGATCTCAATACGAGCACCGACGCGGCCGAAGATACCGTAGTAACCTTCTTCGGTCAGCTGGTCCTTATCCATCTTGGTTGGCGGAGCAATCCACAGACGAGTCGGCAGCGTCTTGGCGAACTTGTCCAGCATCTTACCCGTGGCGCGGAAGTGGCCTATGTTGGTCATACAGGAACCGACAAACACTTCATCAATCTGGGTGTTGGCGACCTGAGACAGCAACACGGCATCATCGGGATCGTTCGGTGCACACAGAATAGGCTCTTTGATCTCATTCAGATCGATCTCAATAACCGCTGAATACTCTGCATCCTTGTCGGCTTCCATCAGTTCAGGGTTAGCCAACCACTCTTCCATGCCCTTGATACGACGCTCTATGGTACGGCGGTCGCCGTAGCCTTCGGCAATCATCCACTTGAGCATGACTATGTTGGAGTTCAGGTACTCGATGATAGGATCTTTATCCAGCTTGATGGTACAACCGGCGGCAGAGCGCTCGGCAGAGGCATCAGACAGTTCGAATGCCTGCTCAACCTTGAGGTGCTCCAGACCTTCGATTTCGAGAATACGGCCGGAGAAGATATTCTTCTTGCCCTTCTTCTCAACGGTCAGCAGACCCATTTCGATGGCCTTGTGCGGAATCGCATGCACCAGATCACGCAGAGTGATACCAGGCTGCATCTTACCCTTGAAGCGCACCAGCACAGACTCAGGCATATCCAGTGGCATAACGCCGGTAGCGGCGGCAAAAGCCACCAGGCCGGAACCGGCTGGGAAAGAGATACCGATTGGGAAACGGGTGTGCGAGTCACCACCTGTACCTACGGTATCAGGCAGCAGCATGCGGTTCAGCCAGGAGTGAATAACACCGTCACCTGGACGCAGGGAAACACCACCGCGGTTCATGATAAAGTCAGGCAGAGTGTGATGCGTATTCACGTCAACAGGCTTGGGATAAGCGGCAGTGTGACAGAAAGACTGCATGGTCAAATCGGCGCTGAAACCGAGACAGGCCAAGTCTTTCAGCTCGTCACGTGTCATAGGGCCGGTAGTGTCCTGAGAACCGACAGAAGTCATCTTGGGCTCACAGTATTGGCCGGGACGGATACCTTCTACGCCACAGGCCTTACCTACCATCTTCTGCGCCAGGGTGTAACCCTTGCCGGTATCGGCAACGTCACCTGGACGCACGAAGACATCGGAGGCTTCCAGACCCAGAGCTTCACGGGCCTTGTCGGTCAGACCGCGGCCGATGATCAATGGAATACGGCCACCGGCACGCACTTCGTCCAGCAGCACATCAGTCTTGAGTTTGAATTCAGAGATCACTTCGTCGCTATCGTGACGGGTCACTTTGCCGGCATAAGGATAGATGTCGATAACATCGCCCATCTCCATGTTGCCCACATCCAACTCAATCGGCAGAGCACCGGCATCTTCCATGGTGTTGAAGAAGATAGGGGCTATCTTGCCACCGAGGCAGAAGCCACCGGCACGCTTGTTGGGCACGAATGGAATATCATCACCCATGAACCACAGCACAGAGTTGGTCGCCGACTTACGGGAAGAACCTGTACCAACCACGTCGCCCACATAAACCAGTGGGAAGCCCTTGGTCTTGAGTTCTTCAATCTTCTTGATTGGGCCTACTACGCCTGGCTGATCCGGCTCAATACCGTCGCGGGCGTTTTTCAGCATCGCCAAGGCGTGCAGTGGGATATCGGGACGTGACCAGGCATCAGGAGCCGGAGACAAGTCGTCGGTGTTGGTTTCGCCTGTAACCTTGAATACGGTCAGAGAGATTTTCTCGGCCAGCTTGGGACGGCTGAGGAACCACTCGGCATTGGCCCAGGACTCAACCACTTGCTTGGCATAGGCGTTACCCGCCTTCATCTTCTCAACCACATCGTGGAAGGCATCGAACATCAGCAGGGTGTGGGACAGAGCCTTGACCGCCAGCGGGGCCATCTGCTCGTTGTCCAATTGGCGGATCAGGGGTTCGATGTTGTAACCGCCCTGCATGGTACCCAAGAGTTCCAGCGCACGCTCGGCGCTCAGGATTGGCGATTTCACCTCACCCTTGGCAACGGCATCCAGGAAACCGGCCTTAACATAGGCGGCTTCGTCAACACCTGGGGGAATACGATTTTCGAGCAGGTTAAGAATAAATTCTTCTTCGCCTGCAGGTGGGTTTTTCACTAATTCAACAAGCTCAGCCACTTGATGTGCATCCAATGGCTTAGGGACTACGCCCTCAGCAGCACGCTCTTCGACGTGTTTACGATATGCTTCTAGCACGGCAACATTCCTCTTTGTTAGGCGCTCTTACGACTGCACGTCTTCATGAATGAAGCTGACAGCCCCACAGGATCGACCCGTAAATTCCGGCCTGCAGTATACTACAGCTTTGCAAAAGTATGAATGAGATCACACTAAGGCAACTGAGAAATCGTGGCAAAATCCCAAGGTCGGCAACACACTAAGCCCCTCATTAAACAAAGGAAATTAGACAATAGTTTGAAAAAATGATTTTTTCATTTAAATACAAATAATTAGATTGTAGTAATCGAATTGAATTCAAACGCCTTCAGCCAAGCATCTCCTAATCTCCCCTGCCGGGATAATTTTGCATCCCGGGGCCGCTTTTCGTTATCCTGCGTCCAAATCCGCGCCGTTTTTGAGACTTTTCCATGCAAGCACCCGCAATACAGGCCGTTATTTTTGATATGGATGGGATATTAATTGACTCAGAGCCCGTCTGGCAGCAAGCCGAGTATCAGGTTTTTCAGCAGTTGGGGATGGCGGTCAGCCGTGAAGCCATACAGCAAACCACAGGTCTGCGAATCGATCAGGTGGTGGACTTCTGGTTACAGCGCTTTCCCGAGGTCAAAGTAGAACCTCAGTATATCGCCGATCAAATCATAGCTGCAGTCATCGCCTATATCCGCCGCGATGGCAAGCCCATGCGCGGTGTTGTCGATGCCCTAAGCGCCTGTCGCAGTCGAGGCCTGAAAGTGGGCCTGGCCACCTCTTCCTCCTGGGATATTATCGATGCCGTGCTTGACAAACTCGCCATCACAGAAGCCTTCGATGCAATACAATCGGCTCAGGATTTTCCGCTCGGTAAACCCCACCCAGAGGTGTATCTCTCCTGCGCCGCCAAACTGGCACTGCCACCAAGCCGCTGCCTGGCGGTGGAAGACTCTTTCAACGGCCTGATAGCCGCTCGCGCCGCCAATATGCAGACCTTGATAGTCCCGGCAGCCGAGCAGCGCCAGGATCCTCGCTGGGCCGCGGCCCATTATCAGCGTGATAGCCTGGAAGCCCTGCCGACACTGCTTGATACCTTGTAAACCGCCAGATACAACAGAGCCAGGCATCTGCCTGGCTCTGTTTTCTGGATAATCCGTGTTACCAGATCTTCACTCTGTCCTCTTCCGACAGATACATCTTGTCAGTCGGCTTGAGGTCAAAGGCCTTGTAGAAACCTTCCACGTTGCGGGGAGTGCCCATGGCGCGGTAGTGGCTGGGTGAATGCGGGTCAGTCAGCAGACGACGTCCCAGCTCCTCGTCACGGTAGTTGCGGCGCCACACCTGTGACCAACCGACGAAGAAACGCTGATCGCCGCTCAGGCCATCCATTACCGGCGCTTCTTTACCGTCGAGGCTCAGGTGATAAGAGCGCAGGGCAACGGTCAAGCCCCCCAGATCGCCTATGTTCTCACCCAGAGTCAGGTCACCGTTGACGAACTTGCCAGGCAGAGCTTCAAACTGGCTGTACTGGGCAGACAGCTGCGCGCCGCGCTTCTGGAACTCTTCGCGGTCTTTGTCTGTCCACCAGTTGCGCAGGTTACCGTCGCCATCATACTTGGCGCCCTGATCATCAAAACCATGGCTGATCTCGTGGCCAATCACCGCGCCTATGCCACCATAGTTCACCGCGTCATCAGCTTCCATGTTGAAGAAAGGCGGCTGCAGAATGGCGGCCGGGAACACGATTTCGTTCATCACTGAGTTGTAGTAGGCGTTCACCGTTTGCGGTGTCATGTGCCACTCAGTGCGATCGATTGGCTTGCCCAGCTTAGCCAGCATGTCCTGATATTCGAAGCGGGCATAACGCTGGTAGTTACCCACCAGATCGTCGGCCTTGATCTCCAGATTGCTGTAGTCCTTCCACTTGTCCGGATAACCTATCTTGTAGGTAAACTTGGACAGTTTTTCCTGAGCCGCTTTCTTGGTCTCGGGTGTCATCCACTCCAGCTCATCGATGCTGACTTCAAAACCCTTGATCAAGTTCTTGATCATCGACTCCATCCGCGCCTTGGCCTCAGGTTGGAAGTGACGGGCAACATATTCTTTACCCACCAGCTCACCAATCACTTGGTCGGCGCCATCGACAGCTCGCTTCCAGCGTGGTTTTTGCTCCTGAATGCCCATCAAGGTTTTGCTGTGGAAATCAAAGTGCAGATCGACAAACTGCTGGCTCAGCAAGCCAGCGTAGGAGTCCACCAGATGGAATGCCAGGTAGTCTTGCCAGGCTGATACAGGGAACTTACCAAACTCGGCGCCCAGCTTCTCAAAGTAGGAAGGTTGACGCACTATCACGTCCTGAGTCTTGCCGCTGAGACCGGCCGCCTTGGCGAAACCGTCAAAGTCAAAGCCGCCCATCAACTGCTGCAGCTCTTTCAGGCTCATCTTGTTGTAGGCCTTGTTGGCATCACGGGACTCGACCCGGCTCCACTGGCTCTGGGCGATAAAGAGTTCAATGTTGGCGACATTGGCTGCGGCGGCATCGGCGTGCGGGTAACCGGCGGCGCTCATCAGATTGCGGACATACTCACGCATCGCTTCGCGGTTGGCGACAAACTTGGGATCGTCCTTGAGGTAGTAATCACGATCTGGCAGTGTCAGGCCGCTCTGGTACAGGTAAACCCCGTACTGGCTGGAATTCTTGGCATCGTTGTTGACGTAAAAACCAAAGGGGATGCCGGAGCCATCGGTCAACAGTTTGCCCATCAGCGCGGCAACATCGGCGTGACTGGCGGTTTTGGCGATATCGGCCAGTTGTCCCTTGAGCGGCGCAATCCCCAGTTGGTCAGTCAGAGTGGTATCCATATAGGCGGCATAGAAATCGCCTATCTTCTGCTCCACTGAACCTTCGGCCTTATTGGGCTTGGCGGCGGCTTCTTCGATAATCTGCTTCAGGGCCGCCTGGCTTTCTTCGTAAAGAACAGAGAAAGCACCATAGTTGGATTTGTCGGCTGGAATTGGCGTAGTGGCCAACCACTTACCGTTGACGCTGTAGTAGAAATCGTCCTGATGACGAACTTGATGGTCAAAGTTCTCCAGCTCAATGCCAGAGACTTTCTTGACTTCTGCTTGCGACTGCGGCGCTTGCTGGCTGGCACAGGAAGCCAGACCAAGGCTCAGGGCGATGCCCAATGCCAGGGTGCTTATTTTGCTCATTTTCTTCCCCGAATTTGTGATTGTTCAGATAGTTATATTGTTACAAAGATACCGGCTTTAAACCTTAGCACTCCCTGTGACCAGTCTGTAGTGGATTTTTGTAAATAACTATGAACACCACAGACCAGGTCAACAATAAGCCTTAGAAGTTTTTGCCGAGAAACAGGTAAACCGCCTTCTCACCGTTATCACTGAAACCAAAGCCGAGCGCCGCAGGGCCCAGTTGGGTCTCAGTCCCCAGATACAAGCTGCTGGAATAGATGAGATCGTTGAACATCACATGCTCATCCAGGCTCCAGACATTCCCCGCCTCCAAACTGGCTCCCAGGTAAAGCGGAAAGTCCTTCATCCCCAGCGCATCACGACCGAGATCGTACTGATAGATGAAGGCACCGAACACCTTCTGGGCGCCGGCGATAGAGTTCTTGTGGTAGCCGGAGAGATTAAGGAAACCGCCGAGGTCCGATACATAAAGAGTAAAATTGCCGTCTTTATCCACGTTTGCATAGGATGCCTTACCCACAAAAGAGTGGCTGCCAACACTGACAACCCCTTTCCAGTCGGCCTCTATCTGCAGCGAGCGTTCAGCATCCGTCTTGAATACCCCATCTTCATACTCCTCATTACGCAGGTAGATATTCAGAGTGATGCGGTTACCCGAGGTGGGGAAACTTATGCTGTCCAGGGTATCGTAGCCGAACTTCAAATAGGCGCCATAGGTGTTGAACTTGAGATCATCGAAGAACGCCTCGTTGGAGACCACTCCCGACTCACCTGTCAGCCCCAGCTCAATCCGGCCCTGCTTGACATAGTTGTACCCCAAACCCAGGTCAATTCTGTGACTCTTGCGATCCAGCTCGAAGTAAAGCTTGTTGGCATCAAACACATCCCAACCTTTGATCTCATACTGATATCGGGCGCGGGCATAGAACTGCTGATCTCTGTCCAGAGGCTGGTAAAATTCGGTACCGAGCAGCTTCTCGAAGCCCATCTTCACTTCATTGCGCCATTCACCACCGTTTTCGGTCAAGTCAGTCATAATCACGGCGCCATCCAGGGCCACCGCCGAGTCCAGTGAGAAATCATCCTCCCAATTCAAGCCAAATTGGAAATAGTTGGGTCCCCAGGACTTGGCCTTGGTGGTTACGGTTAACACTCGGCCCTCATCAGTATCCTGAAACTCGGCACTGACACGTTCAAACTTATTCAGTGAGTATAACCGCGCAATACTCTCGTCCAGTTGCTGTTTGGTAACTCTGTCACCCAATTCGATACCCAGAGTATCACCCAGCAGTGAGTCGCTGACCTTGGACCTGTTATCGAAAACTATCCGGGTAACCGGGCGATCCAAGTTATCCAACCAATCACGACTGGCGTCGCGTTTTTGCCGGACATAAGCGCGGTATTCCTCAGGAGACACGGCCAACTGGCTCAATCTGTCGGTGTACCGTACGGCAGCTGTCACCCCGGCTTCCAGCGCCTTGGGCATATCGGCGAAATCTGTGGTGCTGAGGTTGTCGATAGCCGGGCGGATCAGGATATCGTCCTTGGTCAACAAGGCCTTTTGCCGCTCTGTGCTGGCGTTGGTCAGCATGGTAGACAACTGATCCAATACCGCTAAGGTGCCGTTAAGCTTCTCCCTTTTCACCAAAGGCGAACCTATATCGACGGCGATAATGACATCGGCGCCCATGGCCTTGACCACATCCACCGGCATATTGTTGGCAATACCACCATCCACCAGCAACTTACCATCGATTTCAGCTGGTTGCAGCGCTCCCGGCACTGTGGCTGAGGCCTGCATCGCCTGCACCAGGCTGCCACTGCTGATCACTACCGGCAGACTGGTTTCCAAATCTGTCGCCACCGCCCGATAAGGAATGGAGAGTTCATTGAAACTGTTGAATTCACGCACCAGATCTGTGGTGTTACGATATAGTTGCGACATGGTTTGCCCTAGGAGTACGCCACTGGGCGACTGTACTTCACCATCTCGGATACCAAGGTTAAGCGGAATATTGTACTTATCTCTTTGTTGCTTATCACGGTAACTCATGGCCTGGCGTGGAATAGTGTCCGAGTACCCCTTGGACCAGTCCTCATTCATCATAATGGTTTCAATTTCTGTGGCGCTGTAACCAAGCGCATAGAGGCCACCGACATAGGCGCCTATGCTGGTACCGGCAACATAATCGACAGGAATATTGTTGGCCTCGAGCATCTTGAGTACCCCAACATGCGCAGCTCCCTTGGCACCGCCGCCACTGAGCACCAGGCCTACCTTAGGACGTTCGGCCGCCACCGCAGCCACACTCAACAGAGTGCCAATCAAAACCAGTAAGCGCAGAGAGGGTTTCATACCTAGCAAGAGTTCCAGAATTAGAGTCGGTATATTCTAACAAAGAATTTACAGTAAAGAGAAAGTTCCAATAGGGTATAAACAAAGATCATAAATCGCACATTTCGTAAAACCAGGATGCCAGTTCACCAGCAGGTACAGGCTTGGCAAAGTAGTAACCCTGAATGATATGACAGCCTCTGTGAGTGACCTGTTGCAGCTGTTCCCGGGTTTCCACCCCTTCGGCTACCACCTTGAGTTTGAGGTTACGGGCCAGCTCGACAATACTGCTGACAATCGCCTGATCGGCACTGTTGCCGGCAATATCTTTGAGGAAGGAGCGATCAATTTTCAGGGTATTCACTTCAAAGTGGCGCAAATAAGCCAGCGACGAGTAGCCGGTGCCAAAGTCATCAATGGCCACCTCTATGCCGTGGGCCCTCAGCTGTCTCAAATGCTGGCGGGCAAGCTGCAGCTCTTTCATCAACACCCCTTCGGTGATTTCCAGCGCCAAATACTGGGCCGGCATTCCGGTTTCTTCAAGGATATCGAGCACACCACTGATAAATTCCGGGTGACGGAAATGCACTGCGCTGACATTTACCGACAACTTGAACGGCTCCGCCGCACTCTTGCTCCAACGGGCACCATCCTCACAAGCTTGGCGCAGCACCCAACGGTCGATAGCAATTATCAAACCACAGGACTCAGCCACCTTGATGAAAATATCCGGCCGAACAAAACCTTCGCTCGGATGATGCCAACGCAGCAAAGCTTCCATACCGATAAACTTTTGCTGCTGTTTTACATCAAACTGGCCCTGGTAATAGAGCTCAAACTCGCCCTGCTCTATGGCGTGGCGTAAATCGGCTTCCAAACGTAGATGGTACAAAGCTTCTGCATTACGCTCACTGGAATAGTATTGGAAATTCCCCCTGCCCTCTTCCTTGGCGTGATACATGGCTTGATCGGCATTCTTGATCAGCATCTCTGGTTGCCTGGCATCGTCGGGCCAGATACTGATGCCGATACTGGTAGAAATAAAAAACTCCCGCCCATAGAGTTCAAACGGCTGAGCTATCTGCGCCAACAGGCGCTCACAGAGGCGATTGAGCTTATCTATCTCGGCATCCTGTACCAGGATCACAAACTCATCACCGCCAAACCTGCACAACACCTGCTCCGGCCCCATCACTGACTGCAGCCTATTGGCGGCCTCTATCAGCAGCGCATCTCCCATGCTGTGGCCGTAGGAGTCGTTGACATGCTTGAACCTGTCCAGATCCAAAAACAGCAAGGCCAGCTTATGTTGCTGATCTTTGGCCCCTTCAATTGCCTGTTGCAAACGGTTGGCAAACAGCGATCTGTTCGGCAAACCGGTCAGCACGTCATAGTTCGCCAGGCGGCGCAGATCCGCCTCGGTGCGTTTGCGCTCAGTGATATCGGAAAACACCACCACATAGTGTTGCACCCTATCCTTGCGATCCTGCATCAGGGAAATATTGAGCCACACGGGGCAGCGCGACCCGGCCACACCAACAATTTCCAGCTCGCCGGTCCAGGAATCTATCCCTTGCAGTAAAGTGGCGACCTTATCTTTATGGAAGTTTTCACTGACCACCAACTCGCCGAAGTGCCGTCCCTGCAGACTCTGCCTATCCTGACCTACTATCGACTCTGCCGCCCTGTTGGCGACCTTGATGACCTCATCGGCATCCAGAATAAACACCCCTTCTGAGGTGTTTTCAAATGCCTGCGCCAGCAGCTCAACCTCCTCTTCCAGTTGCCGCTTGATGGTGATGTCGGAGTAAATCCCGGCAGCCTTGAGCACCTTGCCGGAAACCGGGTCATGGCTGACCGGCCTGCCGCGCACCCTGAGCCAACCCCAACTGCCGTCTCGGAGTCGATAACGGTATTCAGACTCGAATCTATCGCTGTCACCTTCGACCATCTTGTTCCATTCATCCAGCGCAGCTGTCTGGTCATCTGGATGCACCGGCAACTTATCTATTCCGATAAGAATAAAGTCTTCAGCACTGCCCAGCACACCGCCGCGATTATCCAGATGAAACTGGCCGGTATCACGGCGCCATTCCCAGAGATCCGATTCACTACCCCTGAGCGATTGCCTCAACCTGTCATCACTCTGGCGCAGCGCTAGGTTCATGGTCATAAAACGTTGCACCTGACGCTGACGCAACAGCACGATACTGAAAATCGTTGCCAATATAATGATTAACAACAACCCCTTGAACCACTGACTCTGCCACCAGAACTGGTCAACGGTAAAGGGAAAACGGAAGGGCTCCGACTGCCAGATACCGTTGTTTTGACTGATCACTTCCAATTGGTAAGCGCCGGGAGTTAATCCGGAAAGATTAATTTGCGACTGATTTTCCAACAGTAAATAGTTAAGCTCATCTTCACCGGGACGTCGTAAACGGTACTTTAGGCTGATAGGAGCATCATCCAGATAATCCATACTGCTCAGTTGAAAACTCAGCATTCTGGCTCCGGGAGCTATCAGTTGTTCAGGCGTAGGTACCAGACTCAGCTCTGTTTTATTGTCATAATAAACCGCAATCGACTCGAGAATGGCGCCGTGCTTTGGAATACGATTAGCCATGCCGGCAACGTCCAGCAGTATCACCCCATCCGGCGTACCTACATAGAGGCCCTGCTGCGGCTGATAGAAGTATGCCCCTTCGTTGAGTTCCTCCCCCAACAAACCGTCATCATTATTGAATACCTTGATTTCACCACTACTCTTATCCTGACGGATCAGCACATAACTGCATCCCACAACTCGATAGTCGCCGCTATCCTGCAGAAAAAATACTGTGTTACAGTCCAATTGCCATTCTTGCGTCAAACGGCGAATCTTCATGGTCTGCAAGTCCAGCTCTATCAAGCCTCCCTGGCGGGTGGCCAACCAGAAACGATCCGGGCTCAATTCCAACCACTGGCTCACGGTCGGCATATGCGGCAAGTCATCAAATACCGACGCCAATGAACGAAAACCGCCGCCCTGCTCCAAGTAACCGAAAGATTTATTGCCACCGATCCACAAGCGCTGTCGACTATCGCGATAGACTCCATAAATCGCAGGATTATTGCCGCTGGACTCTGTATCCGGCAAAGTTTTTTTCTCTATCTTGCCCTGAGTCTGATCCCACTCATACAAACCGCTGCTGGTCGCAAACCACCAGAGGTTGCCCTCATTCAAAGCCGTGATCACCGTCTTGTGACTCAGAGACTGTCCGCTGCCGTTCCAATCCCCCAAAGGCTGCCCTTCCAGGGTCTGCTTATTCATCACAAATAAGCCATTGGTAGTCGATAACAACAGGTGATCTTGGTCCAAATTATCTATCTTGTAGATGCTGTCATTGACCTCCATCCCTTTGGGAAGCGTAGTTTGGCTCTGTTGGGTATTTCGATTTACGGCCAACAATCCCGAGTCGGTTCCCAGCCACAGCATCTCAGCGTCGGCCAGTATCGCCCACACCATGGAATCACTGAGCTTATAAGGCTCAGAAGCGCTGAAACTATCCAGAATAAATTCCGGTGAGTCGGCTACCACTGCCAATGAATGCCCAGTGCCGCCAACCCAGATTAAACCATTGCTGTCCACCTGCAGAGCATTGATATATTCAATACCGGCCTTGAGCTTCAACTGCTCTTTATACTGTTTTAATTTGCGGCTGCTCGGGGACCATTTCAGCAGCCCCTGCTTACTGGCAATCCACAGGTTACCCTTGAGATCTTCAGTGATCACACTGGTGAAAAAAGGAATCTCGGCCACTGGCTCTATGCGGTTGCTTTCAAGGTTCACCCGATAGAAGCCTTTGCTGGCGGCCATCCAAATCTGTTTGTTACTGTCCAGAAATAAGGCATTGAGGCGACCATAACTACCCTGCCATGACAAGCGTTGTTTGACGCTGCCATTTTGTGACCTTAGCTCCACACCATAGGCGTTACCCAGCAGCAAGTTGCCGTTCTCAAGCTGCAAAATTTGACTCCATAGCAGGTCACTATCGTAGGGTAGGTCAAACAGTTTCTGCAGCTGCTGTAGATCCTGACTCAAGCGCCAAACCTGGCCTTTTTCGGTTAACAACAGCCAGTCACCGGCCGCCGATTGCAAGCTCTTCATTAAACCGCCGCCCTGATACTCGGGAAACAGCTCATCACTGCCAAACTGACGGAAACGATTATCGGCTATATGGTAGAGATAGGCATGAGACAGTGTGCTGACCAGCATCTGCTGTTGCCCAAGAGACTTGACCAGAGGCAGATACTCATCAGCCATCCGCGATTCCAGACCATCGCGGTCCAAACGGCGGATATTGGCGTTGCTGAGGCGATACAGTCCCTGTTCGGTGGAGAGCCAGATAAATCCCCGCTCATCCATACTGATGTCGAGAATACTGGTGTTGATCAAACCATCCCTGGAAGAAAATACCCTTTTAACCAACTCATCGGCATCTGCCGATGCTGCCCCGAAAAAAAGGCTGAGCAGTATAGCAATAGCTACTGTTATTAGTTTTCTTATCATCGGTTGATGAATGACCTTGATGACCAGTCTTGAATGTACCAGCTAGACCACCGAATTTCATCTTGTAAACAACAGTTCGTTTACAAGGATTGCACTTGATATAAAAAATCGGGCCCAGCTAACTGGGCCCGACTTCAATACTGCCAGGGACAAGTCCCCAATCAGCAGATTACTTTTTCTTTTTTGCCTTTGGGTTTGGCAGATCTGTGATTGAACCTTCGTAGATCTCGGCCGCCAGCCCTACAGACTCGTGCAGAGTCGGGTGAGCATGAATGGTCAGCGCCAGATCCTCGGCATCACAACCCATCTCGATAGCCAGGCCGATTTCACCCAGCAACTCACCTCCGTTGACACCCACAATGGCACCACCGATCACTCTATGAGTCTCTTTATCGAAAATCAGCTTGGTCATACCTTCGCTGGCATCGGAAGCGATAGCACGGCCACTGGCTGCCCATGGGAAGGTCGCGGTTTCGTATGCTATGCCCTGCTCTTTGGCTTCTTTCTCGGTCAGACCAACCCAAGCCACTTCAGGATCTGTGTAAGCAATAGATGGGATAACCTTAGGATCGAAGAAGTGCTTCATACCGGCAATCACTTCTGCGGCCACATGGCCTTCATGCACACCTTTGTGAGCCAGCATTGGCTGACCAACGATATCGCCCACGGCGAAAATGTTGGCCACATTGGTACGCAGTTGCTTGTCGACATTGATAAAGCCACGCTCATCAATCTTGACCCCGGCCTTGTCAGCATCGATCAGCTTGCCATTTGGAGTACGGCCAATGGCCACCAGCACTGCGTCGTAACGCACTGGCTCGGCAGGTGCCGACTTACCTTCCATAGACACATAAATACCGTCTTCTTTGGCTTCAACTGCTGTTACCTTGGTTTCCAGCATCAGGTTGAATTTCTTCTTGATCTGCTTGGTAAAGACCTTAACCACGTCTTTATCAGCCGCAGGGATCACCTGGTCGAACATTTCAACCACATCGATTTCACTGCCCAGAGACGAGTAAACAGTACCCATTTCCAGACCTATGATACCGCCGCCCATCACCAGCATCTTGCCTGGGATCTCTTTCAGTTCCAGTGCATCGGTAGAGTCCCAGATACGTGGATCTTCATGCGGAATGAAAGGCAGCTGAATTGGACGAGAGCCGGCAGCTATGATGGCGTTGTCAAAGTTAACCACTGTGGTTTCACCGTCGGCACCTTTCACTTCGAGGCTGTTGGGGCCAGTGAACTTACCGAAACCGTTAACCACCTTCACTTTACGCATCTTGGACATGCCGCCAAGACCATTGGTCAGTTGGCCGATCACTTTCTCTTTAAAGCCACGCAGCTTGTCGAGGTCTATCTTTGGCTCACCGAACACAACACCGTGATCCGATACCGCTTTGGCCTCTTCAATCACTTTGGCTACATGCAACAGGGCTTTGGAAGGAATACAACCCACATTCAGGCATACGCCACCCAGAGTGCTGAAACGCTCAACAATCACTGTCTCCAGGCCTAAATCTGCTGCACGAAAAGCCGCAGAATAGCCAGCAGGGCCAGCACCTAATACCACTACCTGAGTTTTGATTTCGTTACTCATTTTTTCCTCTGATTTCTTTCATTCCGTTGGGGACAGCCAGCCCAACCTGCGATGCGCCAGCTCGAAAGTGCTTGTCTCGTAAGGTGGGCGCATTTTAACCCGTGTTTGACACTGATCACAATAAACAAAAGGCCGCCCCGAGGGGCAGCCTGTTGTGTTAGAGGATCATTGTACGAATATCGGACAAGATCCCTGACAGAGTGACACTGAAGCGTGCCGCCATCGCCCCGTCGATCACCCGGTGATCATAAGACAGTGACAGTGGTAACATCAGCTTTGGCTCAAACTCTTTACCGTTCCACTTCGGCTTAATCTCAGACTTGGACACCCCGAGAATTGCCACATCAGGATAGTTGACGATAGGCGTAAACGCGGTACCGCCGATCCCCCCCAGGCTGGAGATAGTGAAACAGCTGCCTTGCATGTCGGCCGCCTTAAGCTTGCCGTCACGGGCCTTGATCGAAATTTCGGTCAGCTCGCGGCTGAGCTCGATAATCCCTTTCTGGTCCACATCACGCACCACAGGCACCACCAAACCGTTTGGCGTATCGACCGCCACTCCTATGTGGTAGTACTTCTTGCGGATCAGCGATTCACCATCCGGGCTCAGGCTGGAGTTAAATACCGGGAACTGCTGCAGCGTCTTGGCAACCGCCTTCATCATGAACACCAACGGAGTGATCTTCACATTCAGCTTCTGCTTGGCTGCCAGTTCGTTCTGCTGCTTACGGAAAGCTTCCATCTCTGTGATATCAGCCTCATCGAACTGAGTCACATGGGGAATGGTCACCCAGTTGCGGTGCAGGTTAGGGCCGGAGATCTTCTGGATCCGGGTCAGTGGCACTTGTTCCACTTCACCGAACTTACTGAAATCTACCTTAGGTGCATCAATAACCTGCAGACCACTGCCGCCGCCGACAGAAGTCGCCGCCGTGGCCTTGGGCCGTGACAGTTCATATTTCACATAGGCCTGCACATCCTCTTTGAGGATACGCCCCTTGCGACCTGTACCTTTCACCTGAGTCAGATCAACACCGAACTCACGGGCCAGGCGACGTACCGCCGGAGAAGCGTGTACCGCACCTGTGTTAGGCTGGGCACCGGCACTCGGATGATGCGGCACAGGTGGGCGACTCTGCGCTGCAGGCGCGGCCGCCGGAGCTGGGGCTGGAGCCGTCTGAACAGGGGCTTCTGCCGGTGCAGCAACTGCTGCGGGAGCGGCGCCTTGGGTCTCAACCGTGGCAATCACGCTACCCTGAGACACCTTGTCACCCACTTTAACGGTCAGAGAAACCAGCTTGCCGCCGAAGGGCGCCGGCACTTCCATGGTCGCCTTATCGGTTTCCAGCGTGATCAGCCCTTGATCGGCACTGATCTCATCACCTACCGCCACCAGCACTTCGATAACGTCCACATCAGCAGCATCACCGATATCGGGAACCGCAATCTCTTTCACTGCAACAGTGGCAGGCGCGGCAGCCTGAGCGGCCACCGGTTGTGCGGCTTCAGAAGCCGCTGCTTGTGGCGCTTGCGGTGCATCAGAAGCAGCAGCGCCAACTTCCAGCAGTAACACCAAAGAGCCCTGGGAAACCTTGTCGCCAACCTTCACTTTCAGTGACTTGACTGTACCCGCCTGAGGCGAAGGTACATCCATGGTCGCCTTATCGGTTTCCAGCGTGATCAACCCGGCGTCGGCTTCGATAGCGTCACCTTCGCTCACCAGCACTTCGATAACATCGACATCTGCGGCATCGCCAATATCCGGCACTGTCACTTCAATGACCTGGCTGCCACCGGCTGCAGGTGCGGCCGGCGCCGCCTGTTCTGCAGCAGGAGCTGAAGCCGCTGCCGGAGCAGGCGCGGCTTCAGCCTTGGGCGCCTCTGCAACAGCTGCAGCTTCTGCGCCTTCGGCAGCCATCAAGGCTATCAAGGTGCCTTCAGACACGCTGTCGCCAACGGCCACTTTCAGCTCTTTGAGCACACCGGCGAAGGGCGCAGGAATATCCATGGTCGCCTTGTCGCTTTCAACGGTAATAATGGAGTCTTCAGCCGCCAGGCTGTCACCCACATTGGCACAGATCTCAATAACCTGTACCTCGTCCCCGCCAATATCGGGAACCAGTACTTGTTTCATATCAGCCATTCTGCTTCACCTCTTACGCGTGCTGTGGGTCGATCTTGTCGGCGTCGATGCCATATTCGGCAATGGTCTTGGCCAAAACATCTACCGGCAGCTCGTTGCGGTCCACCAGCGACTTGAGCGCAGCAACCACGATGAACTTGGCATCCACTTCGAAGTGGTGACGCAGGTTGGCGCGGCTGTCAGAGCGGCCGAAACCGTCGGTACCCAGCACCTTGTAGTCACAAGGCACATAAGCGCGCAGCTGCTCGCCATAGATCTTCATGTAATCGGTCGCCACAATCGCAGGCGCATCTTTTGCCAGCACTGTGCTTACATAAGGCACCTTGGCGGTTTCAGTTGGGTGCAGCATGTTCCAGCGCTCAACCGCCTGACCATCACGCGCCAGTTCGTTGAAGCTGGTAACGCTGAACACATCTGTGCTGATACCGAAGTCTTTCGCCAGCGCCTGTGCCGCCTTGCGTACTTGCTCGAGAATAGTGCCGCAACCCATCAGCTGGACTTTGCCTTTACCGGAACCGGCAACGCTTTCCAACTTGTAGATACCCTTGACAATGCCCTCTTCCACGCCTTGTGGCATTTCAGGTTGAACATAGTTCTCGTTCATTGTGGTCAGGTAGTAGAAGATATCTTCCTGATCTTCGCCATACATGCGGCGAATACCATCCTGAACGATAACGGCAATTTCATAACCATAGGTTGGGTCATAGCTGATGCAGTTAGGAATGGTGTTGGCCAGAATATGGCTGTGACCATCCTGGTGCTGCAAACCTTCGCCGTTCAGCGTAGTCCGGCCGGAAGTACCACCGACCAGGAAGCCACGGGCGCGCATGTCGCCGGCAGCCCAGGCCAGATCGCCGATCCGCTGGAAACCGAACATGGAGTAATAGATGTAGAAAGGGATCATCGGCGTATCATTGACCGAGTAGCTGGTCGCAGCCGATACCCAAGAGGACATGGCGCCCAGCTCGTTAATCCCTTCCTGCAGCACCTGACCGGACTTGTCCTCACGATAGTAAGCAACCTGATCCGCATCCTGAGGCACATATTTCTGCCCTTCGTGAGCATAGATACCCACTTGACGGAACAGACCTTCCATACCAAAGGTACGGGCCTCATCCGGGATGATAGGTACTATCTTCTTACCTATGCCCTTATCTTTCAGCAAGGCAGTCAATACCCGCACAAAAGCCATGGTAGAAGAGATCTCACGGCCGTTGGAGCCTTTGAGAACCGCATCAAAAATTTTCAGTGAAGGCACTTGCAGCTCTTCGCTGAACTTCTGCCGACGGGCAGGCAGATAACCCATCAGGGCCTCACGGCGTTCCTTGAGGTATTTGACCTCTTCGGAGTCCGGTCCCGGATGGTAGAAGGGGATTTCATCCAGCTTGTCATCAGAGATTGGGATGTTGAAGCGGTCACGGAAGTGACGAATGGCTTCAATGTCCATCTTCTTGACGTTATGGGCAATGTTTTTGCCTTCACCGGCATCACCCAGACCATAACCTTTCACTGTCTTGGCCAGAATAACGGTTGGGCGACCCTTGGTCTTCTTGGCTCTATCGAGCGCGGCGTAAATCTTCACCGGATCGTGACCACCACGGTTCAGGCGCCAGATGTCATCGTCTGACATGTTGGCTACCATCTCGGCGGTTTCAGGATACTTACCGAAGAAGTGTTCACGGGTCCAGGCACCGCCTTTGGCTTTACAGTTCTGGTATTCACCGTCAACGGTTTCGTTCATCAGTTGCAGCAGCTTACCGCTGGTGTCACTGGCCAGCAATGGATCCCAGTAACGGCCCCAGATAACCTTGACCACTTCCCAACCGGCGCCGCGGAATTCACCTTCCAGCTCCTGGATGATCTTGCCGTTACCGCGTACAGGGCCGTCGAGACGCTGCAGGTTACAGTTAACGATAAACACCAGATTATCCAGCTCTTCACGAGCGGCCAGACCGATGGCACCCAGCGCTTCCGGCTCGTCACACTCGCCGTCGCCCAGGAAGCAATACACGGTTTGCTCGGAGCAATCCTTGATACCACGGTCAGTCAGGTACTTAAGGAAGCGCGCCTGATAAATGGCCTGGATAGGGCCCAGACCCATGGAAACCGTAGGGAACTGCCAGTAATCAGGCATCAGCTTGGGATGCGGATAGGAGGACAGGCCTTTGCCATCCACTTCCTGACGGAAGTTGGCCAGCTGTTCTTCACTCAGACGACCTTCGAGGAAAGAACGGGCATAGATGCCGGGGGCAATGTGGCCCTGGAAGTAAACCAGGTCGCCGCCGTCTTTCTCGTTGGGAGCACGGAAGAAGTGGTTAAAGCACACATCATAGATAGTGGCACTGGATGAGAAACTGGAAATATGACCACCAAGCTCCAGATCTTTCTTGGAACCACGCAGTACCATAGCCAACGCGTTCCAACGCACAATGGCGCGAATGCGACGTTCCATCTCCTGGTTGCCCGGCATATGAGGCTCTTGCCCGGCAGGAATGGTATTCAGGTAAGCAGTAGTGGCAGTGTAAGGCAGGTGAGTACCGTTACGGCGAGCCTTGTCGATCAGCTTTTCCAACAGGTAATGAGCACGTTCGGGACCTTCCTGCTCCAATACGGCTTGCAGGGATTCTACCCATTCCTGTGTCTCTAACGGATCCAAGTCTTGTAGCATATTTTCAGACATGACACTGTCCTTCTATACATTGTATTAATAGTGATTGCGACGTCCTAAGGTGGGCACTGGGCCGACCCTGGGCTACACGCCGCTCTTCAAACGGCGCAAGCTACGCTGCAACCGGCTATCTTCTTCCCGTACCGACAACATGACTTCCTCGATATAACTCAAGTGGTCATTGGACGCTTCACGCGCGGCTTCGGGATCGCGGCGAATAATAGCGGCCAGCAAAGCCCGCCTATGTTTATTCGCCATGGATGAAGCTTCTTCACGACGGCTCAGAAGCTCCAGGTTTTGCGCCACATTCTGATGCAGCACAGGAGTTAAACTCAGCACCAGGTGCAGCATAGCAACATTGTGTGATGCCTCGGCTACCGCCCGGTAAAAATGCACAATGGCGGCCGCTTGCGCTTCAATTCCCTCGGCGTCTTCCACTTCCTGGATCATTCGCTGGATATTCTGCATATCGGCGTCAGTTCCGCGCAGGGCAGCAAAATAAGCCATCATGCCTTCGGTGGCATGACGGAACTCCAGCAAGTCATATTGACTCTCCGGATCACCCTGCATAAGTTCGACTATGGGATCGGCAAGACTCTGCCACAACTGTTCTTTAACGTAGGTACCACCGCCTTGGCGGCGCAGCAATAATCCTTTTGCTTCCAGCTTTTGAATCGCTTCCCGCAATGAGGGACGGGAGACTTCAAATTGCAACGCCAACTCGCGTTCAGGAGGTAACTTCTGACCCGGCTGCAAGCTGCCTTCCAGGATCATCTGCTCCAACTGATTCATGATGACGTCAGAAATCTTTGGCTGACTGATTTTGCTATAAGCCATCTGGCCCTCAGCTCCTATTGTAAATTGGTCTTACCAATTTCTACGAGTGAGCGCACTTTATCAAATCACACTTTTAAAGTCCAGTTAGTGATCTGCATCAAGTCAACTCACGATGTGTGAGCATAGCCTATATTTTTCCCTCTGGGGTCAGACCAATTAACAAGCAGCTTCGGGCCCTGTTTGCGGCAAAGCCCTGGTTAAACCCAAGCCTGGTTATACCCAAGCCTGATTAAACCCAAGCCCCGCCGCAGCAAAACCGCAAGCACACTTATTCGGCACTAACTCACCAGACCAAAAATGGTCAACAGCGACAAAATAGTAAGCAGTAAAGTTGAGTTACGCTTACTCAAGGCCAGCAGTGCCAAGGTAGACTGTACCGACACAGGCACATCTTCATCATCCGGCAGAGTTTCAGCAGCCAGCGCCACTTGGGTCACTATCTCCCTGGGCGTCGCCTCCCGTTTCAACGCCAACTGGCACCATAACGGAAAAGCATTGCTGAAATGACCGCAAAGCACATAACCAAAACCTATGATCCGTGCCGGCAACCAGTCGAGCCAATACAGCAGCTTATCTACCACAGGCCACTCTTTAGCCAAGCGTTGGCGCCTTTCATCAAAAAAACGCACGCTGCAATAAAACACCGCGCCTACCGGACCAAATAGGATAAAGAACAGCGCCACGGCGCCATAATAGCGGTAGTTGAGCCAGGCCACGCTCTGGCCTACCCTGGCGCCCAACTCGCGTTCGCTGACCGCATCCAGGCATTCACTGCAGTCCAGCTCTCCGGCGAAATGAAAACTGGCTTGCACATCACCGCGGCAAGCAGCCTGCACATATCGCTTAAATAAACGCCTTTGATATTGGTGGGAAAAACACACTACCGCCAGCGCCACCCACAGCAGCAGCGAAGGCAAGCCCCAAAACCATCCATCCACAACCCACAACGCCACCGCCACACTCACAGCCGGTAGCAAGAGCGCCAGTATCATGCCAGTTGTGGTACTCAGCTGGCTGTCGGTAAACATCTGCCTTTGATACCAGCGCAGCCCACTGTCCAACTGCCAACGAGCCGGCAGCAGTTTCAAACGTTCAACAATAATCGCGATCAACAGGGAAAACAGTGCCATCTCTTCTTCTCCATGCTCTCTTTAGGCCTGTGGCCATCTCAAAGCGACACGCGTCACAGCGCCTGCAGATACCTTTGCCAATCAAACCCCGGGCCCGGGTCTGTCTTGCGCCCAGGGGCAATATCGCTGTGACCTACTATTCTCTCTTTGGTGATATCCGGGTAAGCCAACCGTAAACTTTGGCTCAGGGTAATAAGTTTATGGTACTGCGCCTCGGTAAAGCCGGAATCGTCTGTGCCCTCCAACTCTATGCCGACGGCAAAGTCATTACAGCCGCTACGACCGGCAAAGTTAGATACCCCGGCATGCCAGGCGCGCTGGTCGACCGAAACATATTGGCGCAATTCACCATCACGGCGAATAAGAAAATGCGCCGACACTTCCAGCCCCTTAAGCTCGGCAAAGCTGGGATCGGCTTCAGTATCCAAGGTTCCCAAAAACAGCTGCTCTATATAAGGCAGACCAAAACAGCCGGCCGGCAGACTGATATTATGGATCACCAGAAGGCTCACCTCGCCATCGGGCCTGTGATTAAAGTGAGGTGAAGGGCTAGGTTCAGCCTCTTTATACCAGCCTTCAACCCATAGTGTCTGCGCCAAATGCTCACTCCCCTGACTCTGATAACCATACATACAGCAGCACCTTGACTGTAGTCACATTGGCTCAAAATAACTTTGAGCCCAGCCACAGCCAATTGAACCTCCAACACAATACCAGCAGCGCCCCTTATTATGCTAATCTAGCAGCATAAATTTCCTCTATAATCCCGAGTCAATCAAGGACGCGTATCATGCTCGAAAATGATATCAGGGTCAGTGTCAAAGCCGCACTGGACGAAGATCTTGGCCACCAGAAGGCCTCCGAGGGCGATATCACAGCCCTGTTGATCCCGGCAGACAAATATGCCGAAGCTACCCTTATTACCCGCGAAGAAGGTGTTTTCTGCGGTAAAGCCTGGGCTGAGCAGGTATTTAACCAGCTCGGAGGCGAAGTGGCCCTGCACTGGCATGTGGATGATGGCGATCTTGTGCTGCCCAATCAGCTGCTGTGTGAACTCTCCGGCCCGGCGCGCCTGCTGCTCACCGGCGAGCGCACCATGATGAACTTTATTCAAACCCTCTCAGGCGTAGCCAGCCTGACCAAGATTTACTGCGACAAACTGGCGGGCACTCAATGCCGTTTGCTCGATACCCGCAAGACCCTTCCCGGCCTGCGGACGGCGCAAAAATATGCCGTCACCTGCGGCGGCGGCAAAAACCACCGCATAGGTTTGTTCGACGCCTTTCTGATCAAAGAGAACCATATTATGGCCTGCGGCGGTATCGCCAAGGCGATTGCGGCCGCACGTGCACTGCGCCCGGACAAACCTGTGGAAGTCGAAGTAGAAACCCTGCAGGAGCTGGCGCAAGCGCTGGAGGGCGGCGCCGATATTGTTATGTTGGACAACTTCGATGTCACCATGATGCTGCAGGCAGTAGAGCTCAATAATGGCTTTAAGGCCAAGGGACTGGGTGCCAAACTGGAAGTTTCCGGCGATGTCACTCTGGAAACCATAACTGCCTTCGCCCAAACCGGTGTCGACTTTATCTCGGTCGGCGCCCTGACCAAGCATGTGCGGGCCATGGATCTCTCCATGCGCCTCAAAGGCTGAGATCTTGGCAGGCATACCCCTAACGCCAGGGGTATGCCGTTTTCAGCACAAATATCACCCCAGCAGGCGTTAACCGCCAAGCCCCACCGTTAACCGCACAATACTCATCCGCTTGCCATTGCAGCTTGCAGCATCTGCGCCTTATTCTGAGTCAGGCTCTCGCCACTCCACTGAAAACCGCCGCCCCAAGCCCGCCGCTCCAAGACGGCTCCTGCCCTGACTCTGCCCAAGCCCAGCCCCTAACTCAGCCCCTGAATCTGCCCCTGACTCAGCCCCTGGCCCGTCAGATGACGTTATCCCAGGGTAATATTCGTCCTCAGGCAGACACGGTTTGTGCACCTCACTTGGCACCAGTATAAAACTCATGCATAAAGCCCATGCATAAAGTCCATGCATAAAGCCCGTGCACAAAGCCCATACATAAAGTCCATGCATAAAGTCCATGCACAAAACCTGTGCATGAAACCCCACATAGGTAAAACCAGCTATAAAAAACCACCCATTACCAGCCAAAAATCCACCCCAAAATCCGCTCCCAAACAGCCCAACAAAACAAAACAAACCATTAACAACCGTATTTACCACCAAAGGGGAGCCAAGCATTTTTTTGACAACGCCACATCCCTGACACAAACAAGGCAAAGCGTCAAAATATTGTTACCGGCAAAACTTGGTGGTGGGTAACAATTTTGATTTTTTCCGCTATTTCAGGTGGTTTTTTCACTATTACAGATTCCCTTTTTAGTAACTTTATACTAACTTTTAGGGCAGGCGAGATAGCCGCGTCGGCCAACCTCACCGACAAGGTAACCACCCAAACTGCTATTTTATGACACACAATAAAGTTACAAATGTAAAAATTGTGATTTGAGTAAATGCTCAGTTCCTTGAGGTGCGGTTTGCCGGAACGACATACGATAAACTTAAATGATTTTGCTGAACTGATTGAGTCTGGATCCAGATAGGCTTTGGGGTCATCCCCACTAAGCTGGCAAGCCGGGAAAACCGCCTGAATATTTACAGGCATCACAGGAATACGAGTAACAGGGAATCGAGTTACCGATTCACTCAAGACGGCAACAATGGAGAAAGCAAATGAAAGGTATCAAACTCAACAAGCGTGCTCAGGGATTTACCCTGATCGAATTGATGATCGTAGTGGCCATCATAGGTATTCTAGCGGCCATCGCATTGCCTGCGTATCAAGACTATACTATCCGTGCTAAAGCTAGTGAAGGTCTAGCTGCTGCGTCTGCAGCTAAAGCAACCGTCGGGGAAAACGTTGCTGCTGAAGGTGAAGTAGCAGCAGCGACTGCATGCCGTGGTGTAAACACTGCGACTGTTGGAATGACAACACTAACTTGTGCAGCTGTAGATGGCGGTAATATAACGATAGGTGTATCAGTGGCGGCATCGTCATCGGTAACTGTAACCTTTGATGTAGTAGGAAGCTTAACCGCCTCGGGTGGCATCGAATGGGATTGTAATAACCCAAGCGACGCTGATTATGTACCAGCTGAGTGCCGTAGCTAATATTTAATGCCTACAACTAGCCTCCATCTAGGATTATCGACGCTATTTATCCGTAAGGGGCTGCTCAATGAGAGCAGCCTGACGGAGGCCATCAAGCAGTCGCAAAACAGCAACCAAACCCTGGTCACCACCCTGGTGACCAGCAAGCTTTTATCCGCCCGCAGCATAGCCGAACTCTGTTATGAGGAGTACGGCACCCCACTGCTGGATCTCAATGAGTTTGACCTAAGCAGCATTCCGGATGGGTTTCTCAACAAGAAACTGATCGACAAACACAGATGCCTGCCGCTGTTCAAGCGCGGCAACCGCCTCTATATCGCCACCTCGGATCCCACCAATATCGCCGCCCTGGAAGACTTTCAGTTCAGCGCCGGCCTGCATGCCGAGGCGATACTGGTCGAAGAGGACAAGTTAGCCAAAGCGCTGGAAAAGGTACTGGAAGAGGACTTGAGCTCGCTGGATCTCGATGGCCTGGATGAAGAGTCCCTCGCCGGCATCGAAGTCACAGATACCGACAAGCGCCAACAGGAAGAGACTGAAGGCAAGGACGATGCCCCCATCGTCATCTATATCAATAAAATTCTCACCGATGCCATCCGTAAGGGCGCGTCGGATCTGCATTTTGAACCCTACGAGAAGCGCTACCGCATCCGTTTTCGTATTGATGGCATACTCCATGAGGTGTCCGAGCCGCCGATTTCACTTTCCGGACGGATATCGGCGCGACTTAAGGTAATGTCCAAGCTGGATATCGCCGAGCGCCGGGTGCCCCAGGATGGCCGCATCAAGATGCGGCTGTCGCGCAACAAGAGCATAGATTTTCGGGTCAGCACCCTGCCCACCCTCTGGGGCGAAAAGATAGTGATGCGGATCCTCGATTCCTCTTCGGCGCAGTTGGGCATAGAAAAGCTCGGCTATGAGGAAGACCAGAAACAAGCCTATATGGAGATGCTGGCAAGACCCCAGGGGATGATCCTGGTTACCGGCCCCACGGGGTCAGGGAAAACCGTGTCCCTCTATACCGGCCTCAATATTCTCAATACCGAGGAGCGCAATATCAGCACCGCCGAAGATCCGGTGGAGATTAACCTCGAAGGGGTTAACCAGGTGCATATCAACCCCAAGGCCGGGTTAACCTTCGCCTCGGCGCTGCGCTCCTTCCTACGTCAGGATCCGGACGTGGTGATGGTAGGGGAAATTCGCGATCTGGAAACCGCCGAAATCGCCATCAAGGCGGCACAAACCGGCCACTTGGTGCTCTCGACCCTGCACACCAACTCATCGGCCGAAACCCTCACCCGTTTGCTCAATATGGGCGTACCCGGCTACAACATTGCCAGTTCGGTCAACCTGATTATTGCCCAGCGCCTGGCCCGCCGTCTCTGCCCCGAGTGCCGACAAGCGGAAGAGATCCCCGAACATGAACTGCTGCAGCTGGGCTTCAGCCAGCAACAGATAGATAGCGGTTTTACCGTTTATAAGCCCTGCGGCTGTGAGCACTGCTCCGGCGGTTACAAGGGCCGGGTCGGTATCTATGAGGTGATGAAGATGTCCGATGAAATTGCCAGAACCATTATGGAAGGTGGTAATTCACTGCAGATTGCCGCTACCGCCAAGCAGCAGGGAATGAGGGATTTGCGCCTGTCTGGCCTGCTTAAAGTCATTCAGGGCGTCACCAGCATTGCCGAGGTCAACCGGGTAACCAGTTACTGATGCCTGCCAAGCCAGACAGCGACTGTGATATCCAAAGCCGGCGTGCCAAAGCGTGAGTGCCATTGCATACACGCCACAACATGAGTGCTTAACGCCATTCGCTGCAGGCAGGCCAGGGTTAACCCGACTAAAATAATATGCAGGCACGGCAAACCGTTTATTCCAAGGAACTATTATGGCCACAGCAACGGCAACAGCTAAAAATAATAAAGCCAAAACCAAAGGTGCCAAGGCTCAAGCCAAGATCTACACCTTCACCTGGAAAGGTCTTAACCGCGATGGCAAGCAAAGCTCCGGCGAATTGCGCGGCGCCAGCATTGCCGAAATCAAAAGCTTACTGAAAAACCAGGGGATTAATCCCAAACTAGTACGTAAAAAGTCTGCCTCTCTCTTTGGTGGTGATAAAAAAATCAAGCCGATGGATATCGCGGTGATCACCCGCCAGATAGCCACCATGCTGGCCGCAGGTGTGCCCTTGGTGACCTCCATCGAGTTGATTGCCCGCGGCCATGAGAAAAACAAGGTGCGTATTTTGCTGGGCACTGTGCTGGCCGATGTTCAGGCAGGTATTCCCCTTTCCGACGCACTGCGCCCCCACAGGGCTTATTTCGATGATCTCTATGTCGACCTGGTGGCCGCCGGGGAACATTCCGGCTCTCTGGATGCGGTATTTGACCGTATCGCGACCTACAGAGAGAAAGCCGAGGCGCTCAAATCCAAGATTAAAAAAGCCATGTTCTATCCCGCGGCGGTAGTTGTGGTTGCCATAGCAGTTACTGTGCTGCTATTGCTGTTTGTGGTACCTCAGTTCGAAAGTATCTTTGCCAGCTTTGGCGCTGAACTGCCCGCCTTTACCCAACTGATAGTTAATATAAGCCGTTGGCTGCAAAGTACCTGGTATCTGTTTCTCGCGGCGATTGTTATCGGGGTTTGGCTGTTTGTCCGCGCCCATCGCAACTCGGAAAAGTTTCGTAACCGTATCGATGAAATGGTGCTTAAAATTCCCCTGATTGGCGAAATCCTCCATAAGGCTGCCATGGCCCGTTTCGCCCGCACCCTGGCCACTACCTTTGCCGCCGGGGTACCGCTGATTGATGGCCTGGAGTCTGCCGCCGGCGCCTCCGGTAACTATGTCTACCGCAAGGCCCTGCTGAATGTACGCACCGAAGTGATGGCCGGTATGCAGATGAACGTGGCCATGCGTACCACCAAGCTGTTTCCCGATATGCTGATCCAGATGGTGATGATAGGTGAGGAATCCGGTTCACTGGATAATATGCTCAACAAGATAGCCAATATTTATGAGATGCAGGTAGATGACGCCGTAGACGGGCTTTCCAGCCTGATTGAACCCATTATGATGGTGGTCATAGGTACTCTGGTAGGCGGTCTTATTGTAGGTATGTACCTGCCTATCTTCAAAATGGGTAACGTGGTAGGTTAAACCTCAGTATCAAAGCCGGTGCAATAATAACAAGCAGCACTTTTAACACCATTTTTAGGGCAGTGTAATATTCGATGTCAGACTTTATTGCCATATTGAGCCACAATCTGTGGCTCTTTCTTGTTCTCTGTTTTCTGTTTGCCTCTGTGATAGGCAGCTTTCTCAATGTAGTGATCCACCGCCTGCCGGTAATGATGAAGCGCGAATGGCAGCAGGAATGCAATCAATACCTGCAGGAATACCAACCCGAACTCACTAAACAGATAGGTGAAGCCAAGCTCAATGCTGCAATAGATAACTACCCGGCCAAGTACAATCTGTTACTGCCAAAGTCTGCCTGCCCCAAGTGTGGTGCTCATATCAAACCCTGGCACAACTTACCCATAATCGGCTACCTGACGCTTGGCGGTAAATGCGCCGCCTGTAAAGACAAAATCTCGGCCAGGTATCCTCTATTCGAATTGTTGACGGCCCTACTCATTTGTACGCTCGCTTGGCACTTTGGCCCGACACTGCAGTTTGTTTACGCCACTATTCTGACATTTGGACTAATAGCCCTCAGCGGCATAGATTTAGATGAGATGCTACTGCCTGATCAGCTTACCCTGCCGCTGCTGTGGCTCGGTTTACTGATTAATATCTCCGGCACTTTTACCAGCATTACCGATGCCACCATAGGCGCCGCAGCCGGTTATTTAAGCCTCTGGTCTATCTACTGGCTGTTCAAATTAATCACCGGCAAGGAAGGCATGGGCTATGGCGACTTCAAGCTTATGGCCTTATTTGGCGCCTGGCTGGGCTGGCAGATGCTGCCACTGATAATTCTGCTCTCTTCTTTGGTGGGCGCCCTGGTAGGTGTGTTACTCATAGTGTTCAAGAACCTCAATCGGGGTAACCCCATTCCCTTTGGCCCCTATATTGCCATAGCAGGTTGGGTTGCCCTGGTGTGGGGGCAACAGATAGTTGACTGGTACTTGGGAACACTTTAAATGGCGAACTTTATTGTAGGCCTCACCGGGGGCATAGGCAGCGGTAAAACGACAGTAGCCAATCTGTTTGCCGAGCAAGGCATTGTCTTGGTTGATGCCGATATCATTGCCAGAGAAGTAGTCGCAAAAGGCTCAGATGGCCTTAAGCAAATTGGCGATAAATTTGGCCCTCAGATGCTGACACCTGAGGGCACCCTGAATAGGGCGGCGCTGAGGGAACAGATATTTCATCATCCGCAAGACAGGGAGTGGCTCAATGCCCTGTTGCATCCCATGATACGCACCCGCATGCTGGAACGGCTTGAAACGGCGACTTCTCCTTATGTCATTATGGTGGTTCCCTTACTGTTTGAGAACGGCCTGGACAAACTGGCAGATCGCACATTAGTTGTAGATATTTCACCCAAATTACAATTGCAGCGAACTATTGAACGGGACATGGTGTCTAAGGAGCAGGTTCAAAACATTATCAATAGCCAGAGCGACCGCCAGAGCCGACTCGATAAGGCCGATGATGTGATTGACAATCAGGGAGAGATCGACGCGTTACAGGCCCAGGTACTGGCGCTGCATAATAAATACTTACAGCTGGCAGACATTAAAAATTCATGAACACGACAGAACTGATATTCGAACAGCCGCTAAATGAAAAGATCCGTAGTTATCTGCGTCTGGAATATCTCGCTCGTCAATTGGATAACAACCTGCAGCAAGATCATCAACACAGATGCTTCTATCCGCTTTTCTCTCTCTGTGAACTTACCGAACGCTGTGATTACCGCAGCGAAGTCATCAAAGACATCGACCGCCAATTAATCCAGCTGCAAAACTGGCAACAGCAGGAACAAGTCGATCAACAACAGCTACAGCACTATCTTGAACAATTCTCCCATGCCAGAGAAGAGCTGCAACGCCCGCAGCGTCCAGGTAGCCAGCTGAAACAAGACAGATTTATATCGGCGCTCAGACAGAGATTCAGTATGCCTGGTGCTTGCTGTAACTTCGATCTGCCGCAGCTCCACTTTTGGCTGGCGAAACCTTGGGAAGAACGCAGCCAAGAGTATCGCCAATGGACCAACCACTTCAGGAGTTTACTGCAACCTATCAGCCTGCTGTTGCAACTAACCCGCATGAGCTGTGAGTACCGAGAGGCTGTCGCCCATGCCGGCTTTTATCAAGGCGATAGTCAACAAAGCCTGTCACTGGTTAGAGTCAAGCTTGACGCCGAACAGGGCTGCTACCCCACCATAAGTGGCCATAGGAATCGTTTTGCCATTCACTTTGTCCAGTTCGAACAGCAGAAACATTCAGACAGAACGGTCAAATTCCTACTGGCGACCTGCGGCTAAACTCTTTACCATGGGCGCCATCAGTTAGCCCGAGAGACACAAAAATGCCTATCACAGTTAAGTGCCCCACCTGTCAAAAAGAGGTGGAATGGAGCCCCGAATCCAAATTCAAGCCCTTCTGTAGCGAGCGTTGTAAACTCATAGATCTTGGAGATTGGGCCTCAGAGAAACATGCTATCCCGGTGAAGCCAGAATTTGATCAGCAGATGCTGGATGAGCTGGGTTACGATGAAGGCAATTTCTTCAAGGATCAATCATGACCAAAAGAGTTCATGTCGCAGTCGGTATTATCAAATCCGGCGAACAGATCCTACTGGCCAAGCGCCATGGGCATCTGCATCAAGGTGGAAAATGGGAGTTCCCCGGCGGTAAAGTCGAAACCGGCGAAACCGTCACCCAAGCGCTCGCCAGAGAACTCACAGAAGAAGTCGGCCTCAACATAGCAGATTCCACTCCTTTTATGTTGTTGTCTTATGACTATCCCGACAAACAAGTATTACTGGATATTCACCTGGTCACTGAATTCAGTGGTACGGCTTATGGCGTCGAGGGACAGCAAGTCGAGTGGGTACACTTGGAAAAGCTCCCGGAATACACCTTCCCGGACGCCAACCAACCTATTCTTGATAAAATCCTGACAGAGTTTTCAAACTAAGCCCTAAGCCAGCCGCCTAAGCTGGCTTTTTATTATCCCTGTCTTGTCGATGCAGATGTCCCAAATCACCTCTGCAGAGGTCATCGTTGCTGGCGCAGGCTGGCATACTATGGATACGGCAACACCTTTCTCAAATCTCACTTTGATTAAGCTACCCGCCTATTCCCCAGATCTGAACCCGATGGAGCAAGTTTGGCAATGGCTCAGACAACACTGTCTTTCCAACCGAGTATTCGATTGCTACGAGCAAATTGTTGAGTAAGCATCCCGAGCCTGGAATACCTTCATTGAGAATACTGGTCGGGTGAAATCTCTGTGCTCCAGGGGCTGGATAGATCAGGGACTGGATAAATCTGACCAGATAAACCAGTCGAGCCATTCTCAACATATCCACAGCACCATCTCACATGGGGGCGAAAGACATCTGCTCATCAAGCACAGCTTGATAGATGGCTGTAGCGCGAAGCAGCTTGGCTGCGAGCTGAGGGGCACACACTGCGCCAGCAGCTTTGGGCTGCATGTTAAGTCGTGCTCGCTGGAAGCGAGACAAACAAAAAAG